>NZ_LOKY01000007.1:0-159004 GCF_002211315.1 Rhizobium sp. R693 | reverse complement strand
TTCAACAAGATCAAACAGTTTCGAGGTATCGCTACGCGCTACGACAAGCGCCCGGAAAACTATCTTGCTGCTGTCAAACTCGTCGCCGCAAGGATCTGGTGTCAGAGTTTATGAGTCGACGGCCTAGGTCGATCATCCCATTCGGCGTAGAGATCGCGTTCATCAACGCTGTGGCAAGGAGAGCATCGCGCGCTGCCGACCAATCCAGGCTCTTCGCCGATCGACGCGTAAACGGCCGCATGCCGGAACTGGGCATTCGCCTACCCCTGAGCAGTCGGACGCACGACGATGTCGCCGACGTCCACGTCAGAAGGCTGGGCGATAGCGAACTCCACTGCGCCCGCGATCGCATCCGGGTCGAGCGCCACCGTTTCCATCCCGCGCGCGACCTGCTCACGCAGCGCCCGATCGGGAATGCTGTTGGCGAATTCCGAGCGCACGTAGCCTGGGGAAATGCCAGTGACGCGCAGTGTCGGTCCGGCTTCCTGGCGCAGTCCTTCCAGCAGCGTGCGCACCGCGTTTTTCGTCGCAGCGTAGACCGCCTGGCCGGGCACGATCCGTAGGCCCGCGGTTGAGATGATGGTCACGAACTGCCCGGCCTTCTGACTCCGGAAGACCGGCAGGGCGGCGGCGATGCCATAGAGCACGCCGCGGAAGTTGATGTCGATCATTGCATCCCAATCATCCAGCAGCAATTCGTCGAGCTTGGAAATCGGGCCGATACCGGCGTTGGAGACCAGCACGTCGAGGCGGCCGAACTCATTGCAGGCCAGGTCCACCAGCGCCTGCATGGAGGTGCGGTCCCGCACATCCGTCTGGCGGAAGACGGCGCTACCGCCCCCCGCCTCGATCTCACGCTGAAGGGCTTCGAGTTGTTCGGTGCGGCGCGCGCCAAGCACCAGCATTGCCCCGTGGGAGGCCAGCCGCAAAGCAGTGGCACGTCCGATCCCGCTGCTCGCCCCTGTGATTGCGATCACTTTGCTCTTTACGTTTTCCATCGCCGTTCTCCATTTCGACTGGAGCAAAGGTATTGCCTGCGATCCGGCTTATCTATATCGTTCTGTCCTTAGTTTTGTTGAGATCGTCCGAAATATGACCGATGCCCTGACCTCGATCTTCAGCCTGCTCGATCTGCGCAGCGCCCGCTGCACACGGCTCGAAGCGGCGGGCGCCTGGTCCTTGCGGTTTCCCGAGAAGCTGGCACTGAAATTCGCCGCGGTGATCCAGGGCGAGTGCTGGATGCTGCATCCCGATCATCCCCCCGTGCAGATGGCGCAGGGCGACGTGTTCCTGCTGTCGCAAACGCCCGCCTATGTTCTGGCGAGCGATCCACAGCTTCCCCCAGAAGACGGCGCGAAGGTGATCGACTGGGAAAGTTCGGATGTCGGACGCTACGGCGGGGCAGACACGGTGCTGCTGGGCGGCAGTTTTCGGGTGAACCCACTGCACGAACACTTGCTGACAGAGGCGTTGCCACATCTGATGCTCCTGCCTCGGGACGCCCCGGCAGCATCGACGCTGAGCCGGACCCTGGAGATCATGGAAGGCGAGTTCCGTCAGATCCGGATGGGATCGGACCTGATCCGGCGCCATCTCGCTGATATGCTGCTCGTACAGATGCTACGCGCCTTTGCCGAGCGCGACGTGCAGGGGATGGATCGGCGGCCGCCGAGCCGGAGCTGGATCGGCGCGCTGACTGACCCGCGCCTCGGAGCGGCGCTCGACCGCATCCATGCTGAACCTGGGCGAAGCTGGACGGTGAAGGCTCTCTCCGAGGTCGCCGGCATGTCGCGTACGTCCTTCGCAGAAGCCTTCCATGTCGCGATTGGGCAGACCCCGATCGACTACGTCACCAGGTGGCGGATGCAAATCGGTGAAGATCTCATTCATCAAGGTTTGGGCATCGCTGATGTCGCTGCAACGCTCGGCTATGGATCTCAAAGTGCATTCGGAACCGCGTTCAAGCGCATCAAAGGTTGCTCCCCGAAAGTCGCGACAAGACAATCTGCGCGCTCAACGGGCGAATGGAAATAGCGGCTCGGTCCCAAACCCATCCAATCTCGGTGATGTGCGAAAAACAGGTGATTCCAGACACCCGGGTCCCTCAGGGTATATCTGTGCCCATTTTTTTATGTGACGCCCCCATCCTAAGCATTTTCGTCTCGAGGCCACGTTTGATCGACTTGCAGACCGATTGGTTGACGCCGTTTGGTGCCGAGCGCCGCCCGCTCGCGGCTCACATTGTCCATAGAAGAGATAGCGGGGCGGCTTGGAGCTTTTCTCCAAATGGCGTCACTCGGTCGTGGTCGTGCAAGACGAGCCCTCGCACGAAACGATCGCCGACTGCGTCTTGTAACTGGCGCAACCCGCGGAAATCGTCAGATTTTACCGTTGCAGACGCCTTTACCTCTATTCCGACGATCCGACCGCGCCGATCCTCAACGATGACATCGACTTCATCCCGGTCTCTGGTCCGATAGTGCGAGAAGGATAAGCGCCGGTCTGACCAGGATGCCAGCTTCAGCAGTTCCGAAACCACGAAGCTTTCAAGCAGAGCACCAAAACGGCTTTTGTTGTCGCGCAATGCATCCGCTTCATCCTCTCGCAAAGTGGCAAGCAATCCGGAGTCCAGAAAGTGGAGCTTTGGTGTCTTGACGAGCCGGTTCAAGCGGTTGTTGGACCAAGGAACCAGTGTCCTGATCAGAAAGAGGCGCTCGAGGATAGCAACGTATTTCTGTGCGGTGATGCTCGACAATCCGAGCGCTGCACCGAAGCTGCTGTTATTCACCAATTGTCCGGCGTGCTCAGCAAGGACATCAAGCAGCCGCGGAAGCCGGTCCAACTGATCGATATTCGCGATATCGCGCACATCGCGATCGAGGATCAAATCGACATAATCTTCCAACCAGGCAGTCCGCCGGTCAGTCGTCGGCCGTCGCAATGCTTCTGGATAACCGCCCTGTAGCACCGTTCGCAACAGATCGTCCCCAACCACAGCATTCTCGCCGGCGGAAGGCTCTTCGCCCGCGAACAGCCGATCCAGCAGATGCCCCGGGGTGCCCCTGATTTCAGACTGGGCAAACGGCAACAATGGGACGACTGCCATACGACCGGCGAGCGAGTCCGCAATCGCCGGAACGGTGGCCAGATTGGCTGAGCCCGTGAGCAAGAACCGCCCGGGCTCGTCATCGCGATCCACGCTTTCCTTGATCGCCAGGATGAGTTCCGGCGCCCGTTGCACCTCATCGATCACGGCCCGTTTGATGCCTCGGATAAAGCCAATCGGATCGGTCCTTGCTGCATTGAGCGACCCAACGTCGTCGAGGGTAATATATGGACGATCGGAACCAACGATCTGTCGCGCGAGAGTCGTCTTTCCGGCTTGCCGCGGGCCGGCAATAAGCACTACACGTGTGTCAGCCAGCGCCGTTTCGACGATCGGTCGGGCTTTTCGTTCAATCAGCTTTTTCAGGAGCGGCGAGTTTGTCATTGGCAATTCTTAACCGAGTTCTCGGCTAATTTAAAGTGCGATCTCGGCTAATTTCAATTCACCGGCGGCTAGCTAATGGTGACGAAGGGATCGCCTGGCTCAATTTGCGCTCCTGATCACAGGCATTTGCCGGCGCGGATCACCAACCCGGCGGAATAACACTAGGCTGGTTTTTCAGGGCAAGCGCGCTCCGACCGCTTGTCGTATCGGCGATCAGCCGGGCAATTTCCTCCGATTTCGCCTCGGGGAAGCGCGCCCTGATCTGTGCACCGGTGCCGGTGAATGTCTCGCTGAGGACCTGCACGCCTTCAAAGGCCGTGAGCCTTGCCTTGAGAATCGCAAGATCGGAAAACCCGGCGCTGATCGTACCCTCCAAGGTTGGGACGACCTCGACCAGTTCGCCGGCCTTGAGGCAGGCGGCAGCCGTGCCGCCATAGGCACGGATCAATCCGCCTGTACCGAGAAGAACCCCGCCAAACCAACGCGTCACGATCACCAGGACCTTGTCGAGAGACTGACCGTCGATCGCCTGCAATATGGGCTTTCCTGCCGTTCCGCCTGGCTCTCCGTCATCGCTGAAGCGATACGCCTGGCCAATGCGCCAGGCCCAGCAATTATGATTGGCATCGCCATGGGAGTGCCGGCCAAGCGCCGCCTTCGCCTCGAGTTCGCTGGCGATCGGCAAACCGATCGCCAGAAAACGGCTTTTCTTCACGATCTCCTCGAGGGATATGGGACGTTCCAGCGAATACATGAACGCTGTATAGGACAGCGCGACCGCCGCGCGAAGATGGTTTCATGCAGCCATGGCGGATGTCGCGGCGAAGTGCAGCATGCATCGCAGCGATCGTAAACCTCGCTACTGTGCCGACACCGAGATACGACCCTTCATGTTCGGGTGAAACCGACAGTAATAGTCGATCGAGGTGACTGTCTTCAGCACGACGCTTCCTGATTTCCCGGGGGGAATGACCACCTCCCAGTCACCCTTTACCGTCGCGGTATGGGCGAGAACATCCTTGTTGATCCACTCGATCGTATCTCCCGGCCTTGCGTTGATCTCGGCAGGCGAAAACATCATCTTTTCGATGGTCACCGTGACCATTTCCGCCCGCACTGGAACGGCACCGAGGGCCAACGCAGCGACCGCAATGATCCACTGATGCCGTTTTAACATGCCGATATCTCCTACTTCAGATCGGCAGCGACATGTTCTGCATGCTGCTGATGACCCTGGAAGACCTTGAGCCCGGTTTGCAGCAGTTCCTTGAGCTCGCCATTGCTTGCCGACGGGATCAGCAGGGTCTCGAGCGCGCCGTTGACCTGCTTGTGGTAGGCGATTTCGTTGGCGACATAGGCCTTGTCAAAGCTTGCTCCGGTAAGTTTGGCGAGTTTCGCACGCTCGTCGGTCGCGGCCTTGGTCAGCGACTTGCTTGTGTCATTGTCTTCAGGCGTGACCTTGAGCTTCTTGACCAATGCGAGAGCCTGCTTGTTCACGGCCTCATGATCCCGCACCATATCCTCAGCGAAGGCGACAACCTCCTTGTTCTTGGATTTTGAGATCGCAAGTTTTGCAGCCTCAACATCGATGGTGCCAGCGGTATAGGCGATATGAGCGATCTGGGCGTCCGTCGGCTTGTCCGCAGCCCATGCCAAGGGCGTAAAGCCGAACATGCAAAGCGCAGTCAGGGTTGCAATCTGTCGAGTATGCATAAGAACCTCCTTCGCCCGAGCCGCAAGCCCGGGTGTTATTGTCTGGAACGAACATTGGATGCTGGTCAGACGATTAGGTTCCCGAAATTAGTCGGGAATACCGAGGCGGCTCAGCACCGCAGCCGTCAGACGCTCGCAACGGCGACCGGCAAAGGGAAATGCGGAAAGGAGCACTGGGCCGATCTTTTCGTCGAGGCGCTGCCGCACCAGCCGCCTGGCGCGATGCAGCCGGGTCTTGACGGTTTTTGCGCACAGACCAAGCAGTTGCGCTGTCTCCTCCACGCTTAGCCCCTCGATCACTCTCGCGACAAACACGGTTCGATAGATGTCGGGAAGCGCGTCGGTCGCCTCCTCGACCAGCTGCAAGATTTGTCGCTGTGCCATCGTCCTCTCCGGATCGCCGCCGCTGTTGTCGACAGGAAATTGGACAATCGTCGCTCCACCGCCTTGCTCCGCCGAAATTGCCACGCCCGCCGCACGTCTCCTTTTGCGTAGCCGCCCGAGTGCCTCGTTGATCACGATGCGTGACAGCCAGGTGGCCAGCGACGCGTCTCCCCGGAAGCGATCGAGGTTCGCAAATGCCCGCACATAGGCTTCCTGAACGACGTCCTCGGCCTCGCTGTCGTTGCGAACGACGCTTCTTGCGAGCCTGAAAAGCCGCTGATTATGGGAGGTCATGATTGCGCGAAATGCATGGCGATCGCGTGCAACCGCGAGACGCACCAGCTCGACATCGGCAAGTGTGTCGAGCCTTTCTGTCCGATCGGTTCGAATGTGCGACATCATTATCTCCTTACCACGGCTATAGATGGCGCTCGATCCGAAAGGTTCCCGAAAATCCTGCGCCTGTCCTCAGGTTGTCAAGAACGTCTCTCCGTCACGGTCAAATCTTGCCGCTCTTGTACATGCTGCTGCATGCTGCGACCGTTTTTGGGTGGATGAGTTTGACACGGCGGAAAAGATGCCGACATTGCCTAAAGGCTTCACAGAAGCGGGACCGACACAATTTGGATGGGATGAACAAGATGAACCTCAAGGACCCGACACTCTTTCGTCAGGCAGCTCTCATCGGCGACAAATGGATCGAGGCCGATCCCTCGAATGCGATCGAGGTCAACAACCCGGCCACCGGCGAGGTCATTGGTCGGGTGCCGAAGCTTGGCGCGGCGGAAACGAAAGCGGCGATCGAGGCGGCACGCATTGCCCAAAAGGGCTGGGCGGCACGCACCGCCAAGGAGCGCTCCGGCATTCTTCGCAAATGGTTCGAGCTGATGATCGAGAACAAGGATGATCTTGGCCGCATCCTGACATCAGAGCAGGGCAAGCCGGTTGCCGAAGCAACCGGTGAGATCGTCTATGGTGCAAGCTTCGTCGAATGGTTCGCGGAGGAAGCACGGCGCGTCTACGGCGATCTCATTCCCGGCCACCAGCCCGACAAGCGCCTCATGGTGATGAAGCAGCCGATCGGCGTCGTTGCCGCCATCACCCCTTGGAACTTCCCGAACGCCATGATCACGCGCAAGGCTGGACCGGCCTTGGCTGCCGGATGCGCCATGGTGCTGAAGCCGGCCAGCCAGACGCCGTTCTCGGCCATTGCGATTGCTGTTCTTGCCGAGCGCGCCGGACTTCCGAAGGGGCTGTTTTCCGTCGTCACCGGCTCGGCCCGCGAGATTGGCGCCGAGATGACCGGCAATCCGAGCGTGCGCAAATTGACCTTCACCGGCTCCACCGAAATCGGCGCCGAGCTTTACAAGCAAAGCGCTCCAACGATCAAGAAGCTCGGGCTGGAGCTCGGCGGCAACGCCCCGTTCATCGTCTTCGACGACGCTGATCTCGATGCCGCCGTCGAGGGTGCACTGATCGCCAAGTTCCGCAACAACGGCCAGACCTGCGTCTGCGCCAACCGGCTCTACGTGCAGGATGGTGTCTATGATGCTTTTTCACAAAAGCTCGCGGCAGCCGTCGGCAAGCTGAAGACCGGCAACGGCTTCGACGAGGGTGTCATTCTGGGGCCGCTGATCGACCAGCCGGCGCTGGAGAAGGTCGAGGAGCACGTTGCCGACGCCCTTGCCAGGGGGGCGCGTGTCATCCAGGGCGGAAAACGCCATCGCCTCGGCGGCACCTTCTATGAGGCGACGGTGCTTGCCAATGTCACGAAGGAGATGGCGGTTGCCCGCGAGGAGACCTTCGGGCCGGTGGCGCCGCTCTTCCGCTTCAAGGACGAGGCCGATGTGATCGCCCAGGCCAACGACACCGAGTTCGGCCTTGCCTCTTACTTCTATGCCAAGGATCTCGCCCGGGTGTTCCGGGTCGCAGAGGCGCTCGAATACGGCATGGTCGGCGTCAACACCGGGCTGATCTCGACGGCCGAAGCACCCTTCGGTGGCGTCAAGCTCTCCGGCCTCGGACGCGAGGGCTCAAAATACGGCATCGAGGAATTTATGGAGATTAAATACGTCTGCCTCGGCGGCATCAGCTGAACACCCGAACCGGGCGGGGACCGGAAGGTCCCCGCACCCTTTTAGGTAGGGATGGCAAGGGTCTGGAGGCTGCCATCCACTGCAATGCGACCAGTCAAAAGTGTAATTTTGTTCGCCGGCGTAGCGTTGTATCAACCGAAATTACGCCGTTCCTACCGATAGCGTGATTACCTTACCCATGGTTATTGCACGTCTTTCGTGCCATATTAGCAATCAGCACTGCTCAACATTTGAGTCGCGATCGAGCGCAAGAATGGAGACGACAAAGATGCTATATGGCCTTCCCAAGCCAATTTCGAACTCCTCTAAGTATTTGAAGGAACGAATACTAGGTTCTGCCGTTTTCTCAACAGGCGCGCCGACAGGGCAGCGATCCCGTCTTAACCAGCCGGCCGCGGGAGAGCATCATGCAAAAAGGTGAAAGCGACGTCTTCGATCTTTTCTCGGAAATTTACACAAGCGCCGCGCAAGAAGAATTGAGCCTGCAGGAATATCTGCTCGCCTGCCGCGATGACAAAAGCCTATATGCGACGGCACAGGAACGGATGGTCGAGGCAATCGGCGAGCCGACGCTGATCGATACCAGCGCAGATGAGCGGCTTGGCAGGATTTTCGCCAACCGCACCGTCAAGATCTACCCATCCTTCGCTGATTTCTACGGAATGGAAGATACGATCGAGCGGATTGTCGGCTACTTCAGATATGCCGCGCAAGGGCTCGAGGAACGCAAGCAGATCCTCTATCTGCTTGGGCCGGTCGGGGGCGGCAAATCCTCCCTTGCCGAGCGCCTCAAGAGACTGATGGAGTTGCGCCCGATCTACACCTTGGCCGTCAACGGCAAAATCAGTCCCGTCTTCGAGTCCCCTCTCGGCCTCTTCCATCCCGAACGGATGGCAGGGCTGTTGGAAGACAAGTACGGGATTGCACGGCGGCGGCTCACGGGCCTGATCTCGCCCTGGGCAACAAAACGGCTCGACGAGATCGGCGGCGACATTTCGAAGTTCAGCGTCGTCAAGCTGACGCCCTCCCGTCTGCGGCAGATCGCAATCGCCAAGACCGAACCGGGCGACGAGAACAACCAGGATGTGTCGGCGCTTGTCGGCAAGGTTGACATCCGCCAGCTTGAAAACTTCAGCCAGGCCGATCCGGACGCCTACTCCTATAGCGGCGGACTGAACAGAACGACGCAAGGACTTCTCGAATTCGTCGAAATGTTCAAGGCGCCCATCAAGGTGCTGCACCCGTTGCTGACTGCGACGCAGGAAGGCAGCTACAACGGCACCGAGAACTTTGGCGCCTTCCCCTTCCAGGGCATCGTCGTTGCTCACTCCAACGAGTCCGAGTGGCTGCACTTCAAGAACAACAAAAACAACGAGGCATTCCTCGACCGCATCCTCGTGGTCAAGGTGCCCTATTGCCTGCGGGTCACCGAGGAGCGGCAAATCTACGAGAAGCTGCTGCGCGAGAGCGAATTGGCAAAGAGCCCGTGTGCCCCCGAAGTGCTCGAAAATCTCAGCCGATTCACGGTTGCAACACGTCTCCACGTCCATGAGAACTCACCCCTTTACACCAAGATGCGCGTTTATGACGGCGAGAACCTGAAGGACACCGATCCCAAGGCCAAGTCCGTGCAGGAGTATCGCGATGCGGCTGGTGTCGACGAAGGCATGACGGGCATCAGCACGCGTTTTGCCTTCAAGGTTCTCTCGGAAACCTTCAATTACGACACCAAGGAGGTGGCAGCCGACCCCGTGCACCTGATGTACATCATGGAGCAGGCGATCCGACGCGAACAGTTCCCAAAGGAAACAGAAGCCCGCTACCTTGATTTCATCAAGTCCGAGCTTGCTGCGCGTTACGCCGAATTCATCGGCCATGAAATCCAGAAGGCTTATCTGGAATCCTACAGCGAATATGGGCAGAACCTGTTCGACCGCTATATCGCTTATGCCGATGCATGGCTGGAAGACCAGGACTTCAAGGACTACGATACCGGACAAATCCTCAACCGGGAAATACTCGACAGCGAGCTGTCGCAGATAGAGAAACCCGCCGGCATCGCCAATCCCAAGGATTTCCGCAACGAAGTCGTGAAGTTCACGCTACGCGCCCGCGCCAAGAACCATGGGCGCAACCCTGCCTGGACGAGCTATGAAAAGCTTCGCGAAGTGATCGAAAAGCGCATGTTCGGCCAGGTGGAAGATCTCCTGCCGGTCATCAGTTTCGGCTCCAAGAAGGACAGCTCGACGGAAAAACAGCACGCCGAATTCGTCCAGCGTATGACGCAACGTGGCTACACGGTTCGGCAGGTTCGGCGGCTCGTCGATTGGTACATGAGGGTCAACAAGGCCGGTTGACGATGCTGAACCGAGGGATTGGCAGATGCCGAATTTCATCGACCGCCGGCTCAACCCGAAGGACAAGAGCCTCGGCAACCGGCAGCGTTTCCTGAAGCGTGCCCGCGAGGAACTCAAGCGGGCCATCAAGGAACAGGTCAAGTCCGACAAGATTGCCGACGTGGACGCCGCCCATGGCGTCCCGATGCCGAAACGTGGCGCGGGAGAGCCGACCTTCCAGCCCGCCTCCGACAGCGGCGAGCGCGAGTATATTCTGCCTGGAAACAAGGAATACATGGCGGGCGACAAGCTGTCGCGGCCGCAGGGCGGTGGCGGCGGCAGCGGCCGTGGTGCGGGCCGCGGCGAGAGTGAGGATGACTTCCAGTTCATTCTGTCGCGCGACGAGGTTCTCGACCTTTTTTTCGAGGACCTTGAGCTGCCAGACATGGTCAAGCTGAGCCTCAAGGAAACGGTGACGTACAAGCCGCACCGCGTCGGCTTCAGCACGGCGGGAACACCCACGAACATCAATGTCGGACGGACCATGCGCAACAGCTTCGGCCGCCGCATGGCCCTACAGCGGCCGAGCGAAGCCGCAGTGAAGGCGATTGCGGACGAGATCGCCGCCCTGGAGGCCGAGAAGGACCTGTCTGCAGCCAACCGACGGCACTTGCAGGCGCTGCGCGAGGAACTCGAGCAGCTGGAGCGTCGACGTCGACGTATTTCCTATGTCGATCCGGTCGACATTCGCTTCAATCGCTTCGAGCGCCAGCCGCTTCCCAACGCCAGCGCCGTGATGTTCTGTCTGATGGATGTGTCGGCATCGATGGGCGAGCGGGAAAAGGATCTTGCAAAGCGCTTCTTCGTCCTGCTCCACCTGTTTTTGACCCGCCGCTATGAGCGGATCGATATTGTCTTCATCCGCCATACCGACGAGGCGCACGAGGTCGATGAGGAGACGTTCTTCTACAGCAAGCAGAGCGGCGGGACGGTCGTCTCCACCGCCCTTGAGGAAATGCTTCGCGTGATTGAGGAGCGCTATCCGGCACATCTATGGAACATCTACGCCGCGCAGGCCTCCGATGGCGATAACATCAGCGGTGATTCCGAACGCTGTGCGGCGCTGCTTCGCGATCACCTGATGCGTCTTTGCCAGTATTATGCCTATGTCGAGATCATCGACGAACGCGAAACGGAGATCTTTGGAACGACCGACAACGGTACGTCGCTGTGGCGCGCCTATCGCACGGTCGACGGGGAGGTGCCCAACTTCCAGATGACGCGGATCTCCCGACCAGCAGACATCTACCCCGTGTTCCGCAAGCTCTTTACCCGACAGCCTGCCCTGCGCACGCGCAAGTAAGGACGACCAGATGGCGAGACGCTCTAGTTCAGGCCTGCTGTTTGATGGTTCCGATTGGAATTTTGCGACCCTTTCACGCGCCTACGATGCCATCGAGGCGGTCGCGCTCGATGAGATGGGATTGGACGTCTATCCCAACCAGCTGGAGATCATTTCCTCCGAGCAGATGCTGGACGCCTATTCTTCGGTCGGCATGCCTTTGATGTACCAGCACTGGTCCTTTGGCAAACGCTTCATCTTCGAGGATCACCTCTACCGCAAGGGACAGCGCGGTCTCGCCTACGAGCTGGTCATCAATTCCAATCCCTGCATCACCTATCTCATGGAAGAAAACACCATGGCGATGCAGACGCTCGTGACCGCACATGCGGCCTTCGGCCATAACCATTTCTTCAAGAACAACTACCTTTTTCGCCAATGGACCGATGCCGGCGCAATTTTGAGCTATATGGACTTCGCGAAGAAATACATTGCCAAATGCGAAGAACGGCACGGGTTGAGCGCAGTGGAGGCGATCCTCGATTCAGCGCACGCCTTGATGGATCAGGGCGTCTTCCGTTACCGTCGCCCGCCCCGCCTCTCTTCGGAAAAAGTAAGGGAGCGCGCTCGGGAGCGCTTGGAATACGAAGAGCAGACCTATAGCGATTTGTGGCGCACGCTTCCGCTGGCAGCCGAAAGCCGCAACCCGGAAGATGCCGAACGCGACGCATCCGAACGCAAGAAGGTTCTCAATCTTCCGGAAGAGAACCTGCTCTACTTCCTGGAAAAGCACAGCCTCATCCTCGATCCCTGGCAGCGCGAGCTTCTCCGGATCGTTCGTGTCATTGCGCAGTATTTCTATCCGCAGCGCCAAACCAAGGTGATGAACGAGGGCTGTGCGACCTTCGTGCACTACACGATCATCAACCGCCTTTTCGACCAGGGCCGGATCAGCGAGGGGGCGATGCTGGAATTGCTGAAAAGCCACTCCAACGTCGTATTCCAGCCCGCTTTCGACGACCCGCGCTTTCCGGGCATAAATCCCTACGCCTTGGGGTTCGCGATGATGCAGGACATCGAGCGCATCTGCATGGAGCCGACGGAGGAAGATCGGGACTGGTTTCCGTCGTTTGCCGGCAACGGCGACTGGCAGGGGACGCTGCTCGACGCCTGGGCAAACCACCGGGACGAGTCCTTCATGCTGCAATATCTCAGCCCGGCGATGATCCGTAAGTTCCGCCTGTTTCTGCTTTCTGATCGCTCCACCGACAGCTATTGCGAAGTATCCGCGATCCATAACGAGCGCGGCTATTCAAAGATCCGGTCGGCACTTGCCCACAGCTATGATGTCGGCGCCAGGCAGCCCGACATTCAAGTTGTCGACGTCGACTTGCTTGGGGATCGGCAGCTTCGGCTTCAGCACAATGTGAAGCATGGCATCCTCTTGGAAGAGAGCAGCCGTGATGCCACGCTTGGCCATATTCGCCATCTCTGGGGCTACGACGTCAGCCTGAGCGGCGTCGATGACGCAACCGGCGCGGTTCTCTACGAGAGTTCAACAGCGCAGATCTGAAGCCAAATGGACCCAAAGCGACGTGTTGGTCTTGCGGTCAGCGAAAGCGCGCAATTCGCGTCGAGGATATGTTCGCATAGGGCGTCCCCTTTTCCCGAAGTGCTTGCCTAACCGTCAAACCGGCGTCGGCGGTCAACTGGACGAGTCGATCGCGGCTCGGTGGGTTTTTGACGTACTCGATGATATCAGTCTCGGTGCCTGAATTGCGGATCATGGCCGAGGTGTTGCGGGATGTGCCGCAACCCGGGTTGTGACAGATGCTGTCGTCCATGATGACTTCCTTAGGTCGTCGGCTGACGGCTCATGTCCTGACCGCGCCGGTGGCATCTTACCCCGCGGAAAAGCGTCAATGCCTGTCCTCTTCGGCATGTCTTCGCCTGATGCTTCGCACGACTAGCCACATGCCGGCAACCACGATCGGAACGGACAGGCCGGTCAACGTCTCGGGAGACACCTCGAAGCCAACATTGTGCGCACCTTTTGCCATGTAACCGAAGAGCCCAACCACGTAGTAGGAGATTGCCGCCACTGACAACCCTTCGACCGTCTGCTGCAGGCGCAACTGCAACTGCGCCCGACGATCCATCGAGTTTAACACCGTCGCATTGATACGCTCGAGTTCGACGTCGATCCAGCTTCGCAACAGGGCCGTTGCCCGGGCCAGTTTGCGCGAGAGATTCGCCTGGCGTTCCTCGACAGACTGGCAGGTTCGCATCGCCGGAGCCAGGCGCCGCTCGAGAAAGGAGCCAAGCGTCTCGCTGCCTGGTATCGCGGTTTCGGCCAAGGCGCGAATGCGTTCCTGGACGATCTCGTAGTAGGCGCGGCTGGCTCCGAACCGATAGAGGCTGAGCGCCGCATTTGCCTCGAGCTCGGCCGCCAGGCGCGTTATCTCCGACAGCATCTGGTCCGCCTCGTCGCGCGCATGCAGCTTCATGCGCTGCGTAATGGCGGTCAGGCCAGACTCGATCTGACGTATTTCGGGCGAGAGCGATTGCGCAAGCGGCAGGCCCATCATTGCCAGCGTGCGATAGGTTTCGATGTCGAGAAGGCGCTGGACCAGTGCGCCGCGCGCACTGTCGGACATGCCACGATCGATCACCAGAAATTTCGTCAATCCATCGCCGTCCTGGCGAAAGTCGGTGAGGATTGTTGCCTGGCCGTTTCTCAGTTCACTTCGACACAGGCTCGTCGGATCGAAAACGGTAATCTCCTGCGCTGTCTCTAATGTATCGGGCCGGATTTCCAGACGGATTCCCGATATGAAGGGCCCCGGCGGCGAAAAACCGTCGCCGAACGGATGAACGGCGATCGGTCCACCGAACCTGTCGGGCGCCGGACAATCCCAAAAGTAGGTCGAAAACTCCGTATGACGCTCCCAGCGCAGCGTTCCCTGGCCCCAGCTTATCGCATGATGGCTGGTTTCGCGGGCAGGTGGAGCAACACCGCTGGAGCGGGAAAAATCAGCAAGCATCTCATGGTCATTGTCCCCGGCGCTCTCCGTCAAAAAAGCCAGCTGGAAGATGACGCGTGGTGCCTGAACGAGCGCATAAGGTCGCGCATGAATTTCCCCCAAAGCGCGTCCTCGAAAATCCGCAGGGGGAAAGCCAAAGCTTCCTTGCGTCATGCGTGCGTTCCTTTCGGTGCGTTCATCACTGTCAATGCTGTAACCGGGCTTGGGCCGCGAGTGCAACTGAAGAAGCTTGATCGGTTCGCTTCCGATCGGCGTTGACACGTTCATGCGCCCCTTGCCGTTCGCAAGGAGATTTCGGATGTCCATGATGATATCCCCACCTCGGCCCCTCAGCCGGTGGCATGCAAGCATCTCGTCACAGGCCTGTCTAGCACGATAAGTCCGCGCGACCGTTTGCCACAGTCGGAGTAAAGGGCCGAGCGCCAAGCGTTTACGGTGAGATCCAGCGACCGGGGATTGCCTGGAAATCGTTGACGTGGTGCCGGTTGGCCCGGGCCTAAAAACGTCCGAGCGCGCGTTGAAGGCCGTCCAGGCGTCGTTTCGATTCAGGTGATCGGCGGCATCGAACCCTGGCTGCCGAGAGACGAGAGGCGTTCCTTGACTTCCTCCATCGACGAGGAGGCGCACGCAGCACCTGCTTGCATGAGGCGATATGAGAGAGAATCATGGAGGGCATAGCGTTGGTTTCCCGCTAAACAACGCCACGGTAGAACGTATCACGAACGCGGTCATGCCACTCGCTATTTTGCCGACAGGTTGAGCTGTTTTCGGGCGATCGCCTTCGTGGCGCGATCCCCCAAGAAGTCGCCGGAAAGGGCGATGTGATGTGCTCCCACCCGACCGGTGAAGTATGGGTCAGGCTGAAGTCTGATACTTAATCGATACAAATCAGGCTACAGACTGTTATCTGAATACCAAGAAGCAGCCTATAGACTGATAAATAGCAGTTGAAAATCAGCCCATAAACTGATATATGTGATTTAATATCAGTTTGCAGGCTGCAAAAAATGAAAAGTGACACCCGTAAAAGAGCACGGGGACGGCTTGACGAAAGACTTCAGGCGCTCCAACCAATTGATCGGTTTAGGGCACCGCCAAAGGGATGGATACGAGCGCTACGCGATGCCCTCGGCATGACGGGTGCGCAGCTGGGCGCGCGCATTGGAGTCCGGCCGCAAACCGTGGAATCAATCGAAAAGTCGGAAGCCGCCGGAACGATCCAACTCAATACCCTGCGCCGCGCCGCCGAGGCACTGGATTGCACGCTCGTCTATGCCCTCGTTCCAAACAGCTCGCTTGAAGCCGTTGTCGAGGCGCGGGCGCGCAAGATCGCGATACGCGAACTCCAGCGCGTCGCGCACACGATGCGTTTGGAAGCCCAGGGCACGGACAATGCGGATTTTGAATCTCGTGTCCAGGCATACATCCGCGACAGGCTCTCTGAGCGCGATCTCTGGAACGACGTATGACAGATCTATTCCAGGAACCTGAAGACGCGACGCCGCTTGAGCCGCAGGAACGAGAGGGTTTGCTCCAGACCTGGATCACTCACCGCCGCGACCTCAACGAAGCGGAACAGGAAAACATCGTCGAGGGCGCGGCTTGGGCGCGTGGCCGGCGGCGCTTGCCACTCGAACGGATGCTCAGCGAAGACTTCATGCGGACACTACATAAGCGGATGTTCGGTGACGTCTGGCAGTGGGCCGGCACGTTCCGGGCGACGGAGCGCAACATCGGCGTTCAGGCTTATCGTATTGGAATGGAGCTCGCGAGCTTATTGAGCGACGTCCGTTACTGGATTGAACACGAGACCTTTCCGCCGGATGAGATAGCAATCAGATTCCATCATCGCCTCGTCGCCATCCACCCGTTTCCGAACGGGAACGGGCGCCACGCACGTCTCGCGGCCGACCTCCTGATCGAGCGGCTTGGCGGTGATCCTTTTACCTGGGGCGGTGGCAGTCTGGCCAACGTTGGCGAATTGCGGGCACGCTATGTCGCGGCATTACGCGCCGCGGACAATCATGACATCGCTCTGCTTCTGGAATTCGCACGCAGCTAAGCGCAGAAATTCCCAGTTTCCGTCTGTTTCATCGCCTTGATTGGATTCGAACCCGCGTCGATTGGTTTTGGCTACAGTTTTTGGCTCGACCAGCTTCTAAGGCCTGTCGCCGCGGAGATGGCGTTCGAGAAAGGTCAGGTTGTCCTGGCCCCAATAGAGCTCACCGTCATAGACATAGCTGGGAAAACCGAAGACGCCGCTGTCGCGCGCATGCAAGCGGTCTGCCGACCATTTGTTCTGGACGTCGCCATCGGCTTGGCGCCTGAGAAGCGCTGCGCCATCGAAACCTGCTGCTGTAACGATCGCCTCGCGAACATCAGCCTTGCCGATATCCCTCGCCTCGCTCCAGAAAGCATGCTGCAGGGCACGGGCCACGCCAATCCAATCCTGCCCGTCGAGATAGGCGGCGATCACGAACAGGGATGCCGACGTCGGATCGCTGAGCTCCGGCCGATGTTCCAGCCGCAATTCCTTGCCACGCACGCGCGCCCAGCGTTTGAGGTCGCGCGTCCAATAAGCCCGGCGGATCTCCGGGCGGTTGCGCGAGAAAATGCCGCCATTCTCCTCGACCACTGTCGTCAGATAGGGCGTGACAACGACGTCGTTCTTCGCCGCCAGTTCGGTAAAGGCGTCGAAGCCGATGTGGGACCAGGGCGAGCCGATCGAAAAGAAATATTCCACCGATTTGGTCACTGACGAATGTTCCTCCTAAGATGATGGTTTGATGGCGAATGGGTGATTTCGTCTGCCGACGGCCCTTCAGGAAGCGGCCCGAAGTTCCGGCTGCGCTTTCCATCCGAGCTCCGGGGCGATTCTTGTGGCGAAGTCGTGGAGGATCTGGCGATATTCCTCGTGCACGAACTCGTAAGGAAGCTCTAGCCGCAGCTCGCTGACCTCCGGCAGGATCGGATCGGCGAAAAGTCGCTCCAGAATCTCGTCCGACGTGCCGACGATATCCCGGGCGAACAGGGTACGTCGCTCGCCCTGCGGCGAAAGCGTCCGCTCATGGCGGCCGCCGCCATAATCGCGGTAGCGGCGGCGCGTTGCCGCATCGGCGCTGTCGAAAGGCACGATGACGCGGCCGAGCGCGACGCGGCGCTGCGTTCCCGAATCGCGATAGGTTTTAATCAGCCTGGATTGGGCGACGAAGAAGTCGTCGGTCCCCTCCCCCGTTATCACATTGCCCGTCAACAGGTTGAAACCGTTGCGGCCCGCCCAGCTGGCCGAGTGCTGTGACCCGCCGCCATACCAGATCCGGTCGATCAGGCCTTTGGCATAGGGCTGCAGACGCGGACGCTGTGGGCCGAAGGGCGTCTCGATGAAGGTCTCGTCGTCGCCGAGATAGGCGCCGCGCAGATTGTCGGCAAAGCGCAGCACACGGTCATGCGAGAAATCGAAACACGTCCAGTCGCCATCGAAGGCGAGCGGGGCAATCAACTCGGCATGCAGCGGCCGGCCGGCGCTGACACCGATATTCAGCCGCCCGCGCGCGAGAACATCGACCGTCGCAAGGTCTTCGGCCAGCCGATACGGGCTTTCATAACCGATCGGAATGACCGCCGTTCCGAGCTCGATCCGGCTGGTGCGCTGGGTGGCCGCCGCCAGAAAGGCGCTGGCGGACGAGATCCCCGGCTCCAGATGCCGCTGGCGGACCCAGGCGCTGTCGAAGCCAAGCGCCTCGCCATAGTGCAGTTGCTGGAGCGTCTGCTCCAATCCCGACAACGGATCATCATCGGAATAGTTGCCGGGGGTGAGGAAGCCGATGTGGCTGATGGACATATTGCGACCGCTCATGACTTGCTTCCCGCAATCAATATTTCGGCAGGCCGGGCGGATTGGTCTCGGATGCTGGCAGAGCTTCCTCGGAAAGGTGCCAGTGAGCGAGAATCCTGGCATAGGTGCCATCCTTAATGAGGCGATTGGTGGCGATAGTCAGCGCATCGGCCAGTCCGCTTCCCTTGCGGGTGGCGATGGCGACGTCGGAACGATCCGGCCAGCCGGCGCTCAGCGTGCCCACCGGCTTGATGTTCTTGTCGCGCGCCGCGATGAAGACGAGCTGCGCGTGCGGCTGGACGATGACATCGGCTCGACCGGAACGCAGCGCGAGAAGGCTCGCCGCCTCGTCGTCGTAATATTGCAGTTCGATCGGCTTCAGGCCTGCGGCGACGTCGTCTTCGCTCCACTTCACCAGGATACGCTCCTGGTTGGTGCCGGCGCCGACGATGATCCTCAGGCCGGCCGCGTCCTTCGGCTCCTTGATCGAGGTGATGGAACTATCGGATTTCACGAACAAACCGTGCAGGCCCTGGCGATAGGTGGAGAAATCGAACTTCTCCTTGCGCTGCTCGGTGACGCCGACATTGGAGATGACGGCGTCATATTTGCCGGAGGTGAGGCCGAGCGGCCAGTCGATCCAGGCGACCGGCACGATCTCCAGCGTCAGGCCGAGGCTGTCGGCGATGGCGGAGGCATAGTCGGGATCGGCTCCGGCCACGGTCTTGGCGTCCGTGGCATAGGTGGCAAGCGGCGGGCTGCCGGGGCTGACGGCGATGGTGAACTTGCCCGGTGTGACGAACTTGAATTCCCTAGGGATTGCGGCAACGGCCGCATCGTTTTTGGCGGCATGAAGCCGGCTCGGCTGTTCCGGGCTGAGGTCGAAATCCTCAGCCGCATGGGCAGCGCCGAAACCAGTCAATGCTGACGCCAGGGCTACGAAGAGCAATGTGCGAGATTTGGGAAGGATCGTCACGTCCGATATGTCTCCGTTTGCATCGAGAAGCGGGAG
Source organism: Rhizobium sp. R693 (assembly GCF_002211315.1). Taxonomy (NCBI): domain Bacteria; kingdom Pseudomonadati; phylum Pseudomonadota; class Alphaproteobacteria; order Hyphomicrobiales; family Rhizobiaceae; genus Rhizobium; species Rhizobium sp. R693. Next base: position 139,752 of record NZ_LOKY01000007.1, on the reverse strand, counting down.
CGGAGCGCTCATGTGGCGGTTTGGGTTCAACGACATGCATAAAAACAAAAATTTAAAGCGCGTCGCATGATTCCGCTCGAACGCGACGCGCTTTAGATCGACGTTACGAACCGCTCTTCGGCAGGCCGGGCGGGTTGGTCTGAGCCTTGTCGATCGCCTCAGGACCGAGGTTCCACGTATCGAGGATCTTCTTGTAGGCGCCGCTGGCGATTAGGTCGTTCACGACATCGGTCAAGGGGGCTGCAAGACCGCTGCCCTTGCGTGTGGTGACGGCAATTTCTGCGGTGATCGGCCAACCGCCGCTGACGGTGCCGACGAGCTTGGTCTTGCCGTTTATCCCGGCAGAATAGGCCTGCGTCGCGTTCACGCTGAAGACGGCATCGGCGCGGCCGGACTGCACGGCAAGAGTCTTGACCGCATCGTCGTCGTAATATTGCACCTCGATCGGCTTGAGGCCCGCCGCGACGTTCTGTCGGTCCCATTCCAGCAGGATCTTCTCCTGGTTGGTGCCGGCATCGGTAATGACCTTCAGACCGGCAATGTCCTTCGGCTGCTTGAGCGCCGTGATCGGGCTATCGGCCTTTACGTAGAAACCCAGCTCATCCTTGCGGTAGGTCGAGAAATCGAATTTCTCCTTACGCTCTTCCGTAACCGTGACGTTCGAGATCACCGCGTCGAACTTACCGGAGGTGAGCCCCAGAGGCCAATCCGCCCATGCGACCGAAACGAGATTGAGCTTCAGGCCCAAACTGTCGGCGACCGCCTGCGCGAGATCGACGTCATAGCCGATGACGGTCTTGGAATCGGAGGCATAGTCGTGCAGCGGCAGATTGCCGCTCGAGCTGATGCCGACGGTGAAAACGCCGTTTTCGACGAACTTGAAGTCCTTGGCTTCGGCGATGCGCTTGTCGTTCTTTTCCACCCGCAGCCGGTTCGGCTGTTCGGGGCTGAGATCGAATTTCTGCTGCGCCTGAGCGGAGCCGAAACCGACCGCGGCGACCATGACGGCTCCTGCTATCAGAAGCCTTGCCCTATCTTTCAATGTCATGCCCCTTCTCCATTACATCCATAGGTTGTAGTTATTGTCATTCAGCCGGAGCAGCCCGTCGCGGCCCGGCATTTCGCCAGCGCTGTCAGGCGCTAGAGAACCTTGGCGAGGAATTCCCGTGTTCGGGGATGCTCCGCCTGCGTGAAGACGCGGGCCGGCGGGCCAGCCTCGAGAATACGGCCGCCTTCCATGAAGACGACGGTGTCGGCGACCTCACGGGCAAAACCGATTTCATGGGTGACGATGACGAGCGTCGTGCCGGTACGGGCAAGCTCCTTGATGACATCGAGCACTTCGCCGACGAGTTCCGGATCGAGCGCGGAGGTCGGCTCGTCGAAGAGCAGCACCTTGGGGCGGAGCGCCAGCGCGCGGGCGATCGCCACGCGCTGCTGCTGTCCGCCGGAGAGCTGGCGCGGATAGGCATTGATCTTGTCGCTGAGGCCGATGCGTGCCAGCAGCTCCTGCGCCAATTGCACGGCTTCCTCGCGGCTGACGCCGCGCACCTGAATCGGCGCTTCGATGAGGTTTTCGAGCACGGTCAGATGCGGGAACAGATTGAAGCTCTGAAAGACCATCCCGATATCGGCACGGCGTTTGAGAATATCCTTTTCCTTAAGCTCGTAGAGCGTATCGCCGCGCCTGCTGTAGCCGACGAAATCACCGTCGACGGAGATGAAGCCTTCATCGACACGTTCCAGATGATTGATGGCGCGCAGCAGCGTCGACTTCCCCGAACCGGAAGGGCCGAGGATGGCGGTCACGCTGCCGGCGGGGAGGCTGAGTTCGACATCATCGAGCACCTTCAGGGAGCCGAAGCTCTTCGAGATACCGTGGACGCGCACCGCGCCGCCCGCCGCCCGCAACGCCGCCGCATCCCGGAAGCCGATCTTGCGCACGGTGTCGGCGGTCGTCTCAAAGACCGGCAGCGGACGACGGAAGCGCTCGAAAAATGCCTGGAAGGGCAGCGGTGTCGGATTGCGCACCGCTCCCTTGGAAAAATAGCGCTCGATATAGTGCTGAGCGAGCGACAGCCCCGTCATGATGATCAGATACCAGACGGTCGCCACCATCAGCAGCGGAATCACTTCGAGATTGCGGCGGTAGATCACCTGGACCGTGTAGAAGAGTTCCGGCAGCGCCAGAACGTAGACCATGGACGTGCTTTTCGCCAATCCGATGAGTTCGTTGAAGCCGGTCGGAAGGATCGAGCGCATAGCCTGCGGCAGCACGATACGGAAGGCCTGGCGCCGCCGCGGCAGTCCGAGAGCGGCGGCGGCCTCCAGCTGTCCATGATCCACCGAGAGAATGCCGCCGCGCACGATTTCCGCAAAGAAGGCCGACTGGTTGAGCGTCAGGCCGAGAAAGGCGGCGGCAAAGGGCGTCAGCAGTTGCACTGTCGGATAGTCGATGAAGACCGTTTCGGTGAAAGGGATGCCGATTTTGATCGTCTCGTAGAGATAGCCGAGATTGTTCAGGATCAGCAGCAGCACGATGACCGGGATGGAGCGCAGCAGCCAGATGTAGCCCCAGGAGAGGCCGGAGAGCAGCGGCGACTTGGAAACACGGGCAAGCGCCAGAGCCGTTCCGAGAATGGAACCTGATATGGCGGCAAGCACGGTCAAGAGCAGCGTCCTGCCGAGGCCGACGAGCACCGGCTCGGCAAAGAACCATTCGCCGAAGACGCCCCAGCCCCAGCGCGGATTGGTGAAGGTGGAATAGAGCACGGCGACGATGACGAAGGCGGCGAAGATCGTGCCTGCCAGGCGCCCCGGATGGCGCGCCGGCACGATGCGGTAGCGGGAATAGTCCTTCGATTCTGCCGTCCTGCTGCCGGGGTCGATGCCGGCAAAATCCGTCGTCAGTGCCATTGTGCTTCCCTTTTTTGATTGTCGGTCTTTGCCGTTTTCAGTGATTTGCGCCGGCGAGACGCAGGCGCGGTTCCGCGTCTTCGAGAGCAGGCTCGGCGAGATGGGTGATGTCCTTCTCGAAGGGCAGGCTCTTGTAGATTTCGGGATCGGCTGACGTGTCGAAGAGAGCAGTGTAGCCATAGTTCAGATAGAGGCCGACGGCCTCGGGCTGGCGAAAGCCGGTCGTCAGGTAGATGCGGACATAGCCTTGGCGGGCGGCCTGGGCTTCCAGTTCCACCAGCACCGCCCGGGCAAGGCCCTGGCGGCGCAGATCGGAGCGCGTCCAGATGCGTTTGAACTCGGCCGTGCGCTCGTCATAGTGCTTGAAGGCGCCGCCGCCGATGGTTTCGCCATCGCGAATCAGCAACAGAAAATTCCCGTAGGGCGGGGCAAAGGCTTCGGGGGGATAGCGGTTGAGCTCGGCCGCAGCACCTTCGGCATTGAAATAGGTGCCGTAGCGGCTGTCATACTCATGGATCAGTTCATCGATCAGCGGCTTGGCGCGCGGGTCGAGAGGGCTGGTATAGAGAAACGTATCGCTCATATCGTTCATCACCCGTTGTCATCAGTGAGGAAAGTTTCGGCGAGCCGCACCCAGTAGCGGGCGGCGGGCGCGATGATTGCGTCGTTGAAATCGTAGTGGGCGCTATGAAGAGGCGCGCTGTCGCCATTCCCGATGAAGAGGTAGCTGCCGGGGTTGGCCTGCAGCATGAAGGCGAAATCCTCGCTCGCGGTCCGCGGCCGGAAATCCTTCTCGATCGCGGCGAGACCAAGCGCGTCATAGGCGACGTCACCGGCAAACGCCGTTTCCTTGGCGTGGTTGACCAGCGCCGGAAAGCCGAGTCGGTAGTTCACGTCCGCCTCGGCGCCGAAGCTTTCGGCCTGGGCCCGGGCAAGGGCTGGAATGCGCTCTTGCAGCAGCTGGCGAACCTCCTCGCTGAAGGCCCGCATGGTGAGTTTCATCTCCACGTTCTCAGGGATGACATTCGAAGCCGAGCCCGCGTGGATCGAGCCAACGGTGACGACCGCCATGTCCTGCGGATCGACATTGCGCGAGACGACGCTCTGGAGGGCGGTGATAAAGGAGGCGGAAGCCAGCACCGGATCGACGGCGCGATGCGGCTCGGCGCCGTGTCCGCCCTTGCCGACGATCTTGATGACCGCCTGATCGACAGACGCCATGGCCGGGCCGGTGACGAAACCGAACTGGCCCGTCGGCACACCGGGCCAGTTGTGCAGTCCGAAAACCGCATCGACCGGAAATCGTTCGAACAGGCCTTCCGAGATCATCTTGCGGGCGCCGGCGCCGATTTCCTCGGCGGGCTGAAAGATCAGCCTGAGGGTGCCGTTGAAACGACCGTTTTCAGCGAGATAGCGGGCGGCGGCAAGCAGGATCGCGGTATGCCCGTCATGGCCGCAGGCATGCATGACGCCGGGATTGCTGCTGGCATAGGCAAGGTCGGTCGCCTCCTCGATCGGCAAGGCATCCATGTCGGCACGAATGCCGATCCGCTTCCCGCCCGCACCGCGCCTGAGGGTGGCGACGATGCCGGTGCCGGCGATGCCCGTCGCCACCTCGTAGCCCCAGGAGGAGAGACGGGTTGCCACGAGCTTGCTGGTCCTGAGCTCCTGGAAGGCAAGCTCGGGATATTGGTGCAGATCGTGGCGAAGCGCGATGATCTCGTCGAGATAGGCGGCGATGCCCTTCTCGATCGGATCGTTGCTGCGCGGGTGCTGGGTGCTGGTGTCCATGGCGGTTCGCCGGCGGCGCCTCAGGCGCCTACGGCCCTTCCCTGTTCGACCTGTTTAGGCCCGGCCGCATACCGGCTTTCCCGGAACGGCAGGCCCAGGTGATCGCGCAGCGTTTCTCCCTTCAGGACCGGATTGAAATAGCCGCGCTCGGTGAGGATCGGCAGGACGTGCTCGGCGAAATCCGCGAAGCCTTCGGTGATGACGGGGAAGCCGAGAATGAAGCCGTCGGCGGCGCCGTGATCCACCCAGCGGATGATCTCATCGGCGATATGCTCCGCCGTGCCGATGAATGCGGTACGCGGCGTCGCTGAATCGAGCGCGACTTCGCGAAGCGTCAGCCCCTTCTCACGCGCCGTCTTCTTGATGCGGTCGGTGGTGGCGCGGAAATTGTTCCTGCCGATATCACCGAGCTCGGGGAACGGTTCATCGAGCGGGTAGACGCTGAAGTCATGGTGATCGAAGAAGCGGCCGAGATAGAGGAGCGCCTCCTCGATCGTGACGAGATTGCGGATTGCCTGATATTTTGCCTCCGCCTCCTCCTTGGTCGCGCCGACGATCGGCCCGATGCCCGGATAAATGCCGACCTCCGCAGCCAACCGCCCGTGTCCGATCACGCTGTCCTTGAGCTGACGGTAGAAGCCTCGCGCCTCTTCGAACGGCCCGCCATTGGTGAACACGGCATCAGCATGCTTGCCGGCAAGCCTGATACCAGAGTCCGAGGCGCCCGCCTGGAAGACGACCGGTTGTCCTTGCTTGGAACGGCCGATATTGAGCGGGCCCTCGACACGGAAGAAACGGCCCTTGTGGTTGAGGCGATGCATTTTCGCCTTGTCGACAAAGACGCCGGTCTCGCGATTGCGCACGAAAGCATCGTCGTCCCAGGAATCCCAGAGACCCTTGATCGCATCGATATAGTCCTCGGCAATCTCGTAGCGCAGCTCGTGCTCGGGATGCTCGCGATTATAATTGCGCCCCGAGCCCTCGAGCGGCGAGGTCACAGCGTTCCACCCTGCCCTACCACCGCTGATGAGATCGATGGAGGCGAACTGGCGGGCGATGGTGAATGGATCGCTGTAGGAGGTCGAAACAGTGCCGACGAGGCCGATCTTCGAGGTCGAGGCCGCAAGCGCCGAGAGAATGGCGATCGGCTCAAACCGGTTGAGGAAGTGCGGGATCGACTGCTCGTTGATATAAAGACCGTCGGCGACAAAAGCGAAGGCGATGCCGGCTGCCTCCGCCTTGCGCGCCGTCGCAACGAAGAAATCAAAATTGACGCTTGCGTCGGCCGGTCCGCTCGGATGCTTCCAGGCATTCATATGGCCGCCGGGGCCCTGCAGCATGATGCCGAACGTGACGTGCTTTTGAGCCATGGGATCGATCTCCTTGGAAAGGTCAGGCGACGAGGGAAAGGCGCTCGACGGCGAGCAGCTCGATGGAGGCAAGGCGCTCAGCGACTGAAAGCGCGGGCGTGTCGAGCACGAATTCCTTGACACCGTAGCAGCGGTGAAGCTCGTCCAGTTCCTTGCGGATCTGCTTTGCCGTGCCGTGCAGCACACTCGGCACTTTTTCCTCGATGCGGTAATCAGTGACGCCGACCTGCCGGGCAAATTCGGCCGCCTGCTCCTCGCTGCCGACATTGACGGTCTGGCCGTTCGGTAGGAACACCTTGACGATGCGCAAGCCTCCGACACGCTCGCGGGCATAGTCCTCGCTTTCGGCGGCGAAGGCTGCAAGCGCCAGGATGGGACGCTTGCCGCCCGATGCCCGCTCATAGGCTTCGAAGGTCTTGCGCAGATTGTCGGGATCGCCATTCAGGTGGCCGGCGAAGACAAGCTCCCAGCCCTTCTCGGCCGCGAGTTCGGCGCTTTCGACGCTGGCGCCGAGCAAGAAGCGCTCCGGGGCCGTCGGCGGGAAAGGAGTCGCCTGCGCACCGTCATACTTGGGGTCGGCGGAGAGATAAGTGTTGAGATCGGCAAGCTGGCTCGCGAAATCCGGCTTTCTCGCCGGATCGACGGCAACCTGCAAGGCGCGCGTCGACAACGGAAAACCGCCCGGCGCCTTGCCGACGCCGAGATCGACACGCCCCGGCGCAAGCGATGCCAGAAGATTGAAGGTCTCGGCAACCTTGTAGGCGCTGTAGTGCTGCAGCATGACGCCGCCGGAGCCAACACGGATCCTTGATGTCCTGGCGAGAAGATAGGCGATCAGCGCTTCCGGCGCGGAGCTCGCCAGATTGGGCATGCTGTGATGTTCGGCGACCCAGAAACGGTGATAGCCAAGCTCCTCGGCTCGGGCGGCGATCGTGAGCGTCGCCCGCAGCGCGTCCGCCGCGGTGAGGCCCTGATCGATCGGGCTTTTGTCGAGAAGGCTGAGGAGATAAGTCATGGCGCCACGATCACTCACTGGTTGCATATTTAGTCTATAAAATCAGTAGACAAATTTCATTATAAGAAATGGCATTCTCTTTCAGCCACGCTCAGGGAAAAAAGTTAGCCGCGGCGAAACGCGTGAAACAGACGCGGAAAATCGCTGCCCGACGAGCAACTCGAATGGATTTTTGCTTTTTGGAGATTGAAAAAATCGCACTCGATCAGTCAATCAATCGAGTGGTTCTCGTCCTTTAATCGGGAATGGAAATCACCAACCGACCGTGGCGCAACTAAGCGATCCCATCAGGGGCGAGTAGCGGCCTGCCAGCGTGATCGCTCAAGATCGCTGGAGCTGGCGATGCACAGTGGCATTCCCAGCTCGATCTCAGATTGCGACTGGTGCTTGCGCGTTATTGAACGCAATCGGCTGAAAGGGATGTGACCGGGCGGTCCATGAGAATGATGTTCGCAGGAACACTGCGGAGGTCTCTCGTGGCCAGCCGTCGGTCTGTCGAAAAAAAGGTCTTGGTCCTCATCTGCGAATCAGAGATCGCCTTGAGACCAAGAGCAAAATTAAAGCTATTTTCGCTGCCAGCTTCGCGCGTGAAGCTAAGATGCGCTCCGAATCGTTCGTATTCGACGGTGCGTAGGTTTTGGATTGACGTAAGTGCGTCCTCGAAATCAGGCCAGCACGCCTGTTTCACAATGATCTCGAAAATGCGCAGGACGGCCGGGGACAGACGCCCCTGAGCGTCTGTGTCTGGCCCAACGAGCTTGGCGCCGATTTCCATGATATCGCCGATTTCATTTCCGCGAACCCTGAGGTAGGTCGAGCTCAGAGGACGTACTTCGTTCCGTTCATAGATGCGCTGAAAATAACATTCGTAATTGCGGTTGCGAATCGATGCGGATTTCCATTCGCTCATCTCGATGCCTGCCTCTCGAAGTGCGCCGCAAATGTGAGGCCCCGAGACCCGCCACGTCCGCAAAAACTGACTTGCCAACTCCAGCTTCGGGATCTCCATCAGGTACGGCGATATAGATATCGAGGGGAACGGAGAAGGAGCCGCCGTATCAGGCCGGACCGCCATGCGAGATGATCGAGCAGTCTTGTCAAGGGTTCCGGATTGAAAGAGCCCGACAGCATCTTCGAGTTGGCGGATTTCACTGTAGTAAACAACGATACCCGCAAGCGGCAAAAATGCTATCAAAAGCGCTGGCCAAAGCAGCCAGCGGCGGTTGCTCCGCATGGGGAACCTCCAATGCCAAGCTAGGCAAGCCGACTCACCTTTCAACACCACGATTTTGGTGTTGAGCGTATCCACCGTCAAGCGAAGCTCGGCGTAAGGCGTTCGCACTCTCGCTAAAGGCTGTCCAACATTCGATTTCCCAAGATAAGTCAGGCATTTTCTGGGAGATTCCATCGACTTTGGCCAATCATCTGGCCGATGTTATCGCGAGTGCAGTGGCTCCCTCATCACAACATGGTCAGCTTGATCAAACAGGCAATTGGCGATGACGCTCCGTCGGTCTTCTCGGTGAATTCTCGCGAACTTCTGGTCTCGCCACTATTATGTGTATGTTCTTTTCTCGCCTTGAACGGATACGAACCGTTGATCTTGAAATCAGCGATGCCAGAGCCGCGCTGGCAGATGATCTTCTTTTCTCCAGGTCCTCGATCAGGCGGACATTCGACTGCCAAGGACAAACTTGTATCGCTCGGGCCTGATGAAGAATTCCGACCACTCGGCGCAGGCGCCATGATCGAAATATGAGGTTCGTTCGAGGACAAGCAAGACCGCATCCGTGGCAGCGCCGATCAACGACGATATTCGAGAGGGGACGGCGCGCGCGCAGATCGCGATGTCGGCGGAGGCAATATCGGCGCCCGATTTGTCTTTGAGGAGAGCATAAGTCGGCTGTCGTTCGACCGTTTCCAAGTCCAGTTCGGACATGACGGCGGGCAAGAAGCTTCGACCCAAGGCAATGGGCTCGTCGTCGACCACGTGAAGACGTTCCAACAGTGTGCATTTTGCTCCAAACAACGAGACAAAGGCAGGCGGCGTTTCAATCGCTGTCAGTTCGACGATCCGCATCGTGGCATCAAAGCCCTGCACTTTCAGCGACTCGTGAAAGCTGCGCAGGGTATCGATTTGATGGCGGACCTGCTTGCCGACAACGAAAGTGCCCTTGCCTTTCCTGCGCTCGATCAGCCCGTCCTTATCGAGCTGATCGAGCGCGAGGCGGACAGTCACGCGGCTGACGTTGAAACGTTCCATGATTTGCGACTCCGATGGCAGTCGCCCGGAGGGCTCGAATGTCCCTTCGGCGATCTCGCGACGAAGGCGATCGGCAATCTGGAGATACATCGCCACCGGGTTGTTGCGTATCAGGCTCATCTGTTTTCCATCGGGGTTAAAAAGACCACGGACTCTTGCAGCTTTGGAATAGCGTTCTCCTTTGCTGCGGGACAAGGGAAGGCTCCTCGTTGATAGCCTGTATTATAATGTATTACAAACTGGGGCAATTCAAACGTCGGATTATTCAAACGCGATATGGCATTTGTTTCCCCAGCTCGGCAGCTTTCACGCGGTGCCACCTTTTCGGTGAATGGCATGGATTTCGCCTATCCCGAAAGCCGGCGCAGCATATTCGAACGTTTTTCGCTCGAAGCCCGTCCGGGAGAATTCGTAGCAATCCTCGGTCCTTCCGGCTGCGGCAAATCCACATTGCTCAATCTCTTGTCCGGTTTCCTGCGCCCACAATCGGGAAATGTCACCATAGACGGTGCGCCGGTTGCGCCGGAACATCCGGCACTCGGATATGTGTTCCAGTCTCCCAACCTTTTCCCCTGGCTGAGCGTCCTGGAAAATATCCGCTTCGGCCTTCGTATGAATCGCAGGGGATCGCCACAGGAGCAAAGGGCCATCGCCCAGCATTTTCTGCGGCTTGTTGGCCTCGAAGAACATGCGGAAGAGCCGCCTCACCGATTGTCGGGCGGCCAGCGTCAGCGGGTCGCGCTTGCGCGTTCGCTGGCGCTTGAGCCGCGCCTTCTGCTCATGGATGAGCCGTTCGCAGCGCTCGACGCCATGACGCGCTCAGCCCTCAACGACGAACTGCTCCGCATCTGGTCGAGTTTGGGCCAGACAGTACTGTTCATCACGCATGACATCGACGAGGCGGTCTATTTGGCGGACCGGGTCCTGGTTCTCGGTCTGCCTCCGGCCGGCATCACGGCCGAAGTGACAATCGATTTGCCGCGTCATCGCAACCAGCGAAGCACACGCGCGGATCCTTTGTTTGCGCAACTGCGCGAGCGGCTCGCCGAGCAAATCGCCGCAGTCATGACCAGCCATCAACGCGCTACCTGAAGGGAATCATCCGATGAAACATATTCTACCCGCAGCTCTTCTCGCGCTTGCTGCTGCCTGGCCCGCTGGTGCGCAGGAACCCCCACCGCTTCGCATCGGCTGGGTCCAGGCGATGGCGAACGCGCCAGCTCTCATCGCCGAGGAGGAAGGTTACTTTCGCGAAGAGGGTCTGAAGGTCGAGCTCAAGGGTTTTGGCGACGGCCCCGTCATTCAACAGGCCGTGGCGGGAGGGGAAATCGATGTGGCCTATATCGGCGCCCCACCCGTCTATCAATGGGCCGCGCGCGGTCTCGAAGCGAAGATCATCGCCAAAGTGAACTATGGTCAGGCAGCCTTGATCGCGAAGGCCGACGCCTCAATTCAGTCGCTCTCGGACCTCAAAGGCAAGAAACTCGCCGGCGTCAACAGAGGAAGCGGCATGGACGTGCTGCTGCGCGGTTTCGTCCTGAAAGAGACTGCCGGTCTCAATCCGGACACTGACCTGCAACTATCGCAGATGCCGGTGGGCAATATGAACGCAGCGCTTGATACAGGCGTGGTGGATGCAGCCTTTTCATGGGAGCCCTTCATCAGTCAGTCGGTGCTCCGCGGCGCTGGCCGCGTTGTATTCGACGTGAACGGCGCTCTGCCGGGCTATCCATGGTATGTCGTGGCAGCGCCCGCTAGAACCCTGAGGGAGCGGCCGGACGACCTCGTCAAATTGCTGCGGGCCAATGCCAAGGCCATCGCCTTTCTACGGGAGCACCCCGAAGAGGCCAATCGGATCATCGCACGGAGTTTCAAGCTGGAATCCGTGAAGGCCGCCGACGGCAGCGTCGTTCCGCCGGAGGCGATCGTCGCCGAAGCCAGGAAACGCCTTGGCTGGTCCGCCGAAATCGAGCCGTCCGACCGTGCCTTCATCCAGCGGCTCATCAACTACTCCGTTGATCTTGGCATCCTCAATAAACCGCTGAATGTCGACGACATCATTGACGACAGTTTTGCCGCCAAAGCGGCCGCTCAACGCTGAGATTCGATCGATGACGAAATTGACAGCGCGGCTGCGTTTTCCGCAGCCGTCCTGGCGCTGGGCAGCGCTTCCCTTTCTGCTTGCCGGGTGGTGCCTCGCTGCCAGCCGGGTTCCGTCTTACGTGCTGCCACAGCCCTGGGAGGTGGCAGCCGAGGGGCTGCGCTGGATCCAATCCGGCGAACTCGGCCGCCAGTTTTGGGCCAGTTTGTTGCGTGAATTCGGCGGCTTCGGCGCGGCGATCCTGGCGGCCGTGCTGATCGGCGTGTCTGCCGGGCTTTGGCGGCCGTTCCGTGAGTTCGCCCAGCCTCTACTCGGCCTTTTCATGGCGATCCCTCCAATCGCCTGGGCGCCGCTCTCCTTGATCTTCTTCGGCCTCGGCTATCTCTCGATCGCCGTTGTCATATTCATCGCATCGGCTTTTCCGATGGCCGTGACGATCCGGGAAGGCGTGCTTTCCATTGGCAATGGGGAGGTGCGCGCAGCCCGCATTCTGGGTGCCAAACGGTTTCAACTGCTGGCCCATGTGTATCTTCCTGCCTCCCTCCCCTTCCTCATCGCCGCATTACGCATCGGCTTTGCCCAGGCATGGCGGGCGCTTGTCGCGGCCGAGATGATCGGCGCCTCCCAAGGAATCGGTTGGATGGTCGCCATGGGCGGACAGGTCGGCAATTCGGCACAGGTGCTTCTCGGCATCGCGCTGATCGGATTCACCGCGTGGCTCATGGAGAGCCTCGTGTTTCGACGTATAGAGCGCCACTACGAAGGCTGGCGCGGACAATAACGGACTTCTCCCATGACAGAGACTTTGCAACACAAGGCATCCGAGGCAGCCGTACATTCCCCAGCGGGCCTTGCCGCCTACTTCGACACGCTTCCGTTCCTCGGACGGCTCACCTGTCAGAAACAGACACTGACCGCTGGCGAATGGACCGAACTGGAACTCGTCTATGAGGTTGGCGCTGTTGGCCTTGCCGACGGCGCATGGCTGAAGCTCGCCTTCAAATTCTATTCCGATTGGGCCCTGTTCCAGACAACGGATCCGACGGGCGCCAACTACGTTTCCGCCGAATATCACGCCGGGCCACTGGCTCCTGGCCAGAGTCCGGCAACGGTGCAGGCGCTGAAGGTGCGCTTCGACCAAAAGGGACACCAGCGTCCTTTCCAGAAGGCCATCATCGTCGATGTCGTCGATGGCTACATCAATCCCGGCGACAGGATCGTCATCCGTCTCGGCGATCGGCGACAAGGCGGCGCCGGCACGCGCGTGCAGACGTTCGTCGAGAAAGCATTCCGATTCCGGCTGTTTATTGATCCGTTGGGCAGCTCGAAATTTGCAGAAGTGCCAGGCGACTGCAAACTCGAAATCCTGGCCGGCCAGCCCCACGCTCTTCAGGTCATTGCGCCGCGCCTTGTTGGCCTCGGTCAATCCTTCGATGCGATCGTGCGCGTCGACGACATATGGGGAAACACCTGCCATGACCGCAAATTGCGGGGCAGGCTCGTGATCACTGCTCCAGACACGACCCAACGCACGCAGCCGATCGCGCTGGCTGCAGAGGATTGGACGTTCGCGCGGATTTCCGGCCTTTCCTTCACCGAAGCCGGCGAGTGGAAACTGGAAGCACGGCTGGACGATGAACCTTTCGTCGCCGTCGCCTATGTACAGAGCGAAGACGGCGCCATGCGTCCACTCTACGCTGATCTGCACGTTCACTCCGACGACACTGTCGGAACCAACGACGCGACTTACAATCTCACCTACGGACGAGACATCGCCGGGCTTGACGTGGTGGGCTACACCGTCAACGACTTCAACATCACCGAAGCGAACTGGAACAAGGCCGTGGAGATTATCCATGGCCTCAACGAGCCCGGCCGCTTCGTCTGTTACCCGGGCACCGAGTGGTGCGGCAACTCCGCAGCCGGCGGCGACCGCAACGTCATCTTCCTTCGTGATGGCAAGCCGCGCTTCCCCTTTGATGAAAAAGGGCAATCCCTTCGCTCTTTCGAATGGAATGAGACGACCGCCGGAACGATCCGACCCGGCGTGTGGCCAGTAGACCGGCTTCATGCCGCCTATGAGGACGATCCGGCGGGCCATTTGCTGATCCCGCATGTGGGCGGCCGGCGCTGCATTCTGGATTGGAATCATCCGGGGCTGGAACGTCTCATCGAGATTGGTTCCGCCTGGGGACAATTCCATTGGCTCTACACCGAAGCACTCGCGCGCGGATACAGGGTTGGCGCATCGGCTGCGAGCGACGAGCACCAAGGCCGGTGCGGCGGCGGCGCACCGGCAACAGGAACGTTCGGGTCGCGCGGCGGACTGACGGGCGTCATTGCCGACCGCTTCGACCGGGCCGGCGTGGGTAGCGCACTCCGGGCACGGCGCACGTTCGCCACGACCGGTGAACGCAGCTTCGCCGCGCTATGGCAAGGACGGCATTTCATGGGCGAGGTGTTCAACGCTGAACCCGAGGCGCCGCTCTCCTACCGTCTGCTCGGCCATGCCGGCTGGGAAGAGGTTCAACTCTATGACGGCGATCGCCTTGTGTGGAACCGCGATCTACATGCGGAGGCGGGCCTCAGCGAACGCAGCGTCCGCATCCGTTTCGGCGGCGCGCGCATCAAGGATCGCTATCGGGCAGCCTATTGGAGTGGCGCAGTCGCCGTGACCGGCGCGGCACTTCTCGATGCGCACGGAGTTGGCTTTGACCACCCTGAGCAAAGCGTATGGCGTACCGGACTCGGCAAGCTCGGCTTTCGAACGGCAACACACGGCGATGTCGACGGAATTGAGCTCACACTTTCGGACCTAAACGACGCTCACATTACCATCGACGCCAAAATCCACGGCTACAGCAAAATCGGTGACCCGCTTCAACCGCCACCGCATGTACATGCCCCCGAAGCACGGCTGGAAGTCAGCGGGAAGGATCTGAGAGCAAAGGGCTCGGTCACACTCGATCTGCCAGGCGTCGAGCTGCGTCTTATCGTGGATAGGATTACGGACCAAACACTGCCGAGAGATCTTGCGGATGAGATTTCGCTCAGCAAACTCGAGCTTGAGCCGCGACGAGAACATCCGTTGTTCCTGACAGCGCGACAGCGCGACCAATCCCGCATCTGGACATCTCCATTGTTCTTGAAGCCTTGTAGTTGATGCTCCTAGACGCAATGGTTGACGGTGGCCCCCCGCCCCGTCGGCCTGCTGGCTTTTGATTATTGCAGATCATAGTGGCTTGTTCGGTGGCGGCCATTGCCACTTGTTTGGCAGAGGCCGGCCCGGGTCGATCGGCTTACCCTATACAGCCACGATGGTCGGTGAGCATCGCCACGAACACAGAGACCTTAGGCGGCCGAAAGCGGGCGGCCCCCACTGGACGATCTGCAAGCGCCCGCTTTTCCAATAGACGATTCAGCGAGCGCCCGATCTTGCGCTGACTACACCCTTGATTTGAATGGAACGGGCGCGGCGACGCAGCCAGTCCTCCAGTTCGGGGACGCCGGAATTGAATTTGGCCGGCTCATGATGATCGGCTAGGGGTGCCGGTGCGCTGAGGGTCACGCCTCATCCCACGGCGCTTTAGTCGACATGGTGCGTGTTAGACGCTCATTGAGCTGCGCAGGCGCGTCGAGCGGGCAAGGTATTCGGCATAGATTTCGGGGCTTACCGTGAAGATAGTGCGGTCGAGCAGCACCTCCTCGCCACGGCGCTCGGAAGCCTCCAACATGAAATCTGTGCGCGTCTTACCGAGCAACTCAGCGGCGCGATCGATCAAGTTGCGGGTCGCAGGCATTTCGCGCCGTCCTATTTCGCCGCATTTAGCTCATCTGCACTTGATGGGATCAGGTCGATAAACCCGCGAATGAACCCCGACTGAATGGTGCCTTCAGCTCCGGTTCCAACGAGGGCGCCTAGAAGAAAGACGTTCAAACGCGGTCCTATCCGCCTGAGGAGACACAGTTCATGATCCGCACGTCTTTCATTGCAACCGCACTCGTCGCTCTCGTTGGCCTTACCGCCGCAGCTCCCGCCATGGCCAACGATGTGCGTATCGAACAGTATGGCTGGTCGAACTCTGCCGGTGGCACGCAGGAAGGGTACGGAAACCGGATCAGAACCTACCAGAGCGGTGGCTATAACCGGATTATCGGCCATCAATATGGTCGCCATAACCTTTCAGCTGTCGGTCAGGAAGGCAATGACAACTATGGCGCCACATATCAGAACGGCGACCGCAACGTGGCTGGTATCGGCCAGTTTGGCTCCAACCACACGACCATCCTTACCCAGGATGGCAATGGCAACATCGCGGCTGGTGTCCAGGTCGGTCGTGGGTGCAGCGCCAACGTCAGTCAGGGCGGCAACGGCAATGTCGCGGCCTTCGTCCAGGCCTGCCCGTAAGCGACCCCATGCTGACGCAACACGAGGTCAAGATCGCAACAGCAGACCATTAGGGAGACGACTCATGCCAAATAGCGTCAAACATCAACGCCGCCTGATGGCGATTCTCGCGCTGGTCCTGCTTCCCGCTGGCGCCGTTGCGGCCGTGACGACTGCCAACCAATCTGAAAAGACGCAGCTTTGCGAAATCAAAGCAACACCTGGAGCAGGTATAGTGAGACTGGATGCGCTGGTCCACGCCGACAAGCATGTCGGGGGGACTTACACCTTCCATGTCGAGAAATCAGGAGAAGGCGGAAGCTCTACGATCAACCAGAGTGGCGATTTTGATGCCATAGCGGGACATGCGGCAACCCTCGGCACCGTCTCGCTCGACTCCAAAGGAACCGAATACAAGGCGACACTGGATGTCGTAATTGGGGATAAGAGTTTCAGCTGCACGAAGCAGTTGCGCAGCAACTAATCGGACTCCACACTCTGCAGATCTCTTTAAAAGGGCGCCGGTTTCTGGCGCCCTTTTTGCTTTCAATCAGGCCGAAATGACTGAACGACAACTGAACGGGCAATTCCGAATGGGTTCAGCTTAAAGGTGCGAAAGTTGGTCATCGGCTGAGGCAGCCGGCAAATGGAGATCAGGATGACCCGCAACGTGTTTAAGATCCTTACCGTCACTCTTCTTGCCGCGAGCCTGGGGCAAGTAGCCTTGTCAGTGCCCGCCTATGCCGGCGGCCGGATCTCGTTCAACCTTGCCCCGGACAATGCCGAGGATGCGGGTCTTTTCTCAACCGGGCTACGCGTCTATTCGCTCTACCGCGGTCTGAAAGACGCCGACATTAGGCAGTTGGGCCGGAGTAACGCAGCTGGCATTGCGCAGGTTGGCCGTGGCAACCTCGGCTTCATCCAGCAACGGGGCAATGGTCATTCCGCAACCTTGCGGCAGAATGGCAACAACAATGCCTATGGCATTTTCCAGTATGGGCGAAATACTGAAACCGACGTGGTACAGGATGGGGATAACGGCAGTGGCGCTACCGTCAGCTATGGCTGGTAAGGCAGTTCACAACAGTCACGAAGGCGATGTCACGTTGTTTCATCAACGCCTGGACAAGGCGCTTGCCGTAATTCAGGCAGAAGTCCTCCTCGCACAATTCCGGCCTTCCGACGACGGTTCGGCAAGATCTTTACCCTCCGCACCGGCTATGACTGCTCTTGAGTGGAAACGAACCTTCGACCCCGATCCTGGCAAAGTTGCTTAGGCGATCCCAGGAGTTTCCCGAAAAAGCATCGGCTCGCGAGTGCTCACGCGCCCGATGGCGCTGGCAGGTGTGATAGGCGAGTTTCATGATGGTCAGCTCAACTGTGCCGAGCGGAGCGCGCTGCCGGATCTGGTGCTCAGCGCATCCAATCGGCCAGCATATTCTGCGCGGCCGGCACGAGGCGACAAGCGATTTCAGACTGGAGACGAGTTGACACGGCCCGATTACCCAATCGTCGAACTGCCTTGGGTCGCTCGTCTGGATAATCGGCGTTCGACGCTGTGAAAGCCCGTTTCTCCAGGCACGTCGCCGGCGGCCTGCCTCAGGCCGGAGCTTCAACCCACAGGTCACCGCTCTTGACCCATTTCGGCAGCGTGCCGCCTTCCGTGTCGATTTTCCGGCCCTGCCGGGCAATGACGAGTGATGTCGGGACCGTCACCTGGAAGTCCATGTCGGAGTGATGCGTCCCATCCAGCGCCACCCCGAATGCGGCCCGCGCTTCATCGACGTAGGGCAAATAGAGGTCGTCTCCGATGTGCGGCATGCCACGGCCGAAAAACGGTTCGCGTGTCATCATATAATGATCGACTGCCGCTTCAAAGCCGGGGCGAACCGGCACCTGCACCCGGGCAGCACCGGACTTCAGGAACTCTGCCATGGTTTCGTCGCCCGAGGCAAAGGACAGTTTGAGCGCCCAGTCGCGCCTCCTGCCAAAGAAATAAGGGTAGAGCACGAACGTCATGTTCTCCCATTCGAAAGCCTGCGAGAGAAACAGGATCTCGGGCGCCGTTTCCGACAGGCTCTGGAAATCGGTGCGCGGAACGACATCGGGCACCGCGCCGTCATTTACCAGGTCGAGGTTCAGGCTCTGGTTCCTGAACACCTCGATCGCGAGCCGCTGCAGCTCATGCTTGATGAGCGATCGCGTCGAGCTCGGGTTTCGTCCGAATAATTTGTCGGCAACGCTCGGGTTCTCGAAGTCGATCTGCGACTGGTACTCGCGCCATTCGGCGAGCTTGGCATCGTAGGCGCTCCTAATTGCCGCGAATGCGGTGCGGCGCCACTTGTCGATCGTCGCCGGGCTCGGCCTGGTCCTGATCGTGACGTTGACGGCAAAGGAACTGTAGTCGTCGACGGCGATCGCAGCCTGAAGCTTCTTGACGGTCGATCCTAATTGATCCGTCGCGAACGTGATGGGCAACGGGCCGTCGGGGACTTCGTCATTCTTGATGTTTTGCGTGAACACGCGCTGGCTCGCTGATGCCAGCGTGACACCGATCATGGGTTTTTGATTTTCGCCCCGGGCGCGCACGGTCAGCCAGCCATCAACCAGCTGGTGGCCTGGCGCGATATCTATTTCCTTGGTCTCGGCGTAGAAATTGTCCTGGGCGCTGGCGTCCGACGAGTGCGTGAATGACACGCTGACGAGCGCCGGCTCGGGAAAGGCCTCAATGTCTTCGGTGACGCCATATTGGGCGCACAAGGCCGCGACCGTCGCCGGATCGAGGAGGCGCACGGACACTGTGAGCGGGTACGGCCTTTCGACCAGGTGCGGCGTCTGGGCGGCTGGAGCCGTTGCCCCCGCGATCACGCCGGCCGCAGGTTCCGGCACGACGACTTCGTACATGGTTCGGTTGCCGTACGACCAGACTTCATTGGTGAAGACCTTGTCGAGCCATTGATAGACCCCGACCATAGGCTCGGTCAGTTCCTCGCCCGAAAATTTATGGATGTTTGTCTCTTCGACTTCCTCGAGGATTCGCAGAGTCCGCTCGGACCGGACGCGCTCGGTGACGCGCTGGCGGGCCGTTTCGACGACTTCGCTCGCGACTTTCTGGGCAGTCTTGGTTGCTGTCTCCGACGACGTCGAACCCTGGACCTGCCCCGCCGCGGTAAATTCTATCTTGCCGTAGTCGCCCGACACCTGCGCTGAAGCGCCGTAGTCGAATTGCCGCTTGATCGTGGATTGCACTTCACGCTCGAGCTCCGCGCGCGTCGTCGTTTGAAGGCTTTTCTCGTCCTCCCGCTCGACTGACGTCTCGTCGACCGTGGTTTCCTCCCTCTGCTGGAGCCGCCGGTGGTTCCGCTCCCGCGTCTCGCCACGAAGCACGTTTTCAATGTGCGAGACTTCGCCCGACCGGTAGCCTAGGATCTGCTGCTTGATGACGAATAATTGGCCGACACCGGCTGGCAGGAGCATGCTGGGCCCCAGGTCCGCCTCTTCCGGTTCGGGCTCGGTGGGCGGCTGGCCAGGCCAGCCCGCCTCGGTCAGCAGATTGTCCCAGTCGATGTTGAGCCCGGGCGGGATCTTGATGCCCCCCAGCGGCTTGAACGGTGGGTCCCCGGACGGCCTTTTCACGGGCGATGAGGCGACAACGCCGATGCCGGCGACAAAGCCCATGCGCCTCTCGGCAGGCTGGAAGGCGGCGGCGGACGTTTCGAGCGTCGCCTTCTCATCTTCCAGCGCGCTTGCGAGCTGTTCCACGGGATGGGCCGCCGGATCGAGATTGAGCGAGGAAAGTAGCTTGCGCGTATCTGGCGCCAGTTTCTTCAGTCCCTGTTCGGTCAGGCGCAAGCCGCCGTCCATGGCAGATCGGGAAGCCTCCGAGATGCGCGACCCCTCTACAGGGGCCGCCCAGCGGGCAGTGAACGCACTGCCGACCGACGCGGCGATCTGTTCGTCAAACGGCGAGTCCGGTTTCCGGCGCGTGACCAGCTTGGGGAGGTTGACGCCGCTGGTCCCCTCCCTGACGGTGAAATGGTCGGAATTGACGGGCACGCTGCGCAAGTCTGCCAGGCCCGCCTCGATTTTCGTTAGCCTCTCCTGCTGGTCGACGAGGATTTTGAGCTTGGCGCTCGCACGCTCGATTGCAGTCTTTTGCTTCTCTTCGGTCCGATCGGGCAGCGGCGCCGCGGAGCTTCGCGAGAAAGGCGCCGGGAGCATCATTGGCGCGCGCAGGAATGCCAGTGTTTTTGGAGCGGCGGGATCGCCGCCGGCGATGCTGTCGATCGCAGCCTTGGCCTGCAGCAGCGCCGCAAGCTCGGCAAGCGGGCGCGGCCCTCCGCCATAGGCGAGCTTCAAGACCAATATGCTATCGCTGATCTTCCGCCGCGTTGGCGCCCAATCTGCCGCCACAGTCACTTTGGCGGCCGTTGTCCCGAACGCCGACTTGACGAGCGTGGCGGCGTCCGCGGCCGGATCCGCTTCGGCAAGCCTTCGAAATTCGAGCAGTTGCGCTGATTGCGGGACGTCTTCGACCCGTTGGAAGACATTCGCCGGCGCAGACCCGAACTTCGCGAGTGCCTTGCGGGCCGCGGCATAATTTTGCCGGGTAACGAGGCTCTGCAGCTTGTCCGATGGGACGAGCTCGATGACTGGAGCGTCAGCCAGAACTTCCGGCTCGCGTACGACCATCAGCCGCATGAGTTCTGAAGCATTTGTCGTCATGGCTTCGCCTCCCGTGAATTGAGGCCCCCGGGCTCCGTGACAGCCCAGGAAGGCCGGCTGCTATGTCATTGGCCAGGGGCTCCTCGTCAGTGTCCAGGGCGTGGGTTTCGCCTTCTCCATCAACCCCAGCGATGCCTTCGTGGTCCTGTTCTTCTTTGAATAATCCGCCCCCTCGTACACCTCGTTCCATTCCATGTGCCTGGCTTGCAGTTCGTCCGGGCACCACATCGTCGCAAGGCTGTCGCAGCAGTCGGCGCACGGACTGAAGCCGCCGCCCGGCCGAGTCAGGCTTTCATTCCAGAAGAAGATGTCCTGGATCGCGGCCTGCCAGTCGCGCTCCCTGCGCTGCGCATCGAGGAAGTTTTGGACTTGCTTCTCGGCGTGGCCCTTCTTGTCCAGTGGATCCCAGCGCGTGGCGACAATCCCGAAGACATGGACGAAATCCTCGTCCGTGGCAGGCAGGAAGACGACCCCAGAGCCGGTCGAGGAGATAGGGCTGAGCTCCACGAACCGGTATTTCGTCCGTCCCGTATTGCCTTCGTAAACGATGCGTGTGGAGTCGATGCCCTTGAGATCCTTCACGAGCCTTGTCTTGCCATCCAGCTCATGCGTCGCCGGGTCGAACAACGGCTTGTCCTTCTGGGCGCCTTGGATAAGCGCAAAGCAAATCACCATGGTACGGCTCTTCATCGTGGATCTCTTGGGAAACGGTTCTCTACCCGCCAGGAATATGTCCCGCGCGATCTTGAGGAACTGGGGAACATCGCCCCTGCCCATGCGGTCGCTTGCCCCCTTGTGCTGCGGCCGCAGCTTGAGGCGGCTCACGCACAGCTGCTGGACCTCTGCGTTCTGGCACATCTGCGGATGCTTGCGATATTTGGCGTTCGGCTGAAGGTCCGTCCGTGTGATCGGCACCAACTTGTCGACATCGCCGAGCCAGCCCACTGAGCTGAACGTCGGGACAGTGCCGTCACCACCGGTCTTGTTGAGCGTCATGATGAAGCCCGAGCTGTTCCTGGCTCGCCTCATGCCGTCGTTGGTCGGAAGGTCGATGGTGCTGACGATGTCATAGGTGATGTCGTTCCTGATAAGCCAATATTCGAGGCTGGCAGGTTCGCGCAGTAGCGCGGACATTTCGCCGAGAATATCGAGCGCGGCTTCGCCGCTCGGCTTGTGCGTTATG
Organism: Rhizobium sp. R693; assembly: GCF_002211315.1. Classification (NCBI taxonomy): domain Bacteria; kingdom Pseudomonadati; phylum Pseudomonadota; class Alphaproteobacteria; order Hyphomicrobiales; family Rhizobiaceae; genus Rhizobium; species Rhizobium sp. R693. The sequence goes on along the minus strand of NZ_LOKY01000007.1, from coordinate 118,001 downwards.
GGCTTGAACGTCTCTGTATATTTCTCCTTCTTCTTGGGATTGCCCGGGGCTTCGACGAAGTCGTAGCGCGGAAACAGTTGGATGATGGACGAGTGATGCTCGACCAGCCGGTTGAGGTTTTTTGATGCAATCGAGGCGGATAACGCGGCCGGAGCCGTCGCCGCGGCGGCATCTTCGCACGTTACCCATGTGCTCGACAGTGAAGGGTCCGGCAGGAATTTCTTCGCACCGGTGAAGTGGCCGAATGCGTTGGGTGCGCCCTTGTGCGGCACTCCGACGAGCACGGCGTGGCGGACGACCAAGGACCCGCAGGTACGCGGGTCTTCAATGAAGAGGCGGGCAATGAGCCCACCCAGGCTGTGCCCGACCAGCATGACTCGTTTTTGTTCGCCGGGTTTTGAGCTCGGGACCTTGCCACCAAACCATTCATTCAGGATGGCGTCCTGGAGCTGGCGCACTGCGACTGACGCGCTGAGGCGCCAGTCATAGGGGAATTGCAGGACCGAGGCCCCCGCATATTCGAGCTTCTGGATGAGCTTGAAATATGGGATGGACTGCCAGGGGTCGGAGCCCCTACCGCGATGGATGATCAACTCCGTCGGGCTGGTTGCACGGACAACACCTGCATCCTTGTATCCATTGCCGCTGGTCATCAGGTCGAGCCAGCCGTCGAAATCGGCAAGCCAGTGCAGGAACGCGGCGCGGCCCCAGATGGAATTGGATTCATCGCCGCAAAGCACATTGCCCCGGCTGCGAAGGTCGTCGCGCCATCGCTCCATTGCTTCCCAATGCTTGGCGCAAAGCGCCTCGGCATCGGGTTTGCTGATCGAGGTATCCGCGAGCGCGGAGCCAAGGAGGCCCGGGATGACAACGACGCGGGGATTTTGGGCGCTCGGCTTCATGGTTCAATTCTCCCTGGCCACAGGCCCAAGCGAGCCTTGATGGACGGGATTGACGTTATTCGGGAGTTTAGGGCGCGATGCATGCCAGTGTCGTCTCCCGTCTCACCGAGCGCCGCCGCCTTAAATCAAATTAGCATCACCGCGAAATCACATGGACGCCAGCGTCACCTGCCACCATGGCCAACAGTCTGAGTAGGGCAATAGTCGGCGGCGCCGGAGATCGGACCGAAAGCAGGCCATAGACTACGCCGACCCGAGACTGGCGACAAGCGAAACAAGATAAGGTTGAAACTGACTCATAGGCGCAACTCCCGTTGGATGGTGGTGCGCAGGAACTCCTCAAGGCTCTCGTTCGCGCCCGGACGAACTTCATGGCGGCCGGCCCGATCACCGTCCCGGGGGCAGAGGGGTTCTCCCCTGCAATAGGGGGAGAAAAAAACAGCTATCGCTCTATCGCTATTTTCCATTTTGCGGTCTGCCTGAACCAGGAAATTTCCGGCTTTGTTGGTCTCTCGCGGTCGTCCCATAGCGGCAGGCTTGCCTATTGAGGGAACGGATGAAAGCGCCGCCGATCACCTTGTCCGCCATTTCGATGTGTCGTACCGCACCGGCGCTGAGGTCTTAGCAGAACATTTGGATGTCCACCACTTCGCTTCCGTTCGGGATAGCAAGAAAGGACCGAGGAGAGGGATGTTGAGACCGACGATTGCTGAAGTGTGCCGGCTCCGGATTGACCGTTCGCGGCACACGGTAATGGAGTTCCCCTTTGCTGCCTTCTCGGGTACTATTTAGGTTCTGGCTCGAGCCAATCGCAGCGTAAGCTAACGCCTAACAGATCAATCCTTTGAGTAGAAAAGTTGATTTCGCCTAACGGAAGGCGCCTTGAAAGTTTCAGAACCGAAGCGAGGGGAACGGCGTGTCGGCGACTGCTCATTCCGGAACGGCTCCCTTGGCGATGCCGGACGCAGCAGAAGTCCGTGATCAGCTCCGCCGCATCATGGAGAGCCCGGATTTCGACGCCACCGACCGGACGCGCCGGTTCCTGGCTTATATCGTCGAAGAAACGCTCGCCGGGCGCTCCGAAAGGATAAAGGCTTACGCCATCGCGACTCAAGTTTTCGGGCGAGATGCCACCTTCGATGCGCATTCGGATCCAATTGTGCGCATAGAAGCCGGACATCTTCGCCGGACTCTCGATCGCTTCTACCTGACGGCCGGTGCGTCGGAGCTGTCGTCATCTCTGTGCCGAAGGGCAGCTATGTCTCGAAGTTTGAGACGCGCCGTGTACGGGAGCAAGCCGCTCCTCGAAGCCAGCCGATACGATGGAAGCGCGCGCTTGCGTTTGCAGTGATGGCCGCTGTCACCCTGCTGGCATGGGCTGGATTTGAGCGAATGGGTGGTGAGAACCGGCAGTCGCCCGCACTGCCCCGCCTTCTAGTGCGCTCCTTCGACAATCTGACCTCTCGGGACAACTCCCAGGCAATCGCACTAGGGCTGACGCGGGAGATCGTGGGGCAGATCGCGAAGTTTAAGGACATTGTTACCGTCGAGGAAAATGCGACACCGGCTCCCACGGCGAGTCCACGGTACGCACTTACAGGCGACGTCGAAATGACTGAGGACGGGTTTCGCCTCCGTGCGCGCGTCATCAACAGCGACGACAACTCCGTGATCTGGGCAAACAGCTATGACGGCGACTTGCGGGCCTCGAAGCTGATAGGTGTCGAAGTCGAAATCGCTCGCCAGGTCGCGAGTGCGCTGGGCCACAGTGTCGATCTGCTCGCGGTCCTGGAACTGGCCGTTGATTCCGCCGTGGGCGCCAGCCAGTCGTTCTGATATTCGATGAGGATCAGCGCGCTCCTGGCGCCGGCTTCGTTGGATGCGTGGTCAGTCATGATGTTACTCCTTTGTTTTGGATCATGTTCGGGTGCTCGCCCCTGCGGTCGGCGTCAGGCCGCGAGAAGCGCCTGATGCTGGCGCAGGTGCTCCCGGAAGCGCTCGGCATAGTCCTCGACCACCGCGCTCCTGACGCTCGGACGCGCCGCCAGCGCCGCCCGCCACGCCGAGACACGCGGGAAGCCTTCGAAAATCGCCTGCGACACCGCGGGATCGATGATCGCGAAATAGCGGAAGAGCGGGGCGTAGACCGCATCGACCATGCCGAAGGCGGCACCGGCGAAATACGACCCCGACCCCAGTTCGGCGTCCAGCTTCCGGAGCCGGTCGCGGAACGCGGCCCGCTTGGCGTTCGCCGTCGCCGGATCGGTGGCGTTGAGAAACTGCCAGCCATCGGCCAGGGTCTGCGTGGCGAACTCGATCCACGCGCGCTGCCGGGCGCGCAGCAGCGCATTGTCGGGATACATCGCCGCGCCGCCCTGCGTTTCCTCCAGATACTCGCAGATCGCCATGCTTTCGAAGAGGATGGCGTCCTCCTCCTCGGTCAGGTGCACCTTGAGCAGTGGAACCTTGCCGGTCGGCGACAGCGCCAGGAACCAGCCGGGCTTGGCAGAGAGGTCGACGTTGATCCACTCGAACGGCACGTTCTTCTCGAGAAGAACGATCGCGGCGCGTTGAACGAACGGGCAGAGCGGGTGGCTAATGAGTGTCAGGCTGGGGTCGGGCATGATGGCCTCTCGATGTGACGGCAATTCCGGATGAAGGGGCGGCGCGACGGTCAGATCGCCTGACCGCCCGAGATGTCGAAGGTGGTGCCGTTCGCCCAGCCCATGTCGTCGGACAGGATGGCCGCGACCGCGCCGCCGATGTCGTCGGGCTCACCGACACGGCCGAGCGCGATGGTCCCAGCGACATAAGCGTTGACGTTCGCATCATCGCGGACCACGCCGCCGCCGAAGTCGGTCGCGATAGCCCCCGGCGCGATCGTGTTCACGCGGATCTGTCGCGCGCCCAGCTCGACCGCCATGAACTTGGTCAGCGTCTGGATCGCCGCCTTCGCCGCCGCATAGAGGCCATAACCCGCCATCGTGACACGCACGAAGCCGGACGAGACATTCAGGATGCGCCCGCCATCGGCGATCAGCGGCAGCAGCTTCTGCGTCAGGAAGACCGGGCCGCGCAGATGCGTGTCGATCAGCGAGTCGAACTGTTCCTCGGTCGCGTCGGTCATCAGCGCGTACAGGCCCTGGCCGGCATTGTTGACCAGGAAGTCGAACTGCTCGCGGCCGAACCGGGTCTTCAGCGTGTCGGCGACCGTCTCGGCAAATACCGGGAAGCTCGCCGAATCGCCGACGTCGAGCGCGATCATCACGGCCTTGCCGCCCAGCGCCTCGATCTCCTGGCGCAGCGTATCGGCCTCTGCCGCGCCGCTGCGATAGGTGCCGATGATGGCGACGCCGCGCTTGGCAAGATGCAGCGCCATGCTGCGGCCGAGGCCGCGGCTGGCGCCGGTGATGAGTGCGATCTGTTTGGTCATGGTCTGTCCTTCCTGGAATGGTTTCGCCGGAATGCCGCACCGCTGCGGCGTCGTTCCCATGCCAACCAGATAAGCAGAGCGGGCCGCGCCCCGCCCGCCCAATGCTCTCAATCTATTGCCTGATTGTCTCAGGCTCTTTGCTTGTCCGAAAAACGGTGCCATAGAGGGGTCATGACCGAGCATCTCCAGCCGCATATCGACCTCGCCCTGCGCCACGCACGATCGGGGATAACCGTTACGCCGATCCAGCGACTGGAGATCGGCGTGGGGCAAGCAACATCAGGCACGGCGCCTTGCCTGTACCGCTCGATGATCTGCTTCATCCTGCAGGGGTCGAAGGATGTAGTGATCCACAATACTCTCTTGCGCTACGACTCCGCGCAGTATCTCGTCAGCGCGCTGGATCTGCCGCTGAGCGGCCAGATCCACGATGCCGATGACGGCCGGCGCTATGTCGCTGTGTCGCTCGTCCTCGACCGCGCACTGCTGACCGAGGTCGCGTCCACCATGCCGCCGGTGCGCGACGCCGATGCGCCTGGAATCGGTATCGCGATCAATCCGATGACCCCGTCGCTGCGCGACACGCTGCTGCGCCTGCTGGCGCTGCTCGACACGCCGGCCGACATTCCGGTTCTGGCGCCGATGGCGGAACGCGAATTGCTTTATCGTCTCCTGCAAGGCCCGCAGGGACGCCTGCTGCGCCATATCGCCCGGGCCGAGGGGGCGCTCGGCCGGATCCGGCGTGCGGTCGAGTGGATTCGCGATCACCAGACCGCGCGGCTGCGGATCGAGGCCCTGTGCGACGCAAGCAGCATGAGCCGTGCCAGCCTGCACCGCCATTTCGTGGCACTGACCGGGCTAAGCCCCATCCAGTATCAGAAGCAGCTTCGATTGCAGGAGGCGCGGCAACTGCTGCTCTCCGGCGACAGGACCGCTTCGGACGTAGCCTTCGCAGTCGGCTACGAAAGCGCCTCGCAATTCAGTCGCGAATATCTCAGGCAGTTCGGCGCACCCCCGGTGCGCGACATACGTCAGCTTAGACAGACGATCGGCAGCCCGGCAGCGGCGTAATCGGCCATCATGCATAGTCTTTGCGATGCTCGGCTGCCGAGATAAGGGCGCGAAGCCGAAGCCTAACGCCACAATGCCGATATTGGAACAGCGGACAAACGTTCCCCGAAAGGGATCACCTTGTGATGATCATACAAGACCATGCCGGAAACAAACCGTTCTCCGGATGCTTCGGCTAATATTCGCAATCCCGAAAAATCGGAATTCGACACGGATGCTGCCGCTTTTATCTCGATACCGACGATCCGCCCTCTTCTATCTTCGATGACGATATCGACTTCGTTCTGCTGCTTGTCACGAAAATGCGAAAACTCGAAGCGGGTTTGCCCGCCGCTGGCGAGTTTAAGGATCTCGCTAAGAACGAAAGTCTTCAGCAACGCCCCGAACTGACCCCTGTCGTCGCGCAAGCGGTCGAGAGAGAGGTCACGAAGGGATGCGAGAAGACCAGAATCGAGGAAGTGTATTTTCGGCGTCTTGGTCAGGCGTTTCAGTTTGTTCGAAAACCAGGGTTGCACGGTTCGAGCGAGGAACAGGTTCTCGAAGATGCCAACGTATTTTTGCGTTGTGATGTGGTTCATCCCGATGGCGGCGCCAATTCCGGAATAGTTCACGAGCTGTCCAGAATGTTCTGCCAGAATGCGTAACAGGCGCGGCATTTGAGCAATCTGCTCGATTTGCGCGACATCGCGAACGTCGCGTTGAACGATCGCCTGGATATAATCCGCATACCAGTCCTGTCTGCGGCTCAAGGTTTTGCGACCCAATGCCTCGGGATATCCACCGGCCAGAACCGCAGCCATCAGGTCGTCTCCGACGATTGGCTCTCCGGCCTTGGCTTCGTTTCGAAAGGCGTCGCGCAGGAAGCTGTTGCCGGCGGTTCTGATCTCGCTTTGTGCAAGCGGCAGCAATCGAACGACTTCCATGCGCCCTGCGAGCGAATCCGCCACGCGTGGCAGCGTCATGAGATTGGCCGAACCGGTCAGGAGGAAACGCCCTGGGCGCGGGTCAGTATCCACACTTTCCTTGATCGCCAGCAACAGCTCGGGAGCGCGCTGAATTTCATCGATGATGGCGCGATCCATACCTCTTACAAATCCAACTGGATCCTGTCGCGCTGCATCCAGGGTCGTGGCATTATCCAGCGTGTAGTACTCCATCCCCTCGTTGGCCATTTTCTTGGCCAACGTCGTTTTTCCTGCTTGTCGGGGACCTACGATCAGTACGACCCGCGTGTCTGACATGGCGTCGGCAACGCCTTGCTCAACGAGCCTTGGATACAGCGCCACAGCTTCATTCCTTTCGATGACTGTTTGAAACTACGGCTATGACCAATTGAAAGTCAAGGCATGACCATTTGAAATCTATATGGTGGCTGATTGAAACGTGAAAGTAAGTGGCGCGCCATGACGCATCCTTTCAAGAATCCCCTTGAAAAGCTCAATCTTTTTTTATTTACAAATGTTTAGCCATTTTTTCTCGCTAAAGAACCGTGAAATCAGGCTGGTAAGATTTAGTGCGACCTATGGAATTGAGAGGCAGACGTATTTTAACTCGGTATATTCTTCCAGACCATGTTTCGATCCCTCGCGGCCCAAGCCAGACATCTTAACGCCGCCAAACGGGGCCTCGGCAGTCGATATCAGCCCCGTGTTGACTCCCACCATTCCGTATTCCAAGGCCTCGGCCACGCGAAAAACACGCGAAAGATCACGCGCGTAAAAATAAGACGCCAACCCGAATTCGGTATTGTTTGCTTGTTCGATGACCTGATCCTCGTCGCGAAACCGGAAAAGCGGTGCGAGCGGCCCAAAGGTTTCCTCCTGTGCGACCTGCATACCGGGAGCGACATCGCGCAAAATAGTCGGTTGGAAGAAGTTACCGCCTAGAGCGTGCCTCGTACCGCCCGTCACAATGCTCGCACCCTTGTTCACGGCATCACCAATATGTGCCTCGATCTTCTTGACCGCATTCTGATCGATCAGCGGGCCAAGGACGACGCCGTCATCGAGGCCGTATCCGACCGTCAGTTTGGCAACCGCTTCGGCGAGCTTGGTCGCGAATGCCTCGTAGATGCCATCCTGCACATAAAGCCGATTGGCGCAGACACATGTCTGTCCATTGTTCCTGAACTTGGCGATAATCGCCCCTTCGACCGCCGCATCAAGATCGGCGTCGTCAACCCTCTCCGCGGAAGCATAAGCCTTGAGCGGTCTGATCGAGCATTTCAAGCTGGCTGGCTATGGGGAGGAGCAGAAGCTCCGGATATTAAGGCGATTGGCGTTGAGCGCGATCTTGCATAGATGGGAGTCGGTTCGAGGTCCTCAACCGTAATGGTTTCGAGGAACGTCATCGGCAGCGTCCCCCTGCTGGCCAAGATTCCTTTTTCAGAGCTGAATCCACGCCGTTTTCAGATCGACGTACTTATCGAGCGCATGCAGCGATTTGTCGTGGCCGTTGCCCGATTGTTTGACGCCGCCGAGCGGCACGCTGTTGTCTGAACCGCCATAGGTGTTGACGTGCACGACACCGGCTCGAATGCCGCGCACCATCCGATGGGCGCGCGACAGGTTCGATGTCCAGACGGCGGACGCCAGACCGTATTCCGTAGCGTTGGCGATCTGCAGGGCTTCCGCTTCCGTCTCGAAAGGAATGATCGACAGGATCGGCCCGAAGACCTCCTCGTGCGCGAGCGTCATGGATGGCGTCACATCGAAGACAGTCGGCCTGAAGTAATAGCCGCCCGTATCTTCCAGAATGCGCGTGCCGCCGGTGCGCAATTGAGCACCTTCCGACAAGGCCTGGGCGACATGGCCAAGGTCCTTATGCAGCTGGATCTCGCTTGAGATCGCGCCCGCTTCCGTGGAGAGCTGCAAGGGGTCTCCGACCCTCACGGAAGCGGCGATGCCGGCGACTTTTTCCGAGAATTCCTCGTGGATCGATTTCTCGACCAGCAGGCGGGAGCCTGCGACGCAGACCTGGCCGGAATTGCGGAAGATGCCGTAGGCCGAGATCTTGGCAGCCTGATCGAGATCCGGCGCATCGGCAAAGACGACGTTCGGAGATTTGCCGCCTAGTTCCAAATAGACGCGCTTGAGGTTGGAACGCGCCGAGTATTCGAGCAGCCGGCGTCCGATGGGCCCGGAGCCAGTAAAGGCCAGCACGTCGATATCCATGTGCAGTCCGAGGGCTTCGCCGCTGACGGCGCCGCGCCCGGTGACGACGTTGAGCACGCCATCCGGCAATCCCGCCTCGGCGCAAAGTTCCGCGAGCCGCAGCAGCGTCAGCGACGCGCCCTCGGCCGGTTTCAGCACCACGGAATTGCCGGCCGCAAGTGCCGGCGCGATCTTCCAGGCGCCGATCATCATCGGAAAATTCCACGGCACGATGGCGGCGACGACGCCCACCGGCTCACGGTGAACGAGCCCGAGAATATTGTCGGCCGTCGGCGCGATCTCGCCATAGACCTTGTCGATCGCCTCGGCATAGTAGCGGAAAGTGCCGGCGGCACTGCCCGGCTCGGCCTTCAGCGCCATGGAGATTTCGGTGCCGTTGTCGCGCACGCCGAGCACGGCAAGTTCGAGCGCGTTCTTCTCGATCAGTTCGGCGATCTTCAGCAGCACCTTCTTGCGCTCGGCAGGGGCCGCCCGCGACCAGCCGCCTTTTTCGAAGGCGCGCCGCGCCGCCCCGACCGCCTGGTCGACATCTTCAACGCCGGCAACGGCGATCGTCGTCAGCCTCGTTCCGTCAATCGGCGAGATGACATCCATCGCGGCGCCGCTGACCGCCGGGCGCCAGGCGCCGTCGATGAACAGCGATTGGGAGGGAACGGGCAGTGTCCGCAACTGATCGATCTTGTCCTGCATCTCATGCTCTCACGAAAAAGGGTGACGGATATGATCCGCCACCGTTGATGGGATCACCTCAGGCTTCCTGCCCGGCGCCGAGCCGGGCAAAGCCGACGGCATCCGCCGATTTCAGGCGCGCTGCGGCCAGCAATCCGATGACCCCGGCGACCAGCACGAGACTTGGCAAAAACACGGCGAGCACGCCGTTTGCGCCGGCGATCGCGCCGAAGTTTGCCGAGATATAGTAGACGAGCGCCAGGAGGATCAGCCCGGTGACGACCGGCAGCACCTTGATCACCAGGACGTTGCGCTCAAGCCCCGGATTGCGGCTGAAGAAGACGACGATTGAGAAGGCCGTGAAAGCCATCAGCAGGATGATTGCCAGTGTGGCGACATTCGTGAGCCAGGAGAAGAGCGCCAGCACGGGATCCTGACCCGTCGCCGCAAACAGCCCGACGACGAGCATGGCAATGACGGTCTGGATGATCGACCCGACATGCGGGCTCTGGAAGACAGGATGCGTGACGCCGACCGACTTGGGCAACAGGCCCTCGCGACCCGCAACGAACATATAACGTGCCACGCCATTGTGGAATGCGAGGACGCCGGCAAAGAGGCTAGTGATAAAAAGAAGGCTCATCACGATGGTGATCCAATGGCCGACATAGCGCTCCGCAAGACCGAAGAGGAACGTGGTCGGATCCTGCAGGCCCTGCAATTCCGGCACGAGTTTATCGACGCCGGCGCCGTTGACCATCAGCCAGGAGGTCAGCATGTAGAACAGTCCAATGATCAATACCGAAATATAGGTGGCGCGCGGCACCGTCTTTTCCGGCTCGCGGGCTTCTTCGCTGTAGATGGTCGTCGCTTCGAAGCCGATGAAGGCGGCAAAGCAGAAAAGGATGCCGATGGCCGGCGAACCGCTCAGGAAAGCGGTCGGTGTGAAGGGCGCAGCGGAAAGGCCAGCATCGCCGCCCTTGATGAGGATCGCTGCATCGATGATCAGCACCACGAGATATTCGAGGATCACTAGAACCGTCAGTACCTTGGCGGAGAGATCGACGCGCCTGTAGCCGAAAACGGCGACGAAGGCGATGCCGACATAGGTCCAGACCCACCAGGGTAAAACCAGCCCGTAGCCGGCGAAGAAGCCGGATGTTGCTGCGCCGAACATGCCGAAGACGCCGATCTGCATGGCGTTATAGGCGAGGATCGCGATCAGGGCCGCCGCGCCTCCCATGAGGCCACCGAGCCCCTGCGCCGTATAGGCATAGAAAGCGCCGGCATTGCGGATATGACGCGCCATGGCGACGTAGCCGACGGCAAACAGCAATAGGATGCCGGTCACCAGCAGGAAGGTCAGCGGAATGCCCGATCCGTTGCCGAGCATCATCGACAGCGGCACGCCGCCGGCAACCGCCGTCAAGGGTGCCGCAGCCGAAACCACCAGGAAGGTCACGGCGCCTACGCCGAGACTGTTCTTGCGCAGCTGGTTCTCAGCCGGGACTTGCGAATTTTGCGTGTTCATCTGTCTTCGTTCCCCTTGTGTAAGAGTATCCGATCATCGCTGCGATTGCGCAGGCGACCTCCACCAGAACCGGACTGACGAGCGGTGTTTTCGGCTTTTGTTGATTTTGCCGCCGTCAGCGCTTATGGTTCATTATTTGAACCTCAGCTTCAAATATAGACTTGCAAACAATCCCGGCCTCTGTCAAGTTATTTCGCATGTTAAGTATCTTGGGTCGCTGCCATCGTGCCGCGGAACAGGGTTTGCGGGCTGATTTGACGGATGGCGTAAAGCCGGATGCAACAAGCCGGGACATGAACCCTACCCCCAAGAGGAAGAACGATGAGCACGATCGGAAAGGCGCTTTCATTGCTGGACACCCTGTCACGGCTGGACAAGGAGGTGGGGCTGACAGACATCGCCCGCCTGTGTTCGCTCGACAAGGCGACGGCACGACGCTTTCTGGTGGAACTGGAAAAATACGGTTTCGTCGAGCAGGATCCCGACAGCCGCCGCTACCGGATCGGCTCGGCGCCAGTCCGCCTCGCACGCATTCGCGAAGCCAGGTATCCGTTCCTGCGCGTGGCGATTCCGTTCATCAAGATGCTCGCGGAGGCGTCGACAGAAACGGTGCATCTTTCGGAATTTTCCGGTAGCCGCCTTTCGACTATTCACGTCGAGGATTCCCCCCGCGCCCACCGCGTGATCGTCGAAGTAGGCACCCCACTACCCTTCCACGCGACGGCATCCGGCCTTGCTTTCCTTGCCTTCTGTCCGGCTGACGAAATCGAGGCCACGCTGGAGAAGCCGCTTGAGAAATATACCGAACACACGATCGTCAGTCGCACGGCTGTGCGCAGCCTTCTCGATGAAACGGCGGCACGTGGTTTTTCCGTCAGCTATGAAGGACTTGAAGCTGGGGTCGTCAGCACCGCCGCACCGATCCGCTCGCCCGGGGGGCGACCAATCGGCTGTGTGGCGATCGCAGCCCCCTTGGTGCGTGCCAGGAAGGCTGGCCTCCTGGAATTCGGCGCGCAGGCAGTCGCTGCGGCCAATGCAATCTCAGAAAAATATTATGGGTCGGAAGGACCCATGGGAACCATTGAAAAAATCAGGAGGACAGATTGATGAGCCCGGAGGCTCCCTCACCAAGGATACTCGTCATCGGAACAGGTGACACCAAATGCGAAGAACTGCAATTCATGGCGTCCGTCATCACGGAAGCCGACGGCCAGCCAATCATGGTCGACGTCAGCGTGCTCGGCGATCCGCCCTACAGTCCCGATTATTCCAAGCATGACATTGCCAGGGCCGCCGCGACCACGATCGAGGCAATCGCCGAAAGCGGCGATGAAAATAGCGCCATGGCAGCCATGGCAAAGGGCGCGGCAGCACTGACCCGGCGCCTCTATGAAGACGGACTTGTCGACGGCGTCATCGTGCTCGGCGGCTCCATGGGGACGGATCTGGCGCTCGATGTCGCGGCTGTCCTGCCGCTCGGCGTCCCGAAATTCGTGGTTTCGACCATCGCCTATTCTCACCTTATCCCGCCTGAACGCATTGCGCCCGATCTGATGATGATCCTGTGGGCTGGCGGTCTCTATGGTCTCAACAGCATCTGTCGATCGGTCCTGTCGCAGGCCTGCGGCGCGGTCGTCGGAGCGGCAAAGCACGGAACCAGACCCGATAGGGAAAGGCCGCTCGTCGGCATGACCTCTCTTGGGTCGTCCTGCCTGAAATATATGAAGTATCTGCGGCCTGAGCTTGAAAGGCGGGGCTATGACCTCGCCGTATTCCATGCCACTGGCATGGGCGGGCGGGCTTACGAAGCCATCGCCTCGAAGGGCGACTTTGCCGCCGTCTTCGATTTCTGCATCCAGGAAGTCAGCAATCATCACTACAGCAGCGTCGTCACCTCCGGGTCGGACAGGCTGGAAAATGCCGGACGCGCCGGCATTCCGCAGATCGTCGCCCCCGGCGCCGTCGACATGGTCGATCTTCAGGCCTGGCAGGCCCTGCCCGAAATTTTCGCCGACCGCCCCTACCATGCTCATAATAGGCTGATCGGGTCGGTGACGACCTCGCCGGAAGGCCGGCGGGAAGTTGCTCGGCTGATCGGACAAAAATTGGGACAGGCCGGCGCCAAGGTCGCCTTCCTGCTGCCGACCGAAGGGCTGCAGGAATGGGACAAGCCGGACGAGCCGCTGCACGATCCGGACGGCCTCGCCGCCTTCCTCGACGAGATGCGCCGCGCGGTTCCGCCCTCCGTCACCTTCCAGGAAGTCGACGCCCACATCAACTCTCCCTCCTTTTCCGCTGCAGCCCTTGCCATTTTCGACAGCTGGGTGGCCGAGGGCATCATTCCGGAAGGACGGCCATGATGAGTGAACGCGCCCTCATCCTCGATTTCGGCGGTGTCGTTACCCGCACCCTGTTCGAGACGCATGACATCACCGAGCGGACGCTCGGCCTGCCGCAAGGCTCGCTCACCTGGCGCGGACCGTTCGACATCGCGACCGACCCGCTCTGGGTAGCGATGCAGAACCGCGAGATCACCGAACGCGATTATTGGCTGACGCGGGCCGGCGAGATCGGCCGGATGGTCGGAGAGAGCTGGACCGATATGCAGACATTCGTGCGCCGCGCCCGCGGCACCGAACCCGAACTGGTGCTGCGGCCGGAGGCCCGCTACTCCATTCTGCGGGCGAAGGAGGCGGGGTTGAAGCTCGCGATCCTCTCGAACGAGCTCGATCTCTTCTACGGCGTCGAATTCCGAAAGCGCTTCCCGCTGATCGACCTCTTCGACGTCATCGTCGACGCCACCTACACCAAGATCCTCAAGCCCGACCCGCGCGCCTATGAGCAAGTGCTTTCCGAGCTCGGCCTGCCGCGCGAAGCCTGCGTCTTTGTCGACGACCAGAAGAAGAACATCGAAGGCGCCGAAGACGTCGGATTGCCGCATGTGCATTTCGACGTCACCCGCCCTGCTGAAAGCTATGCCCGCGCGCTTGCGATGCTGGGCCTCTGAACCCGAGAGGAATTGAGATGCGTGAAACCAACTTCATAATCGAAAACAACGCCCGCCACCTGTGGCACCCGATGGCCCATCCGGCCGAAATGCAGGCCCAGCCGCCGCGCATCATCAATTCCGGCGAGGGCGTCGAGATCGTCGATATCCAGGGCAAGAAGGTGCTGGATGCCGTGGGCGGCCTGTGGAACGTCAATCTCGGCTATTCCTGCGAGCCGGTGAAGAAGGCGATCCGTGACCAGCTCGACGAACTGCCCTATTATTCGACATTTCGCGGCACGACCAACTCTCCGCTGATCGAGCTGTCCTACGAGCTTGCCGAATGGTTCAGGCCGGACGGTTTGAGCCGTTCCTTCTTCACCTCGGGCGGCTCGGATTCGGTCGAGACCTGCCTGCGGCTCGCCCGGCAATATCACAAGATCACCGGGCAGCCGGAGCGCACCAAATTCGTCGCGCTGAAGAAGGGCTATCACGGCACGCATTTCGGCGGCGCCTCCGTCAACGGCAACCAGAATTTCCGACGCAATTACGAACCGCTGCTTCCGGGCGTCATCCATCTGCCGGCGCCGTTCTCCTATCACAACCCGTTCGACACGACGGATGGCGCAGAGATCGCCGCCGCGATCGGCCGGCTCTTCGAGGACGAGATCGCCTTCCAGGGGGCCGACACCATCGCCGCCCTGATCGTCGAACCGGTGCTCGGCGCCGGCGGCGTCATCGTTCCGCACGAGACCTTCCTGCCGCTGATGCGCGAAATCTGCGACCGTCACGGCATCCTGCTGATCGCCGATGAAGTCATCACCGCTTTCGGCCGCACCGGCGCCTGGACCGGATCACGCCTCTGGGGCGTCAAACCGGATCTGATGTCCACCGCCAAGGCAATCACCAATGGCTACTTCCCCTTCGGCGCCGTCATGATTTCCGACAAAGTGGCAGAAGTCTTCGAAGGCAGCAAGAACGGGCTCGGCAGCATCGGCCACGGCTACACCTATTCCGGCCATCCGGCCGGTGCGGCTGCCGCCCTTGCGACACTCAAGGAAACCAGACGGCTGAACGTCGCCGCGAATGCCGCCGTGCGCGGAGAGGAATTGCTGCAGGGCCTCCGGGCGCTGCAGAACAAGCACGAGCTTATCGGCGACGTCAGAGGCAAAGGTCTCATGTGCGCGCTCGAGCTCGCCAGCGATCGCGAAAAGAAGATTGCCGCCGGCAAGGACGTGCTGCAGACAGTTCAAGATGTCGCCTACGAGGCCGGCGTTCTCGTTCGCACCTCCGGCCCCAACATCATCATGTCGCCGCCGCTCGTCATTACGGCCAAAGACGTCGGGCGCATACTCGACGCGCTCGACTCTGGGCTGGCCGCCGCAGGAAAATTACTGCATTCCAGATAATTAGGACCTGAACATGTCGGATAATAGTGCTCTCATCGCCCGCCGCGAACGGCTGCTGGGCCGCAACATGTCACTCTTCTACCAGGACCCTGTGCATCTCGTGCGCGGCGAGGGCGTCTGGCTCTGGGATGCTGACGGCCGGCGCTATCTCGACTGCTACAACAATGTACCCCATGTCGGCCATTGCCACCCACGCGTGGTCGAAGCCATCACGCGGCAGGCTTCGACGCTCAACACCCATACCCGCTACCTGCACGAGGGCATTCTCGAATACGTGGAACGCCTGACTGCAACCTTCGATGATCCGCTCAACTCGGCGATCCTGACCTGCACAGGCAGCGAGGCGAACGACGTCGCGTTGCGCATGGCGCAGGCGATCACCGGGAGGACCGGTGTGATCGCCACCAACCACACCTATCATGGAAATACGACGGCAGTTTCACAGCTTTCCACCCGCATGCCGCCGGTCGGCGGCTTCGGCGGCCATGTTCGTCACGTGCCGGCGCCCGACAGCTATCGCCCGCTCGGCGGTGAAGGCGGCGAGGCCTTCGCAACGGCCTTCGCAGCCGAGGTAGAGAAGGCGATCGCCTCTCTTCAGGATAGCCCACACGGCTTCTCCGCCATCATCATCGATCCGTTTTTCGCCAATGAGGGCTTTCCGGATCTGCCGCCGGGCTTCTTGGACAAGACGGTTGCAGCCGTACGTAAGGCCGGCGGCCTCGTGATTACCGACGAGGTGCAGCCCGGTTTCGGCCGTACTGGCTCGCATATGTGGGGTCATCAGCACGCCGGTATCGTTCCGGACATCGTGACACTCGGCAAACCAATGGCAAACGGCCATCCGGTCGGCGGGGTCGTGGCCAACATTGAGAGCGTCAACGCTTTCCGCCGGGCCTTCCGCTATTTCAACACCTTCGGCGGCAATCCGGTCTCCTGCGCGGCGGCCATGGCCGTGCTCGATGTGATCGAGGACGAGAACCTCATCGAGAACGCCCGCAATGTCGGCGAATATACGCGCGACGCCTTCAAGAGGCTGGCGCAGAAGCACTCGATCATCGGTGACGTCCGCGGCAGCGGTCTCTTCATGGGCACCGAATTCGTGCTGGACCGGACGACGAAAAAGCCCGCTCCCGACCCGGCGACGACGATCATCAATGCGATGCGCGAACGCGGCGTGCTGATGGGCAAGATCGGGGTCCACGAATGCAGCACGAAGATCCGGCCGCCAATGCCGTTTTCGAAGGAGAATGCCGACATCGTGGTATCGATCCTCGACGATGTCCTCTCCGCATTGTGAGCCTTTCGATGAACGACGCCAAGGCCGACGCCCTTCTAGATGCCCTGCCCGCACGAGCGAAGGAAGCGCTTCATCACTGGGATCTGGCAGACCAGACGCCTGAGCTTCTGAAATTCCGCGAGAATGCGGTGTTTCGCATTCGTCTGGCCGATGGCGAACCCGCGGCCCTTCGGCTGCATCGCCCCGGCTACCACGACGATCGAACCCTCGTGTCCGAGCTGCAGTGGATGGCCGCGCTCAAGGCCGGCGGGCTGCGCGTCCCTGCACCGATCCCAACCTTGGACGGCCACAATCTCGTGACCTTGCCGGCCACACCGGCCTTCGCCAGCCAGCACGCCGACATCGTGAGCTGGATGAGCGGCGAGGAACTGGGCCGTTCCGGCGTCCCGCTTCGTCATTCGCCCGATCGTATCGAAGCCATTTTCGGTCAGCTCGGC
Organism: Rhizobium sp. R693; assembly: GCF_002211315.1. Lineage (NCBI taxonomy): Bacteria > Pseudomonadati > Pseudomonadota > Alphaproteobacteria > Hyphomicrobiales > Rhizobiaceae > Rhizobium > Rhizobium sp. R693. Next base: position 101,093 of record NZ_LOKY01000007.1, on the reverse strand, counting down.
GAAGCCATGGCCGAGCTACACAACATCTCCGACCGGTGGACGCCGGCTGCATCCTTCACCCGCCCGGCGTGGGACTTCGACGGATTGCTCGGGGAAAACCCGTTCTGGGGCCGGTTCTGGGACTGTCCGGGGCTGGCACCTGAAGCAGCACGGCAACTTGCAGATTTGCGGCTCGTTCTTGGTAAGAAGTTGAAAGCCGTTGAGCGGTCCGGGCTCGACTACGGTCTCATTCACGCGGATCTGGTGCGCGAAAACGTGCTCGTCGGTCCAGACCATGTCGAGCTCATTGATTTCGATGATGCAGGCCACGGCTGGCGCATGTTTGACATCGCCACGACGCTGCTCAGAAGCCGGCATGAGCCTTGTTACGCGCTGATCCGCGACGTCCTTATCGCCGGATACCGAAAACGACGGCCCCTGCCCGATGCGGCGCTCGAAACGCTGCCGCTGTTTCTGCTGTTGAGAAGCCTTACCTATATCGGCTGGGTCGGCGATCGTCCGACGACACCAGATGCCGAACAACGCATGGCACGATATGTCACGGAAGCCCTTGAACTCGCCGCCCCGCTTCTGCGAGGCCGCCGGGACTGAACGGGTGCCAGGTGCGGCGCCCTTTCCAATGCGAAAGATTGAGTAGAACGCTGCGGGAGACCGGCAAAGAAACGTCGCCGATCACCGCGCGCGGGGTCACTCATCTCTGCTCAAAGTTTTGGCTTATCGCGGTCGGCGAAGCACATTGACGACGGCTCTGCGGCTATCGTTCCGTTACCTTGGAGAACAGCAGGGCGAGCCGTCTCCCGGTCACCCGGGCTCCACCCCGATCAGGCCCCTGCCACACTGATATTCAAGGTTGCCTTTTCAAGAGCAAACTCAGGCAACCGGAGCCTCCTTCTCCGGCTGCAAATGCCGGCAACGCCAAGCAGCCGGCGCTTCGCCGGTCCGCTTGCGGAAGAAACGCGAGAAATAGGCGGGATCGTCAAAGCCGATCTCGCGACCGATATCCTCGACGGGACGGATGGTGAATTTCAGCAGCCGCTTGGCCTCCAGAAGACGCCGATTGAGCAGTATTTCCTTGACGGTTAGCCCGAAGACTTCGCGCGCCGCCTTGTCGAGCAAATGCTGCGTGGTCGACAGCAGGTCCACGTAGCGACCGACCGGCCAATTCTCCTTGTAATGATGGTCGACAGCGCGGCGGAGCGCCATGCCCAAAACGACCGTCGGCGACGCAGCGTCCAGGCCGCTACTCCCGCCAAACCGTGCCATTAGCGAAAGCACCACCGATACCAGCCCCATGAGCACATTCTCGCTGGCGCCTGCGTCGGTGCGGTATTCATCGGCTATGATCGCGAGTAGTGAACCTATCCTCGCCCAGTTGCCGTCATGTCGCTCTCCCGTGAGCAGCACAGGTACGTCGAGGCCTAGATCGACCTGCGGAGCCATGGCCCGCAAGAGATCGTCGGATATCGAGACGACGATCGCGTCCGATTGTTCGCCTACATCGAAACCATGCACCACGTTGCTCGGCACGAAACTGATAGTGGGAGCAGAAAAATTCCAAGTCTCGTCCTCGATCCGATAGGTGCCTCCGCCTTCGAACCAATAGGTTATCTGTCCCATCAGCGGGTGCTTGTGCGGCGCAATATGGCCGAGATGCACACTTTTTCGCTCCATTACCGTCTCGACGTGAAGGAAGCCGACATCGAGTTCGCGGCTAGGCTCGCCGTAGACGAAGAAGGAGGGAACATCGTTTCTCGTGATCATGCCAGAAAAAGTACAAGCGAATTGCCTCCTTTGTCCATGGTCCGCATCCCCTCCCCGATTTAGCTTTTGTCAATATTCCAAGGGAGGATTCGAGATGCGAGCTGAAGACCACCGTTCCGACAAAAGCCGTCCGTTTACGGGCGCCGAATACTTGGCCAGCCTGCGCGACGGGCGTGAGGTCTATATCAACGGCGAACGCATCGCCGACGTCACGACGCACCCGTCGATGCGCAACGCCGCCCGCTCGATTGCGAGAATGTATGACGTGCTGCATGACGAGAAGACGAAAGATCGGCTGACCTCGCCGACGGATACCGGCTCGGGCGGCTACACTCATAAATATTTCCGTGTGGCGAAGTCCTCCGCAGAACTCGTAGCCCAGCAGGGGGCCATCGCCGACTGGGCGCGCATGTCCTACGGCTGGATGGGGCGCACCGCTGACTACAAGGCGGCGCTGATGAACACGCTAGGGGCAAATGCCGATTGGTACGGCCCGTTCAAGGACAACGCACTTGCCTGGCACAAGCGGGCGCAAGAATCGGTTTTGTTCATGAACCACGCGATTGTTAATCCGCCTATCGACCGGCACAAGCCGGCGGACGCGGTGAAGGACGTATTCGTCCATATCACCAAGGAAACCGACGCCGGCATCTACGTCTCGGGCGCCAAGGTGGTTGCAACCTCGTCGGCTCTGACCCATTACAATTTCCTCGCCCAGAGTTCTGCTACAGTGACCGAGGATCCCTCGCTCTCGGTGATGTTCATCGTTCCGATGAATGCGCCCGGCATCAAAATGTTCTGCCGCGTTTCCTACGAGCAGACGGCGAATTCGGCGGGTCATCCATACGACTATCCGCTGTCGTCGCGCTTCGACGAAAACGACGCCATCCTTGTGCTCGACAACGTCTTTGTGCCCTGGGAGGACGTGCTGGTGCTGCGCGATGCAGCAAAAATCCTCTCCTTCCACCCGGCCTCGGGCTTCATGCACGGTTACTGCTTCCAGGGCTGCACCCGGCTAGCTGTGAAGATGGATTTCCTCGCTGGCCTGCTCGCCAAAGCGCTACGCGCCACCGGCGGCGATGCTTTCCGCGGCAACCAAGCCATGCTCGGCGAGGTCATCGCCATCCGCCATCAATTCTGGTCCTTCTCCGACGCCATGGCCCATAACCCGATCCCGTGGGCAGGCGGGTCCGTGCTGCCGAACCTCGAGGCGGCACTTTGCTACCGCACCTTCATGTCGGAGGCCTACCCGAAGGTCATTGACATCATTCGCCGTACGGTCGCTTCCGGCCTCATCTATCTGCCTTCCTCGGTCAAGGATTTTGCGAACCCAGAGATCGACCGCTATCTCGCGCAGTATGTCCGCGGCTCGAATGACATGGGTCACATCGAGCGCATCAAGATCATGAAGTTGCTCTGGGATGCGACGGGTACAGAGTTCGGTGGCCGCCACGCTCTTTATGAACTGAACTATGCCGGCGCGCCGGAAGAGGTTCGGCTGCAGGTGCTGAAGGGCGCCGAACGCGGCGGACGCCTCAAGGCGATGGAAGCGCTCGTCGACCAGTGTATGGCCGACTACGACGAAAACGGCTGGACGGGTGACACCTGGCTGGCGCCGTTGAGTGGTGCCCCGGCGATCCGTAGTGCGGCGGCCGAGTGAAGGGAGAGCGTCATGGAGGAGGCTACCTCAAAAACCGAGTTTCGCAATGCGATGGCGCGTGTTTGCGCCCCCGTCAATGTCATCACGACGAACGGCCCCGCCGGGCGCGGCGGGTTTACCGCCACCGCCATGTGCTCGGTCACCGACGAGCCGCCAACGCTGCTCGTATGCATGAACAGTCGCTCGGCCCAGACCGGCGTTTTCGTCGAGAACCGGCGCTTCTGCGTCAACGTGCTGACCGGAGAGCACAGGGATCTTGCCGCCTACTTCGCCGGCCAGCAGCCGGACATGGACGCCCGCTATGCGGCGGCAGAGTGGCTCGACCTTCGCTCCGGCAACCAGGCGCTTTCCGATGCGATCGTCTCCTTCGACTGCCGAATGGTCGAGGCGCGCCCCGTCGGCACGCACAACATTTTCATCGGCGAGGTTGTGGAGATCCGCACGCGCAAGGATGGTCACGCGCTTCTCTATTTCGATCGCAATTACGTGCACGTGCCGACCCAGACGGGCAGTTTCGGCGGCTGAGGGGCCATCTTCTATCCCATTTGCGCGTCTGCGATTGCGATCGGCGAAAAGCCGCTTGACAGCAGCGCTATTATTTAACATGTTAATAAAAAGACACGGGAGGATCCATGCCGCATCTCACTGTGGAATATTCCGCCAATCTTGATGACCGCGCCGACATCGGCGCGCTCTGCCGCAGCCTCTTGAAAGCAGTGCTGTCGACCGAGCTCTTCGAGATCGGCGCGGTGCGGGTGCGCGCGATCCGCTGTGAGCAGTATGCGATCGCCGATCAACTGCCCGAGAACGCTTTCGTGGACTTGAACTTCCGCATCGGCACCGGTCGATCCCTAGAAGACAAGAAGCGCGCCGGCGAGGCGATCTTTGCTGCTGCAGCAGAGGCGCTCGCACCGCTGTTTGCCAGCCCGCACTTCGCCCTGTCGCTAGAAATTCGCGAGATCGGCCCTGATCTCAGCTGGAAGCGAAACGCCATACACCCTCGCCTGCGCGGCCAATAGGCCTTTGCGGCGACTGGAAACCCAAGGAAACATCATGTCGAAACTGCAAGAAAATATCGCGAAGGCAGAGGCCTATCTCGCCCGGAATAAAGAGCGCGGCCTTGCCAACCGCATCGGCGGCGAGGATGTTTGGGCGGCCGACGGTTCAACCTTCGAGACGATCTCGCCCGTCGATCTGCAGCCGCTTGCCAAGGTCGCCCGCGGCAAGGCTGAGGACATCGACCGCGCGGCAAGGGCCGCCAAAGCCGCTTTCGCGGAATGGGCGGCAATGCCGGGCGAGGAGCGCAAGAAGCTCTTGCACAAGGTTGCCGAAGCGATCGTCGCGCGCGCCGAGGAAATCGCCTTCGTCGAGTGCATGGACACCGGGCAGTCGCTGAAGTTCATGGCCAAGGCGGCACTGCGCGGTGCAGAGAACTTCCGGTTCTTTGCCGATCGAGCGCCCGAAGCGCGCGACGGCAAGTCGCTCAGGGCCGAGGGCCAGGTCAACCTCACGACCCGCGTGCCGATCGGCCCGGTCGGTGTGATCACGCCCTGGAACACGCCCTTTATGCTATCAACGTGGAAGATCGCACCGGCCCTCGCCGCCGGCTGCACCATCGTCCACAAGCCGGCTGAATTCTCGCCGCTGACGGCGCGCCTGCTGGTGGAGATTGCCGAGGATGCCGGCCTGCCGAAGGGCGTCTGGAACCTCGTCAACGGCTTCGGCGAGGATGCCGGCCGCGCGCTTACCGAACATCCGCTGATCAAGGCGATCGGTTTCGTCGGCGAGAGCCACACCGGCTCGATGATCATGCGCCAGGGGGCCGAGACGCTGAAGCGCGTGCATTTCGAGCTTGGTGGCAAGAACCCGGTCATTGTCTTCGCCGATGCCGATCTCGAGCGTGCAGCGGACGCTGCCGTCTTCATGATCTATTCGCTGAACGGCGAGCGCTGCACCTCGTCGTCGCGCCTTCTCGTCGAGGAAAGCGTCTACGAAGAATTCACAGCGCTCGTCGCCGAAAGGGCCAGCCGTATCAAGGTCGGACATCCTCTCGATCCCGAGACGGTCGTCGGCCCGCTGATCCATCCGGTGCATGAGAAGAAGGTACTGGAATATATTGCGATCGGCCGCTCTGAGGGCGCCAAGGTTGCCGCCGGCGGCACCAAGTTCGAAGGACCCGGCGGCGGCTGCTACGTTTCCCCGACGCTCTTTACCGGTGCCAACAACAAAATGCGCATCGCCCAAGAAGAGATCTTCGGCCCGGTCCTGACCGCCATCCCCTTCAAGGATGAGGACGAGGCCCTGGCGCTCGCCAACGACGTCCAGTACGGCCTGACCGGTTATCTCTGGACCTCGGACGTCACACGTGCCTTCCGCTTCACGGATCACCTCGAGGCCGGGATGATCTGGGTAAATTCGGAAAATGTCCGCCACCTGCCGACACCCTTCGGCGGGGTCAAGAATTCCGGTATCGGCCGCGACGGCGGCGACTGGTCCTTCGACTTCTACATGGAGACGAAGAACATCGCCTTCGCGACCAAGCCGCATGCCATCCAGAAATTGGGCGGCTGATTTCCAAGCAATCTTGAATGTTGCCAGCCGAGAGGCGGGCCGGAGGAGAACCTGATGCCGATACCCCAACCCAACCTTTACCCGCCCTTCAACATCGTCCGGCTGAGCCACGTCGAGTTTGGGGTTACTGACCTTGCCAAGTCGCGCGCGTTCTACGTGGATACGCTTGGCCTGCAGGTGACCGACGAAACCTCGGACACCATCTATCTGCGCGCCTTGGAAGAGCGCGGCCATCACTGCATCGTCTTGAAGAAGTCCGAAAAGGCAGAAGCTCGCGACCTCGGCTTCAAGGTCTTCAGTGACGAGGATCTCGACAAGGCCGTGCATTTCTTCAACGCCAGGGGCCTGCCGGTGGAATGGATCGAGCGACCCTATCAGGCCCGCACCTTCCGCACCAGCGATCCGCATGGCATCCCACTCGAATTCTATTCGAAGATGGACCGGTTGCCACCGATCCACCAGAAATATGCACTTTACAAGGGCGTGAAGCCGCTTCGCATCGACCACTTCAACTGCTTCTCCCCGAACGTCGATCAGTCGGTCGCCTTCTACAACGAGCTCGGCTTCCGTGTGACCGAGTACACCGAGGACGAGGAAACCGGTCGCCTCTGGGCCGCCTGGACCCACCGCAAGGGCGGCGTGCACGATATCGCCTTTACCAACGGTCGCGGCCCGCGCCTGCACCATACCGCCTTCTGGGTGCCGACGCCGCTCAACATCATCGATCTGCTCGACCTGATGGCGACCACCGGCTGGGTGGCGAATATTGAGCGTGGCCCCGGCCGTCACGGCATTTCGAATGCCTTCTTCCTCTATATCCTCGACCCCGACGGCCATCGCATCGAAATCTACTGCTCTGACTACCAGACGGTTGATCCGGACCTCGAGCCGATCAAATGGGACCTTAAGGACCCGCAGCGCCAGACGCTCTGGGGTGCACCAGCGCCGAAGTCCTGGTTCGAGCATGGCAGCCTGTTTGCCGGCACCGAGCCGAGGGAGGCGGATCTCAAGGCACAGCCCATTATTGCACCTTGAAACTTTCCCCACCTGGGCGGACGCACAAGCGTCCGCCTCTTTTCATGTCGTTGGTGAGGATGCGCCATGTATCTGAAAGACCCTTCCTTGTTCCGCCAGGCCGCTCTTTCAGGCGGCGAGTGGATCGAGTCCGATCCGAACAATGCGATTGAAGTGAACAATCCGGCGACCGGCGAGATCATCGGCCTCGTGCCGAAGCTGGGCGCGGCCGAGACGCGGGCGGCGATCGAGGCGGCAAGGGTCGCCCAGAAGGGCTGGGCGGCGAAAACAGGTAAGGAACGCTGCGCCGTCTTGCGCAAGTGGTACGAGCTGATGATCGACAACAAGGACGACCTCGGCCGCATCCTGACCTTGGAACAGGGCAAGCCGCTGGCGGAAGCGACCGGCGAAATCGTCTATGGCGCGAGCTTCATCGAATGGTTCGCCGAAGAGGGCCGCCGCATCTATGGTGACCTGATCCCAGGCCACCAGCCAGACAAGCGCATTCTCGTGATGAAGCAGCCGATCGGCGTCGTCGCCGCCATCACCCCGTGGAATTTCCCGAACGCGATGGTCACCCGCAAGGCGGGGCCTGCCTTTGCCGCCGGCTGCGCCATGGTGCTGAAACCGGCCTCGCAGACGCCGTTCTCGGCGATCGCCATCGCCATCCTCGCCGAACGCGCCGGCTTCCCCAAGGGCCTGTTCAGCGTGCTCACAGGTTCGGCGCGCGCCATCGGCGGCGAAATGACCGCAAGCCCTGTCGTGCGCAAGCTGACTTTCACCGGCTCGACAGAAGTCGGCGCCGAGCTTTACAAGCAGAGCGCGCCGACCATCAAGAAGCTCGGCCTCGAGCTTGGCGGCAATGCGCCGTTCATCGTCTTCGACGATGCCGATCTCGACGCAGCGGTCGAAGGCGCCTTGATCGCCAAATACCGCAACAACGGCCAGACCTGTGTCTGCGCCAACCGCATCTATGTGCAGGAACGCGTCTATGACGCCTTTGCCGCCAAGCTGGCGACCGCCGTCGGCAAGCTGAAGACCGGCAACGGCTTTGACGAAGGCGTGATCCTCGGGCCGCTGATCGACAAGGCAGCGCTTGCCAAGGTCGAGGAGCATATCGCCGATGCAATGGCCAAGGGTGCGCGCATCCTGCAGGGCGGCAAGAAACATGCACTCGGCGGCACCTTCTTCGAGGCGACGATCCTCGCCGACGTCACCAGGGACATGGCCGTTGCCAGGGAAGAAACGTTCGGGCCGCTGGCGCCGCTATTCCGCTTCAAGGACGAAACCGATGTCATCGAGCAGGCAAACGATACCGAATTCGGGCTTGCCTCCTATTTCTATGCCAAGGATCTCGCCCGCGTCTTTCGTGTCGCCGAGGCGCTGGAATACGGCATGGTCGGCGTCAATACCGGCCTGATCTCCACCGCGGAAGCCCCCTTCGGCGGCGTCAAGCTCTCCGGCCTCGGCCGCGAGGGCTCCAAATACGGCATCGAGGAATTCACCGAAATCAAATATGTCTGCCTCGGCGGCATCGCTTGAGGAATGAGGATTGCCATGACCTATCCAAGATTCCTGTCATTTTCCAGAAACGGCCGACACGGCTACGGACTTGTCGTTGATGGCGGTGTCGTCGACCTGTCAGTGCGCCACGGTGCGACGTGGCCGACCTTGCGCGAAGTGATCGAGGCCGGCCGCCTCCTTCAGCTCGCCGACGAAAGCAAGAATCTGGAAGTAGATTGCACGCTGGACGACATCCGCTTCGAGATTCCCATTCCCACTCCGGAGAAGCTCATCTGCGTCGGCGTCAATTTCCCCGACCGGAACGAAGAATACAAGGACGGGCAACAAGCACCGTCCAATCCCTCTCTTTTCATCCGCTTTCCGCGGTCCTTCACCGGGCACCGCGAGCCGCTGATCCGGCCGCCCGAGAGCCACCAGCTCGACTACGAAGGCGAGATCGTCATCGTCATTGGCAAGGGCGGGCGGCGCATTCCCGAAAAGGAAGCGCTCGGCCATGTCGCCGCCCTCTCGCTCTGCAACGAGGGTACGATCCGTGATTGGGTGCGGCACGCCAAGTTCAACGTCACCCAGGGCAAGAACTTCGATCGCACCGGCTCGATCGGCCCGTGGCTGATCCCCTATTGCGACGAAAGTCAGCTCGGCGACATCAAGCTCGAGACCCGCGTGAACGGCGAGGTGCGCCAAAGCGACCGCACCAGCCGGATGATTTTCCCGTTCCGCAAGATCATCAGCTACATCTCGACCTTCACGACGCTTATTCCCGGCGATGTCATCGTCACCGGCACGCCGACGGGTGCCGGCGCCCGCTTCGACCCGCCGATCTGGCTGAAGCCCGGCGATGTCGTTGAAGTCGAGGCCGAGGGTATCGGAACACTCACCAACACCATCGCGGATGAGGCATGAGCATGCTGAACAAGGAACAGATCGCAGCGGCCGTTGAAAGCCTTGATGAGGCCGAGCGCACGCGCCTCCAGGCAGGGCTTCTTTCGCTCAAATACCCCGAGATCGACATGGACGACGCCTATGCGATTCAAGGCGCCTGGGTGAAGAAGAAGATCGAAGGCGGCCGCAAGGTGATCGGCTGGAAGATCGGCCTTACCTCCAAGGCGATGCAATACGCACTGAACATCAACGTCCCCGATTCCGGCGTGCTGTTCGACGACATGATGTTCGAGGACGGGGCGACTGTTGCCGCCGACCGCTTCATCCAGCCGCGTATCGAGGCGGAAATCGCCTTCGTGATGAAGGCACCGCTCAAAGGACCCGGGATCACCGTGTTCGACGTGCTGAACGCCACCGATTACGTGACGCCGGCTCTTGAAATCCTCGACACCCGCATCGTCCGCGTCGATCCGGAGACGAAGAAGGCCCGTAATGTCTTCGACACGATCTCCGACAACGCCGCCAATGCCGGCATCGTCACCGGTGGCCGGGCCGTGCGCCCCGACCAGATCGACATGCGCTGGATGGGCGCGATCGTCACCCGCAATGCCGAGGTCGAGGAGACCGGGCTCGGGGCAGGCGTGCTCAACCATCCGGCCCGCGGCGTCGCCTGGCTCGCCAACCGGTTGGCCCAATATGGCGACGGCATCGAGGCTGGCCAGATCGTTCTCGCCGGCTCGTTCATCCGCCCGATCGAGGCGCGCCACGGGGATACCATCGTCGCTGATTTCGGTGCCTACGGCTCGGTCAGCCTGTTCTTCGCCTGAAGGATTTCACCATGCCCGCCCCGAAAAACCCGTTCAAGCAGGCACTCAAGGAAGGCCGCGCCCAGATCGGCCTTTGGCAGGCGCTCGCCAATCCCTACACGGTCGAGATCTCCGCCGGCGCCGGCTACGACTGGTTGCTGCTCGACGCCGAACACGCGCCGAACGACGTGCCGCTTCTGGTCTCGCAGTTGCAGGCCATGAAGGGCAGCGTTAGCCATGCCGTGATCCGCCCGCCGGTCGGCGAGACCTGGATCATCAAGCAACTGCTCGATATCGGTGCACAGACACTGCTCGTCCCGATGGTCGACAGCAAGGAACTGGCGGAGGCGATGGTCAAGGCGGTGCGCTACCCGCCGTATGGCATGCGTGGCGTCGGTGCGGCGCTGGCGCGGGCTTCCAGCTTCAACCGGATCCCGGACTATCTGCAGACGGCCAATGATGAAATCTGCCTGCTCCTGCAGGTGGAAAGCCGTGCCGGACTTGCCGCGCTAGACGCGATCGCTTCCACCGAAGGCGTCGACGGCGTCTTCATCGGGCCGGCCGATCTCGCTGCCGATATGGGGTTCCTCGGGAAACCGGGAGCGCCAGAGGTGCAGGGAGAGGTCGAAAAGGCGCTTCTCAGGATCCGCTCGCTCGGCAAGGCTGCCGGCATCCTGACCGCCGATCTCGCGCTTGCCAAACGCTATCTGGAACTGGGTGCGACCTTCGTCGCCATCGGTAATGATGTGACGCTGCTCGCCAACGCGACGACCAAGCTTCTTGACGATTTTCGCAAGGCGGAACCCGCAAAGGGGGCGACTGGCGCAGGCGTCTACTGACCGCCCTCGCCGTTCGTCCGGCCCGGGAGGCCGAGCTTCGCCAATTCCTCGAGCATATCGAGAAGCTGCTCCACCCGTTCGGTTCCGAAGCGGGCATCAATATCCTCATAGACCTTGAGACTCTCCGGCATGACCTCGTCGATCACCGCCCGGCCAACCGGCGTGATCTGCAGCAGCACGCGCCTGCCGTCGGCCTTGTCCTTGTGCTTTGTGATGAAGCTGCGCTCCTCGAGCGAGCGGATCATTCTTGTCAGACTTGGTGCCAGGATAAAGGCCTTCTCCGCCACTTCGGTTGCGTCGAGCCTGCCGGCCTCCGCCAGGACACGGATCACCCGCCACTGCTGCTCGGTGACGTCGTGAGCTGCGAGGATCGGCCGGAAGTGGCTCATGACTGCTTCACGGGCGCGCAACAGCCCGATTGCAAGAGAACGCCTCCGGGCGACCGAAGCCTCGACCACATCGGCATCACTTGTCTGGAGCGCTGAATACTGTTTGTTTCTCATAAGTTGAATCGTCCATTTGACGAGCATGCAACGAAAGCGCGATCCCTCACAGGTAAGGGATTGTCCCTCGAGTGGCAATAACGTCGTCGGCGAGCTTTATTTAACATAACAAGTATCTCACCTCATGCGCAAGCAGTCAGCAATGATGGTTCTTATGCCTCAATGGATCTGCCTCGCTGTCTTGGCACCAATCCCTGAAAGGTGAGCCTTTGCGTGCGGGATCATCCACTACATTGTTTTTGCCTTCTTGGCGTGCGTCAAACGCGATCTCGACGCTGGGCCGCAGCGATGCTTGTGCACGTTAAGTCAAAACTGATTGCAGACGCAGACACGACGCCTCGTCCTCTTTCAATCATGGTGGGTCTTATAGGGAAGGGGAGCAAACATGCGATTCAGCAATAAGACCGCCCTGATCACTGGCGGCGGGACGGGTATCGGGGCGGCGGTTGCTCGCCGCATCCGGCGGGAGGGTGGCAATGTCGCGCTCGTCGGGCGCCGTCCTGAGCCGCTTCGTGGCGTTGCCGAAGAGATCGGTGCCGCCGTGGTCGCGGCCGACGCGGCGGACAGCACCGCCATGAAGGCCGCGGTCGAAAAGGTGGCAGAGACCTTCGGCGGCCTCGACATCCTGATTGCCAATGCCGGCGGCCACGGCGTCGGGCCGACGATCGATATGTCTGACGAGACATGGAATCTTGCCGTCCGGCTCAATCTCAATACCGCCTTTGTCAGTGCACGTGAATCCCTGCCCCATCTCATCGAGAGCCAAGGCAATATCGTCGTGCTCGCCTCGATCGCCGGGCTCTTTGCCGGACCGGATGCCGCGGGCTACGTCACCATGAAGCACGGCTGCATCGGGCTCGCAAAATCGCTGGCGCGCGACTACGGCCGCAAGGGCGTGCGCACCAACACCGTCTGCCCGGGATGGGTGACGACGGCGATGGCCGACGAGCAGATGCAGGCCGTCGTCGAAAAATTCAAGCTGAAGAATATCGACGAGGCCTACGCGCTCGTCACCAGGGACGTGCCGCTCGGCCGGCCGGCAACCGCAGAGGACGTGGCCGGCGCCGTCTGCTTCCTCGCCTCGGCTGACGCGGCGATGATCAACGGCGCCATTCTGACCGTCGATGGTGGAGCCGGCACCGTCGACCTGCCGACCCTTGCCTTTGCGGAATGAGATGAGGAGAAGAGAGCGATGAACGACAAGCCCAAGGATTGGAAGACCTACGACGAATTCGCCTATGGCATCGACACCAATCGGCTGCCCGCCACCGAAGCGCTTGCAGGCTCGGCCCACAGGGTCAACTTCGACGATGGCCGTCGGCTCGAACTTTCCTTCGGCAAGGGCGAGGTCCGCTGGTCCGACGGCAAGGAAAGCGCGACCGACAGGGCTGAGGTGATCGAGGTCGCGCCGAATACCTATTTTGTCGAGATCGTCTTCGCCGGCCGGCCGCGGGAAGCCGAAACGCTGATCGTCAATGTTCAGACCCATCGAGCGCTTTCGATCTATTCGATCGTCCGCGATGCCAAGGATGCCGTCGGCGAGCCGCAAGTGGCCCAGGTCTTCCGGCCCGGCATCGTCGAGGGCGGCGATGCCGGGGGGCCGATGCCGGCGGAAAGCCGCGACCTCATCGGGCTCAGGGCGCATTTCACCTACAGCCCCAATCACGTCTACGAACACACGTACCTTTCCTCGCAACGCTATTCCTGGCAGTGCCTCGTCGGCGTCCAGCGCGGCCATGGCGACGTCGATCTGACGACCACCTACAAATTCGACGAGAACCAGTACGTCTTCACCTTCCGGGAGTTCAAAATCCCGGTCGCTTCCACCTTTTTCTATAATTTCGACGACATGCGCTCGACCGGCAAATTTCTCGGTATCACCGCTGACGGACGCATACAGAACAGTCGGGCGGGCGCCTTCATCCGCAAGGCCTCGATGACCTATTACCTGCCGGGCCAGGAACCGGTGTGAAGGATAAAACCATGCGAAAAGCTTTCGACATCGTCAAAGCGCATTACGACGCTAACGACCGCCGCGACATAGACGGCATGCTGACCGACATCGCGGCCGACTGCCGCTGGACCGAGATGGACGGCTTTCCCTGCGCCGGCACCTATGTCGGCCCGCAGGAGATCTTCAAGAATGTCTTCCAGGCGCTCGGCAATACATTCGACGGCTACACCTTCAAGCTGGAACGTCTTCTTGATGCCGGCGACGATGTGATCGCCATCGGCGACTATAGCGCCACCCACAAGCAGACCGGCAAATCCTTCAAGGCCCGGGTCGTGCATGCCTGGCGCGTCGCGGACGGCAAGATCCGGCATTTCGAGCAGTTCACAGATACGCTGCGCATCGCGGAATCGATGCGATAGGAAACGCGGCGGCCCGGCGTAGACCGGGCCCGCCCTATGAAAGCGCAGCCTTACGCCATTGCGACGGCGAAACAGCGTAGCGGGCACGGAAGGCTCGCGAGAAATGCGCGCTGGAGGAAAAGCCGAGCCCAAAGGCAATCCTGGATATTTCGCCGCTATGGCCGCCGGCCTCACCCAGCTTGGCCGCCGCCTGCTGCAAGCGCAGGTCCCAGATATAAACGGACGGCGTCAGCCGCTCGGCCTCGAATGCGCGATAGACATAGCGCACCGAACAGCCCATGCGCCGCGCGATCATGGCGATGGTGAGATCCGGCCGGTCGATATTTTTGGCGATGAAATCCTTGATGCGCGCCAACAATAGATCGAGCGGGTTGACGACCTGTACGGCCGGATCTTCACCGATCATTGTGCGGACGAGATCGATCATGGTCTGGCCGACGCTTGCACGCCGCACCGCATCCAGATGGCCGATCTCATACATGGTCGATTCCATCAGCGACAACAGAATGCGGCACATACCGTCATGCTCGGCATTCGCGGTGAAGGGTGCCGCGAGCCGTTCGATTGCGGTCTGCGGCAATGCCTGCCTCGGCAGTTGCAATAGCAGCTGGCGAACCGGCGTGCTGTTGGTCAGCACATAGGGACGGCGCGGATCGTAGATCGCAAGAGAATTGGTAAAGACCGGCGCGTGCAAGCCACCCTGTGTAATCGAGGCGCTGCCCTCGGCCTGCAGGATCAGCTTGATCGCATCGGGATCATCAGGCTCCGCCGTCACCCGCTCGCCGAAAACGACGTGCCGATCAGCTTCCAGCCGCGTCAGCCGGCAGGCTCCCAGCATGGCCGAGAGCATCGAGCTCTTCTCCTTGTCGGCCGTACCGAAATCGAGCCTGACATTGCCGAACAGCGTGCGGGCAAGTCCGGCGAAATCTTGGCCCTGAGCCGTCTCGACATGTTGGTGATCGGCGGAAAAACGCATGACGGCTGCCTCGCCTCAGCTCGCCAGATAGGCGCCATGGAGAATGTCCGGCTGCGCTTTCAGCGTCGCCGCGGGTCCGTCGAAGACGAGGCGGCCACGCTCCAGCACGAGAGCATTGTCGGCAAGATCCAGAGCAAGATTGGCGAATTGCTCGATCAGCAGCACGCCGATGCCGCCGGCGGCGGCGATCTTCAGCGCCTCGGCCAGGCGCTTGACCACCGCAGGCGCCAAACCGAGCGAAAGCTCGTCGACGATCATGAAGCGCGGCTTTGCGATGAAAGCCTGCGCCATCGCCACCATCTGCTTCTGGCCGCCGGAGAGATCGGATGCCGATTGGCGCCGGCGCTCGGCAAGCTCGGGAAAGATCTCGTAGGCGCGCTCCAATCCCTGCCGACGCGCCGCTGCCGAAGCATCGAGCGCGGCCACGAGGATATTGTCCTCCACGGAGAGCTGCCCCAGCACGCGGTGCCCCTCGGGAACGAGAGCAAGCCCTGCCCGGCGGATGCGGTCAGGCACAAATCCCTCGAGCGCGACACCGCCCAGACGCACCGCCCCGCCGCGTGGCAAAGCACCCGCCATGGCCATCACCGTGCTCGATTTTCCCGCCCCATTGGCGCCGAGAAGGGTGGTCACCTTGCCGGCCGCGACCGAAAAGGAGATGTCGTGGATGACGCGTTTGCCGCCGCGTTCGACGATAAGGTTTTCGACGCTGACGCTGGAACTCTCGCTCATCTCAGAACTCCCCCAGATAGGCGCGCCGCACGTTCGGATCGGCAAGCACGGTCGGCGTCGGGCCAAGCGCCAGCAGCCTGCCGTAGTCGAGCACCATGGTTTCGCTGCACATGGAGCGGATAAGATCGACGTCATGGTCGATCACCAGAACCTGCGCTTTGAATTCCGTGGGGATGCGCAGCACCAGCTCGCGAAACGCCTTCCCCTCCTCCTCGGTCAGGCCGGCGGCCGGCTCGTCCAGCAGGATGAGCTTCGGCTTGCCGACGACGCATTTCGCCAGCTCGACCAGGCGGCGCTGGAAAAGATTGAGCGATTGTCCCAGCCGGTCGGCAGCCGCGGCCAGGCCAACGAAGGAGAGAGCCTCATCCACCGATTCGGAACGATGCGCAGCGCCGACGACGTGATCGGCAATCGCTGCGATATTGCCGGCGACGGTCAGGTCTTCAACGACCTGTTCGGTCTGGAACGAGCGGCGCAGGCCGGCACGCACGCGCTGCAGCGGCGACATCGGCAACAGTGGCAGAGCGCCGAGCGATACGGTCCCTTGAACCGGCCGGACGAAGCCGGAGAGCACATTGAGCAGCGTCGTCTTGCCCGCCCCGTTCGGGCCGATGAGGCCCGCCACCGGCGCCGTCAGCACGGCGCTGAGTTCGTTGATCGGCTTCACACCGCCGAACTGGACGACGAGATTGTCGATGGTGATCATCGCCCCCTCCCCCTTGATAGACCGCTGTTCAGACGGGCAATCAATACCGCGATCTGGCCGGCGATGCCGGTCGGCGCTGTTGCCAGCGCATGAAACAGCGCGACGCCGAAAATGCCGATCGTGACATAACCGTCGATACCGAGATCGGTGAGCAGCGCTGGCACGGCCCGCAGCAGAAGACCGGCGATCAGGGCGCCGTACCAGTTGAAGACACCGCCGACGATGGCGAGCGCGAAGAGATTGAGGCTTTCGAAGGCGCCAAAGGCGCGCCCGTCCAGCTGGCCGACATTGCCGGCCAGCAACCCGCCGGCAAGGCCGGCGAGCAGGCCGCTGAGCGCAAAGGCCCAGGCCTTGTAGACCAGCACGTTGACGCCGCTCGCAACCGCGACGGTCTCGCCCTTGCGGATCAGCGCCCAGGCCCTGCCGGGACGCGCAAGCTTATGCCACTGCGCGATCAAAAGGCCGATCGCCGCTGCCGTGCAGACATAGAGGAAATAGGCAGTCTCGCCATCAGCCATTGCAGGCCTTGCCAGCATCTCGCGGCCCGAACCGTCGGCCCGGCCGAGAAAACCGGGACCGCCATCGGGAAAACCCCAGGCGCTGATGACGATCTGGAAGGCGCCGGCGAGCATCAGCGTCACGAGTGCGAGATAAAGACCGCGCAGCCTGAGCGCTGGCACGCCGAAGGCCAATCCCACCACGGAGGCGACGATGCCGCCGGCAAGCAGGCTCACTTCGAAGGGTGGATGAAAGGCGTGGCCGACGCGCAGCGTCACCCAGCCGCCGACGCCGACGAGGGCGAACTGGCAGAGCGAAACCAGCCCGAGCTGACCATAGAGAATGGCAAGACCGGCAACCGACAGCGACAGCGCGACGGCCGAGGTTGCCGCCGAAAGCCAGAAGGAATTGGCGAGAAAAGCGACCATGGCTGCGAAGAGCGTCATTGCCACGGGGACATGCAGAAGCTGCTTCGGCAGGTGGATCATCGGCGGGCCTTCGGCGTTGGAGGCGATTGTTTGCGGCTGAACGCTCATCGGTCTTTCAACGCGGCCTTCGCCGTGCCTCCCAGGATCGTGACGGCGGCAAGCGCGATGACGAAGGGGGCGGCCGCGCGATAGGGCGATATCCAGGCAATCGGCGTCAGCGCCGCCTCGGCGATGCCGATCAGGATGCCGGCGACCGCCGTTTCCCACAGCGAACGCAACTGGCCGAGGATCGCCGCGGCGATTGCCGGGATGACCAATAGCGTCAAGAACGTGCCCTGCAGCCGCACGAGATCGGCCAGCAGGAGGCCGGCGAGGCCCGAGAAGATACCGGTGATGATCCAGGCGGCCGTCTCGGTATGGAGGACGCGCACGCCGAGCACCGCGCTGAGGTCGCGGTCATTGGCAAGTGCGCGCATGTCGAGGCCAAGCCGCGTGCGGGAAAGCAGCAAGGTGATCGCGACGACCATGGCGACGGCAAGAAGAAGGGCGATGATACGGGTGTAGGTGAGGCGCACGGCAAAGAGCGACACAAACATCTGGTCGGTCGGAAATTGCAGGCGGCGCGGAAGCTCGCCCCAGGTGACGCCCATGACGGCGATCAGCACGAGCGCCGGCGCCAGCGTGCCGACGGCGCGCACGACGGTATCGCGATGCGACAGCATCGGCGCGAAGACCCGGCCATAGAGAAAACTGATCGCCGTCGAGACGGCAACGGCGGCAAGGATGGCGACGGCCAGCGGCATCTTCCATTCGAGCAGCTGCCAGGCGCAATGCGCGCCGATCGCGCCGAAGGCGCCGAACGCGAAATTGAGAACGCCGGTCGCGCGAAACAGCACGACGAGACCGACGCCGGACAAGGCATAGACGGCGCCGATTCCGAGCCCCGATATGATGAAAGGAAGAATGTTCATAAGCCGATCCTCTCGGGCCTGCTCGGCTCCGCGGCGTCAGAGCCGCGGAGCGGATGCCAGACATAGGCTCAATTGATGCCGGCGGACTTTTCGAAGGCGCGGATGTCCTTCAGCTCAGGATCCGGCGACGGCGCGCAGTCGGAGACGACCTTCCACTTGCCGCCCTCGCTGACGGCCATGCGCGTCGTCGAATTGGCGTTGTGGCGGGTCTGGCCGTCGCCGAAATACCAAGGGGCGCAGAAGATATCGCTCTTGAAGCTCTTGATCCCTCGCACGGCAGCCGAGGCCGTTTCGCGGTTGATGTTGGCGGGATCGAGCGTCGTCAGCGCCGTCTCGGCGATCCGGGCCGCGAGATAGCCGGCCTGGGCGAAGGTATCGCGCGGATCGGATTTCTGGCCGTACTGATCCATGACGGCGAGCCAGTTCTGATTGTCAGGCGTCGTCGCTTCGAGATCGTTGAATTCCATGTTGACGATGAAATTGCCGTCCCAGCCGGCGCCGATCGTGCCGGGAACCGATAGATCGTAAGCCGAGGCGGCGCTGAGGAACTTGATGCTCTGGTTCAGCCCCTGCTCCTCGGCGGCGGTCAGCAGCGGCACGGTGACGCCCTTGGGCAGGCCGAGGATGATCACATCCGGCTTGGAAGCCGCCGCCTGCAGGATGGTCGATGTGGAATCGGCGGTGCCGGGATCCATCAGGATCGTCTCGGCCTTCAGGCCCTTCTCTTTGGCAAGCTGGATGATCCCGTCGCAGGACCAGGTGCCGACATTCGGGATGTTCGGGCCGATGCAGACCACCGACTTCGCCTTCAGCTGATCGAGCGCATAACCCATGGCGCCGAGCATCGAGACGCGCGGTCCGGCATTGGTGGGCGCGTAATTTGCCGCGAAGAAGCATTCGCGGGGGACGCCGACGCCGGCGACGACGAGAATGCCGGATTTCTTGTAGAAATCGGCATTGGCGCCGCATTCGACGAAGCTTGAATTGCCGACCATCAGCACGGCCTTCTCGTCATTGACGAGTTTGGCCGCAAGCTGCGCGGCGATCTCCGGATTCCACTGGTCGTCCTCGACCAGATATTTGACCGGTCGCCCCTTGATGCCGCCATTGGCATTGAGGCAGTCGAAGTAAGCCTTGGCAGCCTTGGTCGAATTCGAGAAATCGTCCGGTCCGGTCTTGCCGGTGATGGCGCCGATCATGATCGGCTCGCCGGTCGCCGGCTTGCCGCTATTGTCGCCGCAGGTTGCGGCGGCATGGGCGCTGAACGCCGAAACGAGCGTCAGCAAAAGGCCGATTGTCAGCCCTCTTAAATTGATAGGCATTGTCTCCTCCAGTTGTTGCCCCGCTCCCCACGGGGTCGTGCGATCGGGATTTCGGGCTCAGCCGGAAATCGTCTTTCCTGTCATGAACGCGGCAGCCTTTGCCGCAATCATCATCGTCGGCGCGTTGGTATTGCCCGACACCAGCGTCGGCATCACCGAGGCGTCGCAGACGCGCAGCCCTTCGATGCCGCGCACCTTGAGATCCGATCCGACGACCGCCATGCGATCATCGGCGCGGCCCATACGCGCCGTTCCCGCCGGATGGAAGACGGTCTTGGCCGATTGCCTGATGTAGTCGCGCAGGGCCTCCGGATCTTTCTCGACGCCGGGTTTCGGCAGCACGCGGCGCTTGACCAGTTTGGCAAGCGCCGGCGCATCGAGGATGCGGATCGCCGTTTCGACGCCGCGCACCAGGGTTTCGATATCCGCGGGATCGGAAAGCAGATTGGCGTTGAAATCCGTCTGCTCCCTGGGGTCGGCGCTCTTCAGTCTGATCCAGCCGCGCGACCGCGGCCGGAGATAACACGGCCCGATGCTGAGGCCATGGCCGGGCTCCGGTTCGCGGTCGACGAAGCCGATGAGAACAGGCAGCACATGGAACTGCAC
This sequence comes from Rhizobium sp. R693, assembly GCF_002211315.1. Lineage (NCBI taxonomy): Bacteria > Pseudomonadati > Pseudomonadota > Alphaproteobacteria > Hyphomicrobiales > Rhizobiaceae > Rhizobium > Rhizobium sp. R693. The sequence continues at coordinate 80,921 of NZ_LOKY01000007.1, read as the reverse complement.
ATCAGGCTGACCGGTGCCCGAGGTGTCGACGAAGCCGCCGCATTCGACGACGTTGGACGACAGCAGCCCGCGATGTGATGTCAAATAGCGCAGCATGTGGCCGGCGGCGCGCAGGCCCTTGTCATGGCCAAGGATCGAGATCCGTTCGTGCGTTTCGCCCTGCACCGGCACTTCGAGATGATCCTGATAGTTGGCGCCGACGCCCGGAAGGTCGGCGACGACCTTGATGCCGAGCGAAGCAAGATGCGCGCCGTCGCCGATCCCCGACAATTGCAGGATCTTCGGCGTGGCGATGGCGCCCGATGTGAGCGCGATTTCGCGCGACGCCTTGAAGGTCGTGCCGTCGAGCAATTCGACGCCGGCCGCCCTCTGCCCCTCGAACAGGACACGCGCCACCTTGCGCTCCGTCAGCACGGTGAGGTTCGGCCGCTTCTCCGCTTCGCGCAGGAAAGCCTGGGCCGAACTCCAGCGCCGGCCGCCATGGGTGGTGCTCTGATAGAAGCCGACACCGGCCTGATCGGCGCCGTTGAAATCGTCATTATGGCGAATGCCGATTTCGGTCGCCGCCTTGACGAAGGCCTCGCTCAGCGGATGCCGGTGGCGCGGATCGGAGACGTGCAGGCCGCCCTTCTTGCCATGGAATTGGCCGTTCAGCCGCTCGTTGCTTTCCAGCGAGCGAAAGGCCGGAAGCACGTCGTCATAGGACCAGCCCTGGCAGCCCATCTGGGACCAGGTGTCGTAGTCGTTGCGATGGCCGCGAATATAGATCATCGCGTTGACCGAGCTGCCGCCGCCGAGCACGTTTCCCTGCGGCACGATGCTCGGCCGGCCGTTCAGCCCCTCGTCGGGGTTCGATGCATAGGGATGGATATCGATCCCCTTGCCCAGCACCTTGAAGAAGGTGGCGGGGATATGGATCCACGGATCGGCGTCGCGGCGGCCGGACTCGATCAGGAGCACTTTGTGCGCCGGGTTTTCCGACAGCCGGTTCGCCAGCACGCAGCCCGAGGATCCGCCTCCGACGATGATGTAATCGTAAGTCGTCATGGTTCAGCTCAACACCGTCTGGATCGTCGTGAATTCCTTGAGGCCTTCGGCGCCGAATTCAACGCCGATGCCGGATTGTTTGACGCCGCCGAAGGGCGCGTTGGGCTGGATCGCGCCGTGCTTGTTGATCCAGACCGAACCGCATTCGAGCTGCATCGCATAGCGCTTCGCCTTCTCGACATCGGCAGACCAGACCGAGCCGCCGAGGCCGGCTGGATTCTGGTTGGCGCGGGCGATCACCTCGTCGAGATCGCTGTAGCGGATGATCGGCAAAGCCGGGCCGAACTGCTCCTCGTCGACCAGCCGGATGCCATGATCGACATCGGCGACGAGCGTGATCGGGTAGAAATAGCCGGGCCGGTCCATCGGCGCACCGCCGGTCAGGATGCGGCCGCCCTGGGCGCGCGCATCGTCGACGAGATCGCGCACCTTGTTGAACTGCAATTCGTTCTGCACCGGGCCGAGGATGCTTGCCTCATCCAGGCCGTCGCCGACGGCGATCTTGCCGGCATAATCGGCAAGTGCCGTGCAGACTTCCTCATAGATGCTGTCATGCACATAGAGGCGTTTCATCGCCGCGCAGGTCTGGCCGTTGTTGATGAAGGCGCCCCAGAACAGGCCCTCGACGATGCCTTTCGGATCGACGTCGGGCAGCACGATGCCGGCATCGTTGCCGCCGAGTTCCAGCGTCAGCCTCTTCAAGGTGGCCACCGCCGAAGCCATGATCTTCTTGCCAGTCTCGGTCGAGCCGGTGAAGGTCATCTTGGCGATGCCTGGATGGGCGGAAAGCGCCGCACCGATGTTGTTTTCGCCGGTGATCACATTGACGACGCCGGCCGGCAGCACCTCGTTGATGATCTCGACGAGGCGGATGGTCGAAAGCGGCGTCAGGGGCGACGGCTTGATGACGACGGTGTTGCCGGCCCGCACTGCCGGCATGATGTGCCAGCAGGCGATCATCACGGGCCAGTTCCACGGCGTGATCGAGCCGACGACGCCGATCGGCTTGCGGTGCAGCTCGACGCGGCCCTCATTGTCGTCCTGCAGGATTTCGACCGGCAGGTCGAGTTCGGCCGTATGCCGCGTCCAGGCGAGCGCGCCGCCAATTTCGAAACGTGAGCCGAGGCCGTTGAGCGGCTTGCCCTGCTCCCGGGTCAGGATCTGCGCCAGTTCTTCGGCATGCTCGCCGATCTTTTCCGCTATGGCGCGGCAGGCCGCGCCGCGTTCTTCGTTTGAGGTCTGCGACCAGCCTTTGAAAGCCGCGGCGGCGGCGGCAACGGCCTGGTCGAGATCGGCTTCCCCGGCAAGCGGCATATAGCCGACTATTTCGCCGTTCGACGGATTGGCAACCGGCGCATGATGGGTCGTGGCGACGGTTTCGCCACCGATGAGCAGGGTAGACTGCTTCACGATATTCTCCTCCCGTGAGATTAGGGAGGACTATGACTTTCGCTGGAAAAGGCGTCTTGGGGAGAAACGCGCCTCGTCTTGGACGGAAGCGCAAATTGCGCGTCAGACCGTCTTTGGCACCAGTTCGCCGGTCCGAAGCAACTCGCTAGGCGCACAATCGAACAGCTCCTTGAAGCTGCGGTTGAAGTAGGAAATGTCGTTGAATCCGGCCGAATAGGCGACTTCGGCGATCGTTCCGGCGTTACGCTGCTCTTTCAGCTGCTCGATCTTTTCGCGTGCGAAGCGCAGGCGCTTGTCGCGGATGACGGTGGTGCAGGTCATGCCCAATCCCTGGAAATCCTGCTGCAGCGTGCGGATCGATACGCCGAGCCTCGTCGCCAACCATTTGGCGCTGAGATCGCTCTCGGTCAGGTGTTTGTCGATCAGAATATCGACCATCTGCATGCGCCTGCCCGCACTGTCATGCAACGAATTCAGGCTTGCGGTCTGAATGTCGGTCGACAGAAATGCTTGGCGCGTCGTGTCGAACATCAGCTGGCGCAGATGCGGTGAGGCCGCCTCGCTTTCCGGCGTCGTCATCATCTTGGCGATCAGCGCACGCAGCATCACCGCCATCGGATCAGCGGCCGCAAGCTTGCGGGCTACGTCGAAATCCACCTTGCTGTCCGAATACATCAATTGCCGCGGCAAATGCAGGGACAGATGATTGGAGAAGTGTCCGCGAAAATAGAGGGTGGTCGGCCGCGTGGAATCGACCAGAATGCATTCGCCGACGTCGAGGATGTTCTGCTGGCCGGAATGCTCCACCCCGCAGGCACCCTCGAGCTGCAGGATCAGGAACAGATGTTCGTGGGCGTCGCGGCGAATATCCTCCCAGCCGCGATGGACGTAATCGAGATCGTTGGAGACATGGGCGAATTCCATGCCGCAGACATCGATGCGGCTTGCCGTGCCGATCACCTTGTCGCCGCGCTCCATCGTATGCGCATTGAAATTTCCGCAGATGTTATGAAGGTCGTCCGCCCATTGATCATAAGGGGTCGGCGACCAGGCGCGATCGACGAGGCTGCGGTTCTGCAACAGGTCCAACTCTGCCTCCCAACAGCGTCAACACGGCTGGAGACTGCTACAGATCGAATGAACCGTCAAATAAATACTTAACGCATTAATTAGCTCGGCCGATGATGACGCATTCAGACTGCGTGGCGACTGCTCCAGATCGTGTTTAAGCTCACCGCCCCCTGGTCCGTCGATCATCCTCGAAGATCTGAATCTCTTTACTTTACGGCGGGAACTCTTCGTCCACTCCGGGGATCCGCCGTCAACAATTAATGAACAGCGTGTCGCCACCCGTTTAGCATTTGATCACGGTTTCGTGTTGTCGGAATGCAAATACTACACTTGTTAATTAAATTCGGCGCTTATAACGTCCCCGACACGACGGTTTAGCTTCAGGTACGAAATTATGATGCAGCAGCTTCTGTTAGCCACCGTTGGCGCACCGTTTCTGCTCGGCGTCGTTGTCGCAATCGCCGCTATCATAGTACCTACCCGCCGCGCGCTGGTGATCGCTATGTTGATCCCACTGTCCGCCGTCGTCATCCACCTCATTCTTGAAGGTATGCCGGCCCTGCCTCCGGTGGCGGCCAAGCAAAAGCTCCCGGTCATTCTGGTTTGCGGCGCGATCGTCTTTGCGACCCTTACGCTGCCACGCAAAGCACTCTCGGTGACCGTCAGCGTACTACTGACCGCGGTCGCGCTCGCCCTGTCGGGCTGGCTGCTGGGCAAGAATGTATTGCTTGCCAACCCCACGAAACTCGGCGTCGTTCTATTCGTTTTCGTGGTTGCGAGCGCAGCAATTGGCTTCGCTGTCAAGACACCGGCTAGCGCCCAACGCGGTGAACCATCGGCGCTGGCCGCCGCGCTGCTGAGCGTGTCCATAGCTGCCGCCCTTTCGGCCGCAATGGGAGCGTTCGTCGGCATGGCGCAGATCGACGGCGCTCTCGCAGCGCTGACCGGGGGCTGGCTGGTCGTCAACTACATCCGATATCTCAAAGGCAACGATGAAGCGTTGGCGCTGCGGCATGTCGAGGGAGTTTCCTTTGCGTGGGTGATCGTAGTGCATCTGATCATGACGGCGACATTTACCCCGAAGGCGGCACCCGAAGCGCTGATATGCGCAGTCCTGCCCCTTGTTGTTGCTGCTTTCATTACCGTAGGCGGCGTGGCTTTTGATCGCTTTCCGCGGTTTCTTCGGCCGGTTGCCGCCGGGCTTATCACCGCTATTCCCGCTCTTGTGGCGATAGCCATAGCCGCGTTCCTGTTCGAGGGATGAGTTCGACCAAGATCCGGGAAACGCCGGAAAAATTAAAGGAGAGTAAAAGATGAAATTGACATGCCTGGCCGGCGCGTTTACCGGCGTCTTGCTTTCAGGATCCGCATTTGCCGCAGACAACTATGATTTGGATCCAACCCACGCCTGGGTGTCGTTCAAGGCCAATCACTCCGGCTGGTCCAATGCCCATGGCACCTTCAAGACCGTTTCCGGGGCAATAGAGTTCGACAAGGACGATGTAGCAAAGAGCTCGATCTCCCTGAAGATCGATGCCAACAGCATCGACACGAACTTTGAACAACGAGATTCGGACCTGAAAAGCCCTGATTTCCTCAACGTAGCGGAATTTCCGGACATCACCTTCGCCAGCACGAAGATCGAAAAGACGGGCGACAAGACTGCGCTGGTGACCGGCGATCTGTCACTTGCCGGTACTGTCAAGCCAATCACCTTGGACGTTACCTGGAACATCGAGGCCCCGCTTCCCTGGGATGCGAAGACCATCAAGACCGGCTTTTCCGCCACGGGCAAGTTCAACGGCCAGGATTTCGGGCTGAAGAAACTAGCAGATTTCGGTCTAGGCCCGGACTTGCTGCTTGATATCGACGTCGAAGCGATCAAGAAGTAGATAACACTCCATCCATCGGCGAGTCGCCAGTGCAAAGGCATCTGGCGACATTCTCGGAATGTGAGGGCTGCTTTAGCTGCACCACGTTGATGCAACGATGTTTCGCTTTTCGACGCTGACCTGACATGCCCCGGAAAATTCCAGCTCCCGCTGGCCCCGGGGTGCACTTCACACCCAACACGTCTGTAAATCGGGGCGAAACTGCAGGCCTGTGGTGACCGCCTTGGCGATCGATTTCCTTGTTGATTGTCTCATCTAATTCACGGGGTAGACGTTTTCGTCAAAACGGTCTGCGTTCTTGTCAAGCTGACCGTCCCTCGCCATTTCAAGCAAGCAGAAATGAGCGCTCACTTTCGCGAGGATCGGAATGATTTGGCCTGCCGTAAGGACAGCGAAGCGCTCTCCGTTTTCGGAGACGGTGTGTTTTAAGTTTGTGGAGATTCTTCTTTGCGGCGATCATCGCCGAACATCCTAGGTTTGATAAACGGGCTAAGCTATACTATTTACCAAATCTGGAAAATACGGCGATCATCGCCGCAAATCTATAAAATTGCAAACCATGCCTCTCGACGCCGAACGACGATTGCGCCTCTTTGACTTGCTCCCTGAAGGGATGCCGGTGAGCAAGTCGTGGCTCATGCGTCAGGATCCAGACTTGGATCGGCATGCCATCGACAATTTGCTAAAGAGCCGGCAGCTGGAACCCATAGCTCAAGCCGTTTACACCCGCCCGGGTTCGCGAGTGAACTGGGAGAGTGCCGTTACGTCGCTGCAAAATGTCTTTCGTCTGGACTTAGTGCCAGGTGGACTGACGGCGCTCGAACAGCACGGCTTCGCCCATTACCTTCCGATTTCCAGAAGGCGCCGGGTACATCTCTACGGCAAAGACACCATCCCAAAATGGTTGGTAAAAAGCCTGCCCGACATAGAGTTCATGCGCCACACGCCGCTACCAGGCCTCGGCGCGACCGGCCTCGTGAACCTTGAGTATGACACCCTGGAGCGAACCCTTTCCAAGCCAGAAGCACCTGGGCAGCGGAAACGCGCCTGGCCGTTTACACTTTCCTCTTCCGAGCGAGCCTATCTTGAAGTCATTCAAGATGTGCCTGGAATGATATCCTTCGAGCACGCCGACCAGCTTCTGCAGGGCATGACCACGCTTTCGCCGCGTGTCATGGAAAGGCTTCTGGTAAAATGTAAGCATGTCAAAGTGCGGCGGCTCTTCTACTGGATGGCTGAGCGCCGGCCCTACCCTTGGTTCAAAAAGCTGCCTCCGGTTGGAATGCTCGATGAGCTCGGCCTTGGCAGCGGCAACAGGATGCTGGTCAAAGGCGGCAAACTCGACACAAAGTACATGATAACCGTTCCGGAGGATATGTGGACACTGCCAGCCCCTACTACCGACAAGTCAGACTTCTGACACGTGTTCTGCCTCTTCTCGCGCAGGAACCATGCTTCGCCTTGAAGGGTGGCACGGCCATCAATCTCATCGTTCGAGATCTACCGCGGCTCTCCTTCGACATCAGCCGCTCCTAAAGCGCCTGCAATGCTACCGTTAGGTCAGGCCCGTGTGTGCCCCGTCGCAGTCACCCAATCTGCGATCGCGTCATGCAGCATCAAGGGTGACGGCGCGCTCGACGACTGCAGTATCGCAATCCGGCCACCACGAAACTCCGGTGGTTTTATACACTCCGGACATATCTCAGAACGCGCCGACTTCGAGCAGGGAGGCGGCTGTTTTTGCCGGGTCAATCAGAAGGGATAATGCTGGGCGGAATCCTCGATCGTGATCCAGCGCAGGTCGGTGAATTCGGCGATCGCCGCCTTGCCGCCGAAGCGGCCGTAGCCGCTGCCCTTGACCCCGCCGAAAGGCATCTGCGCTTCGTCGTGCAGCGTCGGGCCGTTGATGTGGCAAATGCCGGATTCGATGCGCGCGGCCACCGCCAGCGCCCGCTGGACATTGCGGCTGAAGACGGCAGACGACAGGCCGTATTCGGTGTCGTTGGCGATGCGGATCGCTTCCTCCTCGCCGGAGACGCGGATGATCGGCTTGACCGGGCCGAAGGATTCTTCCGAATAGACGCGCATCTGAGGCGTCACGTGATCGAGCAATGTGGCCTCGACGACGGTGCCCGAGCGCTTGCCGCCGGCCACCAGCTTGGCGCCTTTCGCGGTCGCATCGGCGATCAGTTCCTCCATTTTCTTGGCCGCATCGAGGCTGATCAGCGAGCCGAGCACGACATGGCCGCGCGGATCGCCGGCCGGCAGCCCGGCGGCGCGGGCGGCGAGTTTGGCGACGAACTGATCGGCAATCGTCTCGTCGACGATAATCCGCTCGGTCGACATGCAGATCTGGCCCTGATGCATGAAAGCGCCGAAGATCGCGGCGTTGACGGCGCCGTCGATATCGGCGTCGTCAAGGATAACAAGCGGGGCCTTGCCGCCGAGTTCGAGAAGGGCGGGCTTGAGATGCTTGCCGCAGGTTTCGGCGATGATCCTGCCGACCTTGGTCGAGCCCGTGAAGTTGACGCGCTTGACGGCGGGATGGGCGATCAGCGCCGCGACGATCTCCGGCGCATCCTCCGGCGCATTGGTGATGACGTTGATGACGCCGGCCGCCAGGCCCGCTTCGGTGAGAGCCGTCGCGATCAGCCGGTGCGTGCCGGGGCACTGCTCGGATGCCTTGAGGATAACTGAATTGCCGCAGGCGATCGGCATGGCGATGGCGCGGGTGGCGAGGATGACCGGCGCATTCCAGGGCGCGATCGCAAGGCAGACGCCGGCCGCCTGGCGAACGCCCATGGCAAGCGCGCCGGGCTTGTCGGAAGGAATGATTTCGCCCGATATCTGCGTCGTCATGGCGCCGGCCTCGCGCAGGATGTTGGCGGCGAGCATCACGTTGAAGCCGGCCCAGGGCGCGGTCGCGCCGGTCTCCTCGATCATCAGCCGGGTGAACTCGTCCACTTTGGAATCCATGATGTCGGCAGCCTTCATCAGGATCGCGCGGCGCTCGCCGGGGCCGGTCTTCGACCAGGTGACGAAGGCGGCGGAGGCGGCATCGACTGCGGCGGCGACATCCTCCAGGCTTGCGGCGGCGGCGCGGCTCGCGAGCTTTTCCGTGAAGGGATCGAGGCGGTCATAGGTCCGGCCGCCGGAGGCCGCGCGGTCCGCGCCATTTATGAGGAGGGAAATATTCATCGGAGATCTCCTGAGAAACAGAATTAGAAGCCGAGAACTTCGGCATTGATGGATGCTTCGAGGCCGCCATCGGCGGCAAGATTGGCGCCGTTGACCCAGCGTGCGCCATCCGAGCAGAGGAAGAGCACGGCGGGCGCGATATCGGCGGCGGTGCCGGCGCGGCCGACGCGGGTGATGTCGCTGTCGACCCTCGCATCGCCGAGCACGGCGCGGAACTGTTTGAGGATCGGCGTTTCCACCGGCCCGGGGCTCACCGCATTAACGCGGATGCCGCGCGCCTTGAACAGCGGCTGGTGGGCCGCGCGCATGGTCCAGAGCAGGAGCAGTTCTTTGGAAAGCGGATAGCCTTCCTCATTCCTGAGACCATGTTCGGCGGCGACCGCCGCCACGTCGGGGAAGCCTTCGATTGACGTGAGCGACTTCGCTCGTTCGAGATTGGCGCGCCAGCCATAGCCGGCGATCGAGGCGACGTTGACGATGGCGCCTCCTTCGCGCAGGCGCGGTGCCACCGATTGCGACAGGGCGCGAAGGCCGTAGAAATTGACGGCGAGCGTCGAGACGACGCCGGTGTTGCCGGAAAGGCCGGCGACATTGGCGAGCGCGTCGAGGTGCTGTGGAAGTTGCGCGACGATCTCGGCAACTCCCGATGGCGTGGACAGATCGCCCCGGATGAAGTCCGCACTTCCATTGGCGGGTTCGCGCACGTCGACGCCGATGACCTCGGCTCCCATCTGGCCCGCCAGTTCCGCCGTGCGCGCGCCGATGCCGGAAGCCACGCCGGTTACCAGGATCGTTTTACCAAAAAGCATGAATGTCACCTTTCACAAGAGAAACTGGAGGCAAGCCGGCTCATTCTTCCCATTTGATCTTGTTCGGACCGGGAAGTTGCAGCCGATAGCCGACGGGCAGAAGCTGGACATCAAAGCGACGTTCGATTTCGCCCCAGAGCCCGCGCGGCAGGTAGAGGGAGAAGATCAGGGCGGTGGCGCCGAGGCCGATCAGATACCAGACGCCGGCGCCGCCGAAGAAGGTCTCGATGACGAAGAACAGGACGGCGCCGAGGATCGCGCCTTCGAACTTGCCGATGCCGCCGACGAGCACCATGAAGATCATATAGGCGGTCCACTGGACGCTGAAATAGGTCTTCGGCTGGAAGGTGGTGGCGGTCGCGAGCCACAGGCCGCCGGCGACGGCAATGCCGAAGGCGGCGAGCACGAAGAGCAGCCGCTTGGTCGCGATCACCCGCACGCCGACCGAGGTCGCCGCCTCCTCATTGTCGCGGATTGCCTGCATGGCCGCACCCGCCCGGCTTCTCATCAGCATGAAGAGCGCGCCGAGCAGCGCTGCCATGGAGGCCAGGGCAAGCCAATAGATCGCCGCCCGCCGTATGCCGCTGTCATAGAGGTTGAGCGAGATCAGCGAGGTTCCCGTTTCGCCCTGGATGAGCCGGTCGAGATTGACGAGCAGATGGGCGAGCTCGGCCACCACCCACATGCCGATCGCGAACTCGCCGCCCTTCAGCCGCAGCATGAAGAGCGAAAGCGGCACCGACAGCGCGCCGGTCACGATTGCGGCGGCAAAGATCGAGACGAAGGGATCGAGCCCTGCGTCTGCAAGCCGGATGGTAAAATAGGCGCCGAGGCCGAAAAACACCTGCTGGCCGACGGAGACGAGCCCGCCGAAACCGGCGAGCGCATTCCACATGGCGGCCAGGATCACATAGATGAACAGCGCCGTCATCCGGTCGATCGCGCCGGCGCCGAGCACCGTAGGAGCGAGCGCCAGCAGGGCGAGCAAGGCGGCCATGGAGCCGAGCGCCAGCCGTGACGATGACGTCCAGCGTTCTATCGATATTCCGTTAGAGACCAGTGTCATGTCGGGCTCCTGAGACGTGCTCGAAAGTTGAGGAAGGCGCCGAGCCTGTCGAGTTGAGGCAGGCCGAACCGGGACAGCCTGGCGAAAAGGACGAGCAGGAACACGGCATGGCCGCCGATCAGGAAGCCTTGCGGATGCAATTGCGCGCCGAGCGACTGGGCAAGGCCGAGAATGATGCCGCCGGCAAGGGTGCCCCAGAGCGATCCCGCGCCGCCGATGACGGCCGTTTCGAAGGCGAAGAGGAGTTGCGGGCCGCCCGCATAGGGGCTGAAGGTCGCCCGCATTCCAAGAAAAGCGCCGGCGATCCCGATCGTGACCATGGTGATCGCGGTGGCGACGGCATTCACTCGGCGGGCATCGATGCCGACGAGCCCTGCCGTATCTGGATCTTCGGCCGTGGCGCGGATGGCGCGGCCGAGCGCAAAGCGGCTCAGGAAGAACTGCAGCGCGCCGAGAAGGAGGATCGCCGTCGCCATCATCATCACCGCGAGCTTGCCGACGAAGATATGGCCCGGCAGCTGCCACGACGCATAGGAGAGATTGCCGATGAAGGGCGCAAGCGAGCGGGTGTCGGCGCCAAACTGCTCGAACAGCAGGTTGTCGATGACGATCGACAGGCCGAAGGTGGTCAGAATCGGCAGCAGCGTGCCGCCGCGGGCGCTGCGTTCGAGAATGAAGCGCTGCAGCAGCCAGCCGAGGACCGCCATAACCGGCAGCACGATCAGCAGGCCGACGAAAGGCGGAATGCCGGCCTTGGCGGCGAGCAGCCACAGCCCGTAGGCGGCTGCGACCGCCAGGCTGCCATGCGCGAGATTGATGATCCGCATGACTGAAAACATGAAGGACAATCCGCAGGCGATGACGGCGTAATAGCCGCCGAGCAGGGTGCCCTGGAGCAGGGAATTGATCACGATGCGCTCCTTTCGCCGGCGGCCCGGTGCAATCCGAAATAGGCCTGGGTGACGTGCTCGCGGGTGACAGCGACTGTCGGCCTGTCGAGCACGACGCGCCCTTCCAGCATGCAGATGACGCGGCTTGCCACACTCATGGCTCGGGCGAGATCCTGCTCGACGAGCACGATCGTCGTTCCCGAGGTCAGCAACGCCTGCAGCTGAGCGTAGACGCGGTCGACGACCAAGGGTGAAAGTCCGAGGGAGACTTCATCCAGCAGAAGAATGTCCGGATTGCTCATCAGCGCCCGGCCGATGGCGGTTGCCTGCTGCTCGCCGCCCGAGAGGTGCCCTGTCTTGGCGTGGCGGCGGGGTTTCAGGTTCGGGAAGGCGTCGAGGACGCGATCGATGCTCCACTCGCCCTTGCGCCCGCAGCTCTTTCCGAGAAGCAGGTTCTCTTCGACGGTCATCTGCGAAAACAGCCGCCGGCCTTCCGGCACCAGGGCAATGCCTTTGGCGATCCGTTTGTGGGAAGGCACGGAGGCCAGGTCCTCATCGTTGAGAAGAACGTGCCCGGAGGCAGGAAGATGGGCGCCGGCAATCGATCTCAGCAGCGTCGTCTTGCCTGCGCCGTTGGCGCCGACCAGCGCCAGCACCTCGCCCTTGGCGATATCGAAACTGACGCCGCGCACCGCCTGAAGCAGGCCGTGGCGGACGTCGAGATTGCGGATGGAGAGAAGGCTCATACCGGCGTCCCTCCGAGATAGGCCTTGACCACCTCAGCATTGCTCATGACCGCTTTCGGCTCGCCATCGGCGATGATCCTGCCGGCGTCCATGCAGATCAGCCGTTCCGCCACCTGCAGGAGGATATGGACGATATGCTCGATCCAGACGATGCCGATGCCGCGGCGGCGCAATTCGAGAATGGTTGCCACGAGTTCGCTCGCCTCGCCGTCGGTGAGCCCGCCGCCGATCTCGTCGAGGAGCAGCAGCCGCGGCTGCGTGGCGAGCGCGCGGGCAAGCTCCAGGCGTTTGCGATCGAGCAGGCCGAGCGTGTCGGCCGGGCGGTTGGCGACGCCCAGCATGCCGCAGAGCGAAAGCGAATCCACCACACGCTCATAGGCTTCGTCGCGGCTTGCGGCATTGCCGTGCGATGCGGCGACGAAGACATTTTCGAAAGTCGTCATGCCGCCGAAGGGCTTGGGAATCTGATGGGTCCGGACGAGCCCGGAACGGCAGCGCTCCGCCGCGGTCCGGCCCGTGACATCGGCGCCATCGAAGGTGATGGTTCCAGCACTTGGCGGGAAGGCGCCGGCGAGCACGGAGAGCAGCGTCGTCTTGCCGGCGCCGTTCGGCCCGACGATGCCGACCGCATCGCCGTCGCCCATGGAGAAATCCAGATTCTCCAGGACGACGAGCGCGCCGAACTGCTTGTGGATCCCTTTGGCCGAGAGAAAGGCTCCTCCCGGCCGATTTTGAGCTACCTGCTGCACCGTATGTTACCCGTTATAAGCGATGAGCTTGGCGCCGACCGGGACATTGGGATCGGTGGCGTTTTCGGTGACGACGTAGTCGAGCGCGAATTTCGAGCCCTCGGCCGCCTTCACCCATTGCGTGCCGATGATCGGCCCGGGCGAGACATTGGCGACGGGGCCGCTGGTGAAGTCGACCTTGCCGGCGATGGTCGTGGTCTTCAACGTGGCGAGCGCCTTGGCGACGGCCTCCTTGTTCTTGGCGTCGCTGCTTGCCTTAAGCGCATCGAAGCCGGCATCGAGAAGCGCGAGGCTGGCGCCGAGTTGCTGCGTCCACTGCTTGCCGCTTGCCGCTTCATAGCCGTCGGCAAGCGCGGTTCCCGAGACACCGGTCAGCGTCGATTTGTAAGGGAAGGCCTTGTGCCAATAGGCGGCGCTGCCGATGTTCATGCCGAGATCGCCGAGCGCCTCGATGTCGGAGGGGAACAGGCCTGTTTTGGCGACCTGGCAGATCTTGATCTGCTGGGTGAGGCCCTGCTGGGCGGCCTGGCGCCAGAAGGCGGCGAAATCAGGCGGAATGGGGAAGGAGTTGAAGATCTCGACGCCCTCCTGCCGGAAGAGGGCGATCTGCGCCGAGAAATCGGTAGTGCCGGTTTCATAGGCGCCGGGATCGACGATGGTGAAGCCGGCCTTGGCAAGTGCGGGCGCCAGGTGGGCACGGATCGCATTGCCGTCGGCGTCGTTGGGATACATGACGCCGACCTTCTTGTTGGTCTCGATCAGGCTCCACTGTGAGACATAGGCCTTGTGGAACTCTTCGACGCCGAAGCCGAAATGGTAGGTCCACTTGAAGGGTGACGGCGCACCGGGCTTGGCGCCGCGGCCGAAATACCACGCTTCCCAGGGCATGACCGTCGAGAGGCAGGGAACGCCTGCCGCTTCGCAGGCATCGGCGACCGGATTGATCGTTTCGGGCGTCGAGACGGCGAGCATCAGGTCGACCGCCTGGTTGTTGATCAGCTCCTTCGCCAGTTGCCCGGCGCGCGAGGGATCGGACTGGGTATCCTGGTCGAGGATTTCCACCTTCCAGGTCTTGCCGCCGGCCTGCAGGCCGTTCGCCAGCGCCTTGCGCGCGAGGTCGAGCACATAGCCGTCCGTTTCGCCGAAGCCGCCGAGCGGGCCGGTACGCGGGCTGATGAAGCCGACCTTCAGCGTATCGCCGCTCTCGGCAAAGGCCGTGCGGCCGGAAAGCGCCAGTGCTGCGCCGCCTGCTGCGGCCGATGCGATGAAAGAGCGGCGCGTGAGAGACGCCGCATTGAATTTCCTGTTCATGAAATGTTCCTCCCTCTTGGTGCGGGCCTCCCGCCCTTTCCCTGTCTATTCCGGCCGATCTGCCTTTCAGATCGGGTATTCCCGTTTTCCCGATGCGATGGTGACCCATCGAAGCTCGGTGAATTCATCGATTGCGGCCTTGCCGCCGAAACGGCCGTAGCCACTCGATTTGACGCCGCCGAACGGCATTTGCGGCTCGTCGGAAACTGTGGCTTCGTTGATGTGGCAGATGCCGGATTCGAGCCGCATGGCGACGGCGAGCGCGGCATTGACGTCGCCGCCGAAGACGGCGGCCGAAAGCCCGTATTCATTGTCGTTGGCAACCGTCACGGCCTCGTCGATGCTGCCGACGCGGATAATTGCCGCGACCGGCCCGAAGCTCTCCTCGCGGTAGATCCGCATGGCCGGCGTGACATGATCGATGACAGTCGCATCCATCAGCGTGCCGTGCGCCTCGCCGCCGCAGACGAGGACGGCGCCCTTCTGCACGGCGTCGTCGATCAGCGACCGTACGCGGCGGACGGCTTCGGCATTGATCAGCGTACCGAGCGGCGTATTGCCGTCACTGGGGCTGCCGGCGACGAGCGTTGCGGCTTTCGTTCGGAACTTGCCGACGAAGCCGTCGGCGATCTCGTCCATGAGGATGATGCGCTCGGTCGACATGCAGATCTGACCCTGGTTCATGAAGGCGCCGAAAGCGGCGGCGCCGACCGCCTCGTCGATATCGGCATCGGCAAGCACGATGAAGGGCGCCTTGCCTCCGAGTTCCAGCAGGCAGCGTTTGAGATGCCGCGCCGAGGATTCCGCGATGATCCTGCCGACACGGGTGGAGCCGGTGAAGTTGATGCGACGCACGGCGGGATGGCCGATCAGCGCGTCGACGACGGCAGCGGCGTCACTCGGCGCGTTGGAGACGACATTGACGACGCCGCGCGGGAAGCCGGCGTCGCGCAGGATGTCGCCGATCAGGCCATGGGTCTTTGGGCAGAGTTCGGAGGCCTTGAGGACGACCGTGTTGCCGCAGGCAAGCGGCATGGCGACGGCGCGGGTGCCGAGGATAATAGGCGCATTCCAGGGAGCAATGCCGACGCAGACACCGGCCGGCTGGCGCACCGCCATTGCGAGGCTTCCCGGAATACCCGAGGGAATGAGCTCGCCTGAGATTTGCGTGGTCATCGCCGCCGCCTCGCGCAGAATATCGGCGCCGAGCCCGCAATTGATCGCCGCCCATTGCGCGGTGGCGCCGGTTTCGCCGGTCATGGCGGCGATGAGTTCGGGCGTGCGGGCTTCGAGGAGATCGGCGGCGGCATTCAGCACCCTGCGGCGCTCGCCCGGGCCGGTCTGCGACCAATCGGGAAAGGCGGCAGCGGCTGAATTGGCGGCCCTCGCCATGTCGGCGACGGAGCCCGCCGCGGCGACCGTCGCGACGTCGCCGGTCAGTGGATCGATGCGTTCGAAGGTTGCCCCGTCGGACGCGTCCACCGCCTCGTTGTTGATCATCAGCTTTGCCGAGAACACCGTTTTCCCCATCCGCCGCCAGCCGGCGCTTGTTTCATTACCAAGGGAGAAGACGAGCGGAGACCGCGGCCAAAGGGCCGTCCGACCATTCCCGCATCTGTCGAGGTGCCTCCTCCCAAAGGCTGATGAAGAGGAGGTTACGCCGATCGTCGCATGATGGAATGCGATTTATTGGGTTAATATTGTAATTATTCGGCTATTGCTGCACTGTTCGGTGCGCAAAGAGGAGGAGATACACATTGGCGATGGACGGCGGGATTCATCGTTATGCGAGAGGCGAATGGCACGGGCCGTCTCTCTCGCACCGGCGCATTCGCTTTCAGAAAGGGCTCTACGCCGATTTCCATCACTTCCTCCTGCTCGGAGATGGCTCGGCGGAACTGCATTTCGACAATGGCGAAGGCCGGCCGCTGCAGGGGCCGCTCATTGCCTTCCTGCCGCCGCAGGCGCGATGCGATCTTTCGATCGCTGCCGGCACTGCGGCCCATCTGGTCGGGGTCTCGGCGCAGATCATGGTCGATGCAATCGGCGACAAGGTGGAATCCTATTCGCTGCGCATCTTCACCGAGCAGCGCAAGCTGGTCGAAGCGGCCGATCCTGCGCTGGTCGCCGAAATCGCTCCGCTGATTTCCGGTTTCGTGCGCGAACTCGGCGATCCCTCCCGCTCCTCCTGGATGGTCGCAGCCGCTTATATCAGGCTGGTCCTGATGGCGCTTTGGCGCGGCTGCGGCGGGGAAAGGGGTGAGGAGCGAGGGAAGGGCGAAACCGGATCGATCCTGCAGCGATATAGACAACTGGTCGAAGCAGGTTTCCGCCAGCATCGTCCGATCAGCGATTATGCCGCGGAACTCGGCGTCACCGCCGACCGGCTTCATTCCATCTGTCAAAGGACGCTCGGCCGCTCTCCGATCCAGCTCCTGCACGAACGCGTCGTGCAGGAGGCAAAGCTGAGATTGGAGCGCTCGGCCCGTAACGTCCAGGAAATCTCCGACAGTCTCGGTTTCCGCGACCCGACCTATTTCAGCCATTTCTTCAAACGCAAGACCGGCCTTTCCCCCGCCGGCTACCGCGAGATCGCCCGCGCCTCCACCGGCTCGGGAAACAGCATGCTCTCCTCGGGTTATGCGGACTGGCCTTGAGGTCGGAGCTCATCGGTCAAAGGGACTGGCCAGATTGAGATCATAACACGGGCGTTTGCAACAAAATCTACAGGCCTGAATTCTGCCTGCTTGGACGAAGCGGGTTTCAGTTCTCCTTATAGATTCGCTTCAGCGCCGTCAGTAATGCCTGCATTTCATCGCGCGAAAACAGGTCGGTGAAGCGCCGTTCATGCGTATCGATCAGCTTACGGGCGCGTGCGAGCATGGCCCGTCCGGCTTCCGTCAGATGCAGTTCCTGCCGGCGGCGGTCGGCCGCGGAGGGGCGTCGCTCGATCAGGTCGCGGGCCACCAGCCGATTGACGAGGGCCATCATGGTTGCACGGTCGGTGCCGAGCGCATTGGCGAAGTCGATCTGCGACGCGCCCGGATTGGCCGAGATGAGTTCCATCACCGCGAGCTGCTTCTGTGTCAACGCCAGCTCTTCCATGGTTTCGGCGAAATCGCGATAGATCGCGACATGCGCCATGCGCAGGTGAAAGCCCAGGAGATCGCCAAGCCGGCCGACGTCGAGAAGGGGCGTTGCAGGAGCTTCCTCGCCTTCGACATCATCCCGCGGTGGTTTTGCGGCCATCGTTCGTCTCGCCTCGTTGAGGCGCCATAACCATCAAAATCAGCGGGTTAGTCAATATGCCTTAGGCGGCGGCCGGGAATATTTCTCCCGTTCGTTCGGGTGTTCGGATTTCCGTTAAACAGCCTCTTGCATCCCGCCAGGAAAAGATATTAGTATGTGTTACATACAAATTTATGCCTGACGCGGAGGAGCCGAGGGCATGGGAGGAGAAAATGGCGCATTCCTTTTCCGGGATGGCTTCGCCGGCGGATTGCGGGCTGGTGCAGGATGATCCGATCCTCTACCGCGCTCGCGTCGCGCCGGATCGTCAGGCTCTGTTTGAGATCGTCACCGGCCGGCAGCTCACCTATGCCGAACTCGATCAGCGGATCGGCTGCTGCGCCGGCTTCCTCACCGCGACGCTCGGAGTGCGGCGGGACGGGGCGCGCGTCGCCATGCTGGCGCGCAATTCGATGGATTCGATCGTCCTTGCCTTTGCCTGCCAGCGCGCCGGCGCCGTCTACGTGCCGCTCAACTGGCGGCTCAACGCGGCCGAGCTTCGGCCGATCCTCGCCGATTGCGCGCCGCTTCTCCTGCTCCATGACGAGGAGTTCTCAGCGGCGGTGGAGAGCCTTGCGGATGCCGATCCCGAGATGATGGTGATCTCGACGGCCGCTGGTCCAGCCGGGCTTGCCGCACGGATCGAGGCAAGCCTGCCGGCTGGTCCGGTGCCTGCCGATGCCGACGGAGCTTGCGCCCTTCTCTACACGTCGGGCACGACGGGGCAGCCGAAGGGCGTCGTCATCAGCCGGCGCAACGCCTTTTTCGCCGCGGTCAATTTCTCCTTCGTCGGCGAGATTGGACCGGGCTCCGTCGCACTCTGCGACCTTCCGTTCTTCCACACGATCGGGCTGATCGCGGTGGCGCGCACCACCTTGATGCTCGGCGGCACGCTCGTCATCTCCGACCGCTTCACACCGGCGCGCACGCTCGCAGTCCTTGCCGACCGTGAGCGCGCCATCACCCATTATTTCGCCGTGCCCCAGATCGCGCTCGCCTTGCGTAACGATCCCGCCTATAGCGCCGCGGCTCTCTCGGGCCTGCACGCGCTCTTCGTCGGCGGCGCGCCGCTGACGCGGGCGCTGATCGAAAGCTATCTCAACGATGGCGTCGCACTGGTCAACGGCTATGGAATGAGCGAAGCCGGAACGGTGCTGCACGTGCCGATTGACCGGCGCGCGGTGCAGGACAATCCCGGCAGCGTCGGCCTTCCGGCGCCGCTGCTCGAGATCCGCATCGTCGGTGAGGATGGCCGCGACGTCGGGGAGTGCGAAGTTGGCGAATTCTGGCTGCGCGGACCGGCGGTGACATCGGGCTATTGGAATAAGCCGCGGGAAACCGCAGCCGCCTTTACCGACGGCTGGTACCGCACCGGCGATCTCGGCAGGCGCGAAGCCAACGGCTTCTATCGCATCGTCGACCGGCTGAAGGACATGTATATCAGCGGCGGCGAGAATGTTTATCCCGCCGAGGTCGAGGCCGCGCTCGCAAGCCATCCTGCCATTCTCGACACCGCGGTCGTCGGCATTCCCGACGCCAGGTGGGGCGAATGCGGCATCGCCTATGTCGTGTTGCGGCCGGGTTTAGTGGCAACGGGCGAGGAGATCGCCGGCCATTGCGCCGAAAGGCTCGCCGCCTTCAAGCGCCCGGCCCGCATCCTCTTCGTCGAAACCATCCCCCGCACTGCCTCCGGCAAAGTGCAGAAACACCTTCTGCGCCACCAGCATTCCCAAGAAATCCTTCAACGACAGGCCCGGTGAAGCGGCCTCGGCCTCCGCGCCGAAACCCATGGAGTGAACTCATGACTGAAAAGCAATCGCCAGTTCTGGTCGAATTCGATGGCGGCATCGCCTTCGTGACGCTGAACCGCCCGGAAAAGCGCAATGCAATGAATCCGGCTCTGAATGCCCGGATGCTTGATGTGCTCGACGAACTCGAAGGCGACGAGCGTTGCGGCGTCCTCGTCCTGCGCGGCGCCGGAGAATCCTGGTCGGCCGGCATGGATCTGAAGGAATATTTCCGCGACAACGACGACAAGCCACGCGACGCCACGCTGAAAGCGCGACGCCAATCCGGCGGCTGGTGGAACCGGCTAATGTATTTCGAAAAGCCGACCATCGCCATGGTCAACGGCTGGTGCTTCGGCGGCGCCTTCACGCCGCTCGTTTCCTGCGATCTCGCCATTGCCGCCGAGGAGGCGAATTTCGGCCTCTCAGAGATCAATTGGGGCATCCTGCCGGGCGGCAACGTCACCCGCGCGGTCGCCGAGGTAATGCGCCATCGCGATGCGCTCTACTACATCATGACCGGCGAGCTGTTCGGTGGACGCAAGGCGGCCGAAATGGGCCTCGTCAACGAGGCCGTGCCGCTCGCCGAGCTCGAAGCCCGCGTCCGCAAGATCTGCGCCAGCCTGCTCGAAAAGAACCCGGTGACGCTCAAGGCCGCCAAGGACACCTACAAGCGCGTGCGCAACCTGCCATGGGATCTCGCCGACGATTACATCTACGCCAAACTGGAGCAGATGCTGTTTCTCGACAAGACCAAGGGGCGCAACGAGGGACTGAAGCAGTTCCTCGACGACAAGACCTATCAGCCGGGGCTCGGCGCTTACAAGCGCGGCCGCTGAGGAAACGAACCGGCCCGCCGGGTCGTGAACGGGCCGATCACCGGGAGGAGGATAGAATGAAGATTCATGCTGCGGTGGCGCGTGCCCCGAATATGCCCTTTTCGCTGGAAAGTCTCGATCTGGAGGAGCCGCGCGAGGGGGAGATCCTGGTTCGCGTTGTCGCCACCGGGGTTTGCCATACCGACATGGTCATGCGCGACCAGCACCTGCCGGTGCCGCAGCCGGTGGTGCTCGGCCACGAAGGTGCTGGGATCGTCGAACGCGTCGGGCCGGGCGTTGCCAAGGTGGTGCCCGGCGATCATGTGGTCATGACCTTCAATTCCTGTGGCCACTGCCCGAGCTGCAACGATCACGAGGAGAGCTATTGCCACGAATTTTTCCCGCGCAATTTCCTCGGTTCGCGTGCCGACGGTTCGAGCGGGCTCTCCTATAGAGGGGAGCGGGTTCATGGCAATATTTTCGGGCAATCCTCCTTCGCCAGCCATGCGCTCTGCCATGAGCGCAATATCGTCAAAGTGCCGAAAGATGCCGATCTGGCGCTGCTCGGGCCGCTCGCTTGCGGCATCCAGACTGGCGCCGGCGCGGTCATGAATGCGCTGAAGGTCGAGCCGGGAAAAGTGCTGGCTGTTTTCGGCATTGGCTCGGTCGGTCTTGCCGCCGTGATGGCGGCGCGGATCGTCGGCGCTTCCCGGATCATTGCGGTCGATGTCAACGAAACGCGGCTTTCGCTTGCCGCCGAACTCGGTGCGACCGATACCGTCGACGGCAAGACGGGCGATGTGGTGGCCGCGATCATGGCGCTGACCGGCGCCGGCGTCGATTATGCGATCGATGCTTCCGGCGTGCCTGCAGTGATCGATCAATGCGTGCGGGTGCTCGCGGCGCGCGGCACCTGCGGCATCGTCGGCGCTTCCCCGCACGGCGCGACGCTGACACTCGATCTTACCCATATTCTGTCCGGCGGACGCCGGGTGCGCGGCATCGTCGAGGGCGATTCCAATCCCGATGTCCTGATCCCGCTGTTGATCGATCTCCATCGGCAGGGCCGCTTTCCCTTCGACCGGCTGGTCACCTTCTATGATTTTGTCGACATCAACCGGGCAGTGGAGGATTCGGAGAAGGGCATCGTGCTGAAACCGGTCGTGCGCCAGCCGGCCGCCTGACAACGTTCAAGGGAGGAAAGAATGAACAGCGTCACTCCAATCGCCGCCGATACCAGCCCCGACGCCATGAAGGCGCTGCTTGCCCGGCAAAGGGCGTCCTTCCTCAGGGAGGGGCCAGCTGATATTGCCGTCCGCATCGATCGCATCGACCGCGTCATCGCCCTTCTCGTCGATCATAAGGATGCGATTGCCGCGGCGCTGTCGGAGGATTTCGGCAGCCGCAGCGTCGAGGCGAGCCTGCTTCTCGATGTCTTCACCTGCGTCGGCTCGCTCAAATATGCCAAGGCCCACCTCGCCGATTGGCTGAAGCCGGAAGAGCACGAGGCCCTGTTCCCGGATGCGGTGGCCCAAGTGGTCTATCAGCCGAAGGGTGTCGTCGGCATCCTGAGCCCCTGGAATTTTCCCTATCAGCTCGCACTTGCGCCGCTCGCCGGCATTCTGGCCGCCGGCAACCGCGCAATAATCAAACCGTCGGAGGTGACGCCGGCCTCCTCTGCGCTGATGGCAGAGCTGATCGCCCGCGCCTTCGACGAAACGGAGATCGCCGTCGTGCAGGGCGGCCCGGCGACGGGCACTGCCTTCACATCGCTTGCTTTCGACCACCTGATCTTCACCGGCGGCACCGCAATCGCTCATCATGTCATGCGGGCTGCGGCGGAAAACCTGACGCCGCTCACCCTCGAACTCGGCGGCAAATCGCCTGTCGTCGTCGGTCGCTCCACCGATCTCGCGGACGCGGCACGCCGCGTCATGACCGTCAAGACGCTGAACGCCGGCCAGATCTGCCTTGCGCCGGATCATGTCTATGTGCCCGAGGAAAGCGTCGAAGCCTTTGCCGAACATGCGGTGGCGGCGGTCGGCGCGATGTATCCTACGCTGAAAGAAAATCCCGACTACACCTCGATCGTCAATGTCCGTCATCACGCCCGCGTCCAGGGCTTGATCGATGACGCCAGGGCCAAGGGCGCGCGTGTCATGGAGATCAATCCGGCGGCGGAGAACTTCTCTCGACAATCGGCCCATCGCATCGCGCCGGCTCTGATCCTCGATCCCACCGACGACATGCGCGTGCTGCAGGAGGAGATCTTCGGGCCTGTGCTGCCGGTCATTGCCTATCGCGATATCGCCGAGGTCGTCGATCGCATCAATGCCGGGCCGCGCCCGCTCGCCCTCTATTATTTCAGCCAGGATCGGGAAGAGGAGCGCCGCGTCCTCGACAATACGACCTCCGGCGGGGTGACGGTCAACGACTGCATGAGCCACGTGACGGCGGAGGGCCTGCCCTTCGGCGGTGTCGGCCACTCCGGCATGGGCGCCTATCACGGCAAGTTCGGCTTTCTCGCCTTCTCGCATCCGCGCGCCGTCTATCACCAGAGCAAGTTGGTGGAAGCGGAATATATGATGCGGCCGCCCTATGGCGATGCGATGCGCGGCTTCCTGGCCGCGATGATCTGCAAGTAATCCGAAAAATCCGTCCGGGGGGTGCCCGCGACCGGGCAAAATATCACGTTGCTGGATTTGCACATCCGACAGCGGACGTATCAGAGTGGAGACCAGGCGTAGATTTCATCACCAAATGGTGCTATCTATAACACCAGAATCAGGAAACCAAACGATGCGATCGACTATCAATCTCGACGACACCCTCATCGAAAGGGCTAGGTCCTTAACCGGCACGAAAGAAACCGCCACTCTGGTCCGCCAAGCGTTGGAGACGCTTGTTCGTGTGGAGTCGGGAAAACGCCTCATCGCCCTCGGCGGAACTATGCCGGATGCGGAGGCAGCCCCACGCCGCCGGAGCGCAGCTGCCAAGTGATACTTGCCGACACTTCCATCTGGATCGATCATTTCCGGCATGCCGATTTAGAGCTGGGTAGGATTATTGAGGACGATCGTCTCTTATGCCATCCAGCCGTGATCGGAGAGCTCGCACTTGGCAGCCTTCTGGATCGCAGTAGCGTAATAGCTTTCCTGGCGGCCCAGCGCGAAGCGTTCGTCGCGACGCACGACGAAGTCATGATGATGATTGATCGCCACGCCATTTTCAGTATGGGCATTGGCTACACAGATGCCCATTTGATGGCCTCAGTTCTCCTCGATCAACGAGCGGCCTTATGGACCAGAGACAAGCGTCTGCGGGCCGCGGCCGAAAAGGCGGGAGCTTCACTGCACACCCCTGCCAATGCGCGAAACTAAATGCCGTATCGAAGCGCTCATGCTGGTCGTGAGCCGCCTGAGCGCAGAGTCGCCCGATAGGTCGAACAACTGCTGCGCCACCAAATGCACGACCTCCCCTTCCCGCTGGATCCGTCCGTTGATCGCCATCATCGATGATCCAAGCACGACCCGCCTGCGCTTTTCGAACAGCGTTGGCCAAACCACGATGTTGGCTGGCCCCGTCTCGTCCTCGATGGTGATGAACATCACGCCCTTGGCCGACCCAGGCTTTTGGCGCACGAGGACAAGGCCAGCGGTGTAGACCCACCGGCCATCGCGCGCATTCATCGCCTCCAGATCGGATCCGAAAGTCGATCGGCGCTGAAGATGCGTTCATGCAGGACATCGAGCGCCTCGATCTCGCTACCAGCGAACTCAAGCCGCTTGCGGAAAAGGTCTGGTCATATTGCGAGACGAAGGGTTTCAGCGGCAAGACAGTCACCGTAAGGTGAAATACTCCGACTTCACTCAGGCAACTCGAAGCAAAACGACTGCCCTGCCCTTCACCAGTTGCACCGACATTCTCGCGGCCGCGACGGATCTGCTTGCGACCGTCTATCCGTTCAAGCGATCGGTGCGATTGCTTGGCGTGACGCTCTCGTCCTTGACGAGCAGAGAGCCCGGTGTGGACGGACAGGACCAACCGAAACTCGATTTCACTCAATGAGACCCCAGACCGGCGCTTGTGTCGCCGGCCGGCTATACGCGGCAACCTTGCAGCGCCTAACATAGATCGCTAAAGCCATAGCGCTTGGCATTGAAAAAAGAGGGCACCATGGCAACTGGCACTGTAAAATTCTTCAATCAGGACAAGGGTTTTGGCTTCATCACCCCTGACAATGGCGGACCGGACGTGTTCGTTCACATCTCGGCGGTCGGTTTTGGTGGCTCGTTGAAAGATGGCCAAAAGGTCAGCTACGACGTAGGCCAGGACCGCAAGACGGGCAAATCGAAAGCCGAAAACGTCACCGTTCTTTGAAGTCGCTTGGCCCCGTCGTGAGACGGGGCAAGCATTCCCTAGCGCTCAAGGGGTTCGAACCTTCGGCCCTGTGGACGCTCGGATACGAGCGATAGTCATCTTTCGAATTTCTGGGATCGTGCGGTCCATAGCGTGGGGAGTAGGCGTTATGAAGAGTTTGGTGCCGGACGAGTTCTATTGGGCTCGATCAATCAAGTATGCGGGCGGCCGGACGACGATCGTGCAGGTTTCCACGATCTTTGGCGAATCCCCTGAGTTCTGGACACTAACGGTTCCGGGATCTGACCAGCATCACATGATCGGCGATTTCGAGATCATCGCCCCGGTTGAGCCGCTCGAAGCCTACCCCTTACGTCACGCCGCAGAATAGCGACCGATTTGCCGGCCATTGATCGTCTGGCGCTCGCGCCTGCAAAAACTGTCAATCGGAAGGTTGATCAGGGAGACAGGCACTCCTCACAGAGCCCGCAGCAATCTTCCTCAATGACGGCGCGACGCCCACAGCAGTCGCATGACGACATCTCAACTCCGCCACAGGTCTTCCGTTCCGGCGGCAGGATTTCCATCATGTCGTCGTCGAAAACGGTCGTGAGAATGAGTTCGTTCATACCGAGGCTCCGGGGGAATTCAAACTCAAGATGGTGATTCCGGCGTTGGAGACAAGATGGGTGTCTTGACGGTTCGAATGCGGACGACATTTCAGTCGTTGCGGATGCTGCACCGGAAGCCTGTGTGAGCTGCCTCCGGATTGCGAAAAAAGTTCTTTCGCCATGTCGGGAACGATCTTCGTCAGACGTCTTTTAAGCGTTGAGGACGAGGAGAGCCGACATGACGACGTCCGTTCAAGGGATTTACGCTGCGGTCGCGATACGCGGCCTTGAGTCTGCACTCGAATGGTATGCAACGTTCATGGGCCGCCCAGCCGACGACCATCCGTTGCCGCACATGGCGCAGTGGCGGGACATGGGGACAGCGGGGCTCCAGCTGTGGGGCGACGACGAACGGGCGGGAAGCGGGATCATGACGATCGTCGTACCCAATCTTGCCGCGGAAAAAGAAAGACTGGCCACCCACGGAATCTCGCCGGCTACCGAGGCAAGTGGAGCGTTCGGCGCGGTCGCAAACTTCTTCGACCGGGAAAACAATCGCATCATCATCGCTGAGCCGCCGAAAGGCTGATCAGCTTGCCGTTCAAGGGAGCGAAGACATGGACATTACCAATCCCAAACCCGCCGTGGATCTGGCCGCGATGCGGTCGTCGAGGTTCAAGAACGAAACCCAGGAATATGCGCAGGCCAGGACGGCCCTACTTGCGGAGGAAATCGAGGCGCGGCGGCATCTCACCCGCCTGGCCGAGCAGCGCCGTCGCCTTCCGCCAGGTCCGGTCGTGGAGAAGGACTATCGCTTCAAGGACGAGAACGGAAGCGAGCTCGGTCTTGCCGATCTGTTCGGTAGGCACGACACACTCGTGACCTACTTCTGGATGTTCGGACCGCAGCGCGAGCGACCCTGCCCGATGTGCACCAACTTCCTCGGTGGCGCAAACGGCAACGGTGCTGACGTCAAGCAACGCGTCGCCTTCAAGATCATCGGACGCAGCCCCGTCGAGCGGCAGCGCGCCTTCGCCATGGAGCGCGGCTGGCGCGATCTCGATTTCGTGCAGACCGTCGGCGACGACTATGCTCGCGATCTCGGGCTTCTGGACGACAAGGGCTATGAGTATCCGGGACTGACCGTCTATCAGAAGGACGGCAGCAAGGTCCGGGTCTTCTACAATGCCGAGATGCCGGTCGCAGCGGCGGATCCGGGACAGGACCCAAGAGGTGCAGTTGACGTCGCGCCGCTCTGGAACATTCTCGATCTGACGCCGGCGGGACGTGGCACGGACTGGTATCCGAAGCTCAACTACTAGGGGCTCTGTGGGCATTACTGCACTAATACCCGCTAAGGGAAATTGATTTGTTTGGATTGAAGTGGTTAGCGCGGATTGGCCTGAATCGTTCGAGGGGTCGGCCAATTTCGTTCCAGAGGTAGTCGCCGATTAGCCAGATATAAACCAATGGCAGCGGTGCAACCTGGGACAAAAGCCCGCCGCCCTACCTCCTCTGCGTTCCGGCCGCAAGCGGTGCGGGTCGATCGCGTCACGGCCGACGCCGAGCCATCGAGACGGGGCGTCTCCCCCTGTTAATCCCTGTCAGCTTGCCGGATTGCGCGCGGTGACGATCCACGCCGCGCCATCGAACAACACCGACCGCTCGCCGGGGCAGCCCGCGAAGGCGGCACGAACCGCGGCCGAGGCGCGGGCGCGGATGTCGTCGGGCTGATCAGCGAGCGCGCGCGACAGCGGGCCGACCTCGAGCGCCATCTCCACCGCGTCGTCGATCGCCGCGTCCCGCGTCCCGCCCTCGCCGAACGGGATGGAGGCATCGAATGGCGCGATAGCGATATCGGTGAAGCCAGCCGCCGTCAGGATACGCGCCACCCGCCCCTGGTCGCCGAACGAGAATGGGCCGGGCGCTTCGGGATCGGGCGGCGCCGTCGGCGGGACGATGCCCTTGATCGCGCCCATCGGCAAGCGCACCCAATCGTTCTCGACCATGCCGCGCCAGCAGACGAAAGCGACCCGCGCGCCCGGCTTGAGCGCACGGCGCATATGAGCGAACGCCGCCGCCGGATCGTCAAAGAACATCACCCCGAAGCGCGAGAACAGGATGTCGAACGCGCCCTCGGGCAACTCGGTGCTGCTGGCGTCGGCCACCTGGAACAGGGTCGGCGTATCCTGCGGCGCTAGAGCGCGCGCTCTGCCGATCAACGGTTCGGATATGTCCACGCCTAGCACATGGCCCCCCGCGCCGACGCGAGCGGCCAGATCCAGACTAGACGCCCCCGCGCCGCAGCCGACGTCCAGCACGCGTTCGCCCGTGGCGGGCGCGGCGGCTTCGATCGCGGCCTCGCCGAACACCGCCATCATGGCATCGAGCCGGACCTGGTAAGCGACCCAGCGCTCCCCGGTTTGGCCATTCCAGTCGGCTACCTGATAAACATTTTTCTCTGCCATGCCATTCCTGTTCTGATCCGTTCTTAACTCGGCTATCCGCCCGCCTGGTCGCTGCCACCGTGCGCGGCGATGAACATGGCGACGGCCGACCGGCAATAGGATTCAATTTCGTTGTCGTCCTCTGCTCGCGCCTCATCGAAGCGTGCGATAATCAGGAGATCGGATCCTTTGAAAAGCGCGGCAAACAAGCGAGCGGACTGGAGAGGATCGGGCACGTTCAGAGCCGCCTTCGCGTGCAACTGACACAACAGGGCCTCGATTTGGGCGATGACATGGGCGGGGCCGGCTTCGTAATGGAGCTTGCTTAACGACTTTTGATTCGTCTTGTCGGCCATAACCATGGCTTCGACACTGCGGACGTCCGGGCTCAACAGCGTGCGAAGGAGGGATGACCCCACCGCCATGAGCTGATCTTCGGCCGAACCGTAGACGCCTTCAAAAAGGGCTTGTGGTGCAAACTGATGGCAGCGGGCGGCGACGGCCGCGCTGAACAGCGCCTCCTTGTTCTCGAAGTGCCGATAGATGCTGAGCTTGGATATCTTCGCTCGCTGGGTGACCTTGTCCAATGTCGTCGCTTGAAAACCCAATTCCACAAAGAGTTCGTATGCTGCGTCGACTATCGTTTGGCCAAGCGCCTCGTTGGCTGGCCGGCCGCGTCGGCCTCGACTATTTTCGGTCACGAGCATTAAGATCCTTGACAGTATCATTATTCATGCTTTACGATACCATGCAGTATCAGAAATATGCAAGCCAAAGAATGGATTTTATCCTGTCCCCCAAATCGAGTTTCTCTAAGCCGCTTGGCCATATCGATGCGTATCGGTGGACGAGACGCGCCAAGGCTCAGCCAATCACATTCCCTCAACAGCACGGAGCTTATCACCATGGATGACGTCATCATCATCGGCGGCAGCTTTGCCGGTCTCGCCGCCGCGCTGCAGCTCGGCCGTGCCCGCCGCAGGGTCACCGTTTTCGATACCAGCCTGCCACGCAATCGCTTCGCCGGCCACTCGCATGGCCTGCTCGGCCACGATCACAAGCCACCGCTGGAGATCCTGGCCGAGGCGCGGAAGCAACTGGCACGCTATCCCACGGTCAGGCTGGTTAATGCCCGGGCCGACAGTATCTCCGGCGCCATCGATGATTTCTCCGTCCTCACTGGCGATGGCGAAAGCCTTGGGGCGCGCCGCCTCATCCTAAGCTATGGCGTCGCCGATCAGATGCCTGATGTTCCCGGCTTTGCCGAAAGCTGGGGCACCTCCATCGTGCCCTGCCCCTATTGCGATGGCTTTGAAGTCGCCGACCAGCATTGGGGCCTCGTCTGGTCCGGCCCGCCGTCGCACAATTATGTCAGGCTGTACCACGACTGGACCGACACCTTGACGGTCTTCGCTGATGGTCACGACATTTCACCCGATATACGCACCGATCTGGCGCGCCGCAACATACCTGTCGTCGATGGCCGGATCGCCGAAATCGCCCATCACCGGGGCCATATCACCACCGTTAATCTCGAAAGCGGCCGCAATGCCGGGGTCGATATCCTGTTCGCGCATCCGCGCAACAAGCCGTCCGCAAGCCTGCATGGGCCACTGGGCCTCGCAACGGTCAATACACCCTTCGGCATCGCCCTCAAGGTCGACGAGCGCCGCGAAACCAGTATGCCCGGAATCTACGCCGCCGGCGATCTCGCAAACCCGGCCATGAACTCGGTCACCACGGCAATATCGCAGGGCGCGACGGCAGGTATCTCCGCCCAGCAGTCGATGCTGGCTTGAGAGCACAGACTGGAGATGAGCATGGCCGTCGAACCGGACAGCGCGGGTGTACGCTTTCGTCCGCCCTTCGTCTATCTGGGAGCGCTGCTGTTGGGGCTGGCGGCGGAGCGATTCGTCACCCTGCGCTCTTTCGGCATCGACTGGCGGTTGCTGGTCGCGACGGGCGCGCTGCTGGTCGTTGCCGGTGCGGCGATGATGCTTGCGGCGGCGGGGTTGTTTCGGCGGCTGGGCACCAACGTTCCGCCATCGCGGCCAACGACCCTCATCGCAACGACCGGCCCTTATCGGTGGACCCGCAATCCAATGTATCTCGGCCTGGCGCTTATCTATGCCGGCCTTGCGATCGGCTTCGACGGGCCGATCGCCTTCGCCTTGCTCCCGTTGGTGCTGATCGCGATCCAGACGCAGGTGATCGCCCGCGAGGAGCGCTATCTCGAAGCGAAGTTCGGCGACGACTACCGCCGCTACAAGACCGAGGTTCGCCGCTGGCTCTGACTATTCCGCTGCTGCCGCCTGCGGGGCCTTCTGATAAACCAGCACCGGCTCCTTGCCGCGAGCTATCATATTCTGAAGGTTGCGGGCCGGTGTCACGGAAAACCGACTGGCCGGCTGACCCCGCAGTACAACCAGCGCCTGACGAGCGCACATATCCAAAACCAGAGACACCGAAGCCAGCATCAGCATCTCTCGTCCGACCGCTCTTGGAGAAGCCTGACACACATGGAGTTCGAACACGTCACCTTCGACCTGCCACACGGCACTTCCACGCGCTGCAGCGTGGATTGGCCGACAGGCATGCGATAGGCCGTTCTGGCTGCGCCAAGCTTGAAATCACGAACGATACGCAAATCAACCGCTTGGCGGGCCATCCTGCTTGAATGCCGGACGTTTGACACCAAATAAGCGAAATGTTCGACCATTCGTCTCGACCGCTGTCACCGGCAAATATCCCAATGGACGCGCTGAGCGAAGTCCTGCAAGACTTTCGCTTGAGTGGAGTCAACTATGGCCGCTGCGAACTCAGACATCCATGGAGCATCGCCTTTCCGCAACAACAGCTGCTTCGTTTTCACTTCGTCAGCCAGGGTCCGTGCTGGATCCATACCGAAGCTCAAGGGTGGCAGGAGTTGAACGATGGAGATCTGGTACTGCTGCCGCAAGGCCTCCCACATCGACTGGCGAGCGCGCCAGATGTTGAGGGCGACTCGTTAAAAAATTGTCAGATCACGAAGTTGGGAAGCAACGTCTGCGACGTGGTGCGCGAAGGAACGGGTGCGAACAGCACCCTTTTTTGCGGGTCCATGACTTTAGGTGCGCATGCGCTTAACCCCTTGATCGCTCTGATGCCACCAATCATCAAGGGCTGCGATGTGGCGGGCAATGACCCGATCGTTGGGCCCCTGCTTGCTGCGATGTCGGCGGAGGCGACACAGCCCCAAATGGGTAGCGCAACCGTGTTGTCGCGAATGGCGGACTTGCTCGCAGCGCGGCTAATCCGCTGTTGGGTCAATTGCAGCGGAGCCTCGACCACCGGGTGGCTCGCCGCCATCCGCGACCCCCACATCGGTCGTGTGTTGGCAGCCATGCACCGAGACCCTGGCCATAACTGGACCCTTGAACGCCTCGCCGGCGTGGCAGGCCAGTCGCGCTCGATTTTTGCCGAGCGCTTCAGCGCTGTCTTGGGAGAAGGCGCGGCACATTATCTCGGCCGTCTTCGAATGCAGCTTGCCCGGGAATTGCTGGGGCAAGGCGGCATGTCGGTTGCCGAAGTCGCTTCCCGCCTCGGTTACGAGTCGGAGGCATCCTTCGCCCGCGCCTTCAAGCGCATCACCAACCTCTCACCAGGTGTTGTGCGTCGCACAAATCCCGGACGAATGGACATGGATTTCGGATTCTAAGAGACATATTGTCCTAAAAAGTTCGTCTATGAAGGTCTCCAAACGTAGGAGATACATCAATGACGGACACAACATCACAGCTTGACGGAACCGCAATTGGCCTGGAGCGGGCAGAGATGTCCACGTGGACCGCGCCGACCTGGTTTGCCGTTCTTTCGATGGCAGCCACGAGCTTCGCTCTGGTCTCGGCTGAGTTCCTGCCGACGGGCCTATTGACGCCAATGGCGCGCGATCTCGGGATCAGCGAGGGGACAGCCGGACAGGTTGTCACCGCTACCGCTTCCGTGGGCGCCGTAACGGCCCTATTGAGCAATGTTCTCATTGGCAGACTGAACCGCAAGGCGGTGCTCGTCAGTCTCAGTGCGTTGGCGGTCGGCTCCAATATTCTTGCATCCTTAGCAACCGATTTTTGGCTGTTGTTGCTGGGCAGGGCTGGGTTGGGCGTCGCGCTTAGTGGCTTCTGGGCACTTTCAGTTGCTGTCGTGGCGAGGCTGGTGGGAGCCAATGCAACTGGTCGAGGCATGGCGATCGTTACACTCGGAGTCTCGCTCGCTACGATCGCTGCACCATCGATGGGTGCTTTGATCAGCGACTGGCTGGGATGGCGCATCGCCATGGCCATGACAGCGGGGCTTGCCGCGCTTGCCATGCTGCTGCAGGTAACCAGCTTGCCAACTTTGCCTGCAAGCACAAGCAACAGTCTCGCCGATGTTTTCGGGCTTACGCGACGGCGTGGCGTGCAACTTGGGATGCTTGCCATCTTTTTGCTGATGACCGGGCATTTTGCTGGATCGGTTTATGTGCGTCCCTTCCTTGAACAAGTGACGCTCCTTGAAACCAGATCGATCGCACTAGCGCTGCTTGGGTTTGGCATCGCTTCTGTGATCGGCAACATTGCTGGTGGCCGAATGGCCGATGCCAGTATCCGCAGAGCACTCGCTGTCACCGCGGCGCTGATGGCCTTCGCGGCGCTCGCCTTGCTGCTTTGGGGCGCTCATTTCGGCATTGCCTTCGCGCTCGTTACGCTATGGGGCTTCGCGTTCGGCATGGCGCCGGTGGTGCTGCCGACCAATCTTTCCCGCGAGGCGTCCGATGCTCTGGAGGCGGCAGGCAGTCTGATGGTCGTCTCTTTCCAGGTCGCCATCAGTATTGGCGCGGTTTTCGGCGGTTATGTCGTCGACAACTACGGCGCTGCAGGGCCCTTGACCCTTACTGCCGTCCTAGCTGCAGCGACGGTCTGCTTGGCGCTGCTGCAACCGCGCAGCTGATCTTTTTTCGGCTTGACAGAACAGGCTGTGGGGCCGCTGCGCAGGTGTAAAGAGGTGGCTCGGTTTGTTTGAACACTGTGGTGCCGATTTCTAAGTGGTTTCCGGGGCTATCGAGGAGGGTTTGAGCTTCTTGTTCGTCCGTCGTCACGACGACGAAACCCGAACCCTCCTCAATTTACAACCCGAAATGTTCACCATGGAAGACGATGGATGAGAGATGTCGTCAAGACCTTATGAACGAGAGCAAGTCGGGGTTGAGGACATCCGCATGTGTGGTTAGCATGCCATGGGGGTAGCCGGGATAAGTCTTCAGCGACCCGTTCTTGAGCAAGTTGACCGCACGCGGCACGGAACTTGCGAACGGGACGACTTGATCAGCCTCGCCATGCATCACCAGCACCGGCACGGTGATTTTCTTGAGGTCCTCGGTGTAATCTTCAAGCCAGGAGGCGACGGTCGCGTAGTGAGCGAGAGCGCCGCCGGCCATGCCTTGGCGCCACCAGTTCGCGATGATTGCCTCCGAAGGCTTGGCCCCATCGACGTTGTAGCCATAGAACGGATTCTCAGGAACGAAACGGTAGAACTCCGACCGGTTGCCCAGCAGGCCTGCCCGGATCGCTTCGAACCACTCCGGCGGTTGACCGGACGGGTTGTCCTCGCTCCGGTACATGTTCGGCGTCAGTGAGGCGACCAGCACCGCCTTCGAGACCCGCTCCTGGTGGCGAGCGACATAGCGAGCCACCTCGCCGCCACCTGTCGAGTGCCCGATATGGATCGCGTCGCGCAGGTTGAGGTGTTCCGTCAGGGCCGCGAGGTCGGCAACCCAGTGGTCCATGTCGTTGCCGTTGCTGGGCTGGTCGGACCGGCCGTGGCCGCGC
Source organism: Rhizobium sp. R693 (assembly GCF_002211315.1). Lineage (NCBI taxonomy): Bacteria > Pseudomonadati > Pseudomonadota > Alphaproteobacteria > Hyphomicrobiales > Rhizobiaceae > Rhizobium > Rhizobium sp. R693. The sequence continues at coordinate 47,579 of NZ_LOKY01000007.1, read as the reverse complement.
CGGTCGTGGGCGATCACCCGATACCCGTGATGGAGAAAGAATGTCATCTGGGCATCCCAGTCGTCCGCTGTCAGTGGCCAACCGTGGCTGAAAACGATCGGCTGACCTGATCCCCAGTCCTTGTAGAAGATGTTTACACCGTCTTTAGTTGTGATCGTGGGCATTGTTCAGTTCCTTATGTTAGCCGCGGATTGACGTCATCACTCACTGGCGCGGCGTTCCAGCGAAAAGCTTGCAGAATATATGACCGGTCGTCTATTAACTGGTCAAATTGTTTAGGTCACGAGGGCGGGCAAAACGAAACCCTCGAAGCTGTCGAACGGCGACCGGTTACGTTCGACCTTGGCACGCGTCACCGCCCCTTCGAACGCGTCGATCAACGCCACGGCCACCTGTTCCGGATCCTTCCCAGCCGGCAATTCACCCTGGGCCTGGGCCTCCTGCAGGCATTCGGTGAGCGAGGCCGCCCATTGGCGATAGATCGCCGCCAGCTTCATGCGTACGAGCTCGCTCGATGGCGTGACCTCGAGCGCCATATTCCCGATCAGGCAGCCAACCGCGTAACGGCGGCGCTCGTGAAACTCTGCCAAGCCCGCGAAATAGCGCGTGATACGCGCGAGCGGCGCCATGTCGTGATCGGCCAAGATCGAGCCGTAGGTAGCAACGACCGAATCCCAATACTCGGTCAGTACTTCGGCAGCGAAAGCCTCCTTGCTTTCGAAATAATTGTAAAACGACCCCTTGGGCACACCTGCCACCGCCGTAATCTCCTGCACGCCGGTGGCATTGAAGCCGAGGGTGCTGACCAGGTCTCCCCCCTTTTCCAGGAGACGCGATCGAGTTTCCGGATTGGCTGGTCTAGGCATTATCAGGCTTTCGCGATTGATATGTAAGTTTCAATGATTTATATATGACCAGTCGTCTTTTAATTGTCAAGCGATGAATGCGATTTGCGTGACATTGTTCCAGCGTAGCGCTGCGCTCTTGCGCATGGTGAAAACGACCGTGTTCCGGGTGTCAGTGACAGAAAAGGAAATCCGTGCTGCTAAAGCCCAGCTACACGTCCGGAAATAGTGAGCTGAAATCAAATGTTCGGAAATCGCTGAGCCTCGCCAACGTTCTCGGTCTTGAAGGGATGCGAACCCCCGCCGCGCTTTTTGCTACGAGTAATTAGTTTTATCGCGTTGTATTTTAACGCCAATTGATCGTGCGAAGGTAGAAGAGGAGCGAAAGGCTCAAGGTCGAAATCCGAATGTTCCCGCTCGACCTGTCTCCAGCTGGAAACAGACTGTCGGAACCGTCGAGGTGGCAGAGCAAAAGCGGAAACTGCAGCAGGAGCAAGATGGTAAGTGCGAGGAGGACCAGAAGCCGAAGGGGCCGACACTTTAGCCCGCTCCCCTCCGAAACGAATGAGGCCCGCCTTTTCGAGCGGGCCAACTCTTTATTTCTTGAGAATGCCAACCATCCGATTGACAGCGCCCCAATAATCCTTGTGCATGGTTTCGGCTGCCTTCGAGATCGCCAGCTTCCAGGCAGGCCCGCGATCCCATGCCTCTTCCAGGGAGTCAGCCAGTGAAGACCCATGACCTGTGACCGGCAAGGCGTCGAATAGCATTCCTGCCTGCCTCAGGTCTTTATCCCGTTTGGCCTGGCCACCAGCGTCATTTTGGCGGCGACCGGCAATGATGAGCTTATGCACTGCATACCTGGAAGGATCAGGGATGACCACCGAGACACCGGCACCATGTAGCAGGATCGAACGAACGGGATCACGGATCAAGAAATCCATGAATCTTAGCGGTTCGGCCGACGCGCCACCGAGAGCGGGCATGTTGGCGGGTTTGTCCGAATATTCTTCGGCTCCCCTGTTCGTCGTCACGAATTCGACCCGATAGCCGGTTTGATTCCGGAAGGCATGAGATCGAGAGCTACCGCTGATGTGCGGCACGGCCCGGAACGTTGGATCAAGCCCTTTCAGGAGATCGATGATCGGCGGCAGTGAATCCGCCACTTCGGCGGAGATCGCGAAATCCTGGGCTAGATCTGCATCACCTGTTAGGATCGCCGCTGAGGGCAGACGGATGCCGAGATATGCCGAGTAGCATTGAAAAGCGACCGTGCCGATGAGAACACCGCGCAGTCGGAAGAGACCGGCCTTGGCAAGCGCTTGTACGACATCGCCGGTAAAGCGATCAGCAGCGATCAAACCGGCTTCCCGCGTCAGCGTGGAAACGAACTTGCGGCGGGCCTTATAGTCCGACTTCTCGCCCTTAAAGGTTTCGACCCGTTCCGAAATCATGGGATCGTCGGCAGGCCCGACATACCGCCGCTTCTGCCCGCCCTCACCGTCGGGTTGGTCGAAATACCAATAACGCCGACCATCGACAGCCACCGGCACGAATCTACCCGCCGGGGGGAAGTCTTCCGCCCAATCGTCATCGAATGCCCGTTGCTGAAGTTCCGCGACCATGGTCCGGAACATGAGATCTATCTGCTTGATCATGGCGGCCCTATATCGTTTCCGCAAATCTAGTATAGGTATGCTCTTTGAGCAAGCCGTGGTTGCTCACACACCCTATGGGCACTGCCCAGCCTCTACTCCTCTAACGCCAATCAATACCAAAAGGCATCATTATATTGTTTTCACGAATCTAGTATAGCTCCATCAATCAAATCGCACGCCTTGAAGGGATGCGAACCAGCGACCCGCTTTCTGCGATAAATTCTAGTGAAAATTCCGAGCCTTCACCTTCAGTGTATCGATATGAAGATCACGGACTTATCCCGAGCCCGACACTATTCCGAGCCCATTTCCTAAAGCCCGAGATTTCCGGTAATCTAGGATTGAAAGTTCGGCATAATTCGAACGCGTTGGAAGACAGGGTTCGGCCATAGGATAAATCGAACTGATGACTTTGAGCAACAAAGAACTTGCCTCACCAATCGATACTCTGAATAACTGCTTTTCGCTTCACACCGTTGTCATCTACGCGGCTTAGCCCTCCGCCCATACTTTTTCATTGAGTGAGGCTCTGGTAGCAAAGACCACCAAAATCGGCTTATTGAATTGAATCAAAGGAGTATTCCGGCAGTATTTTCGTCGCCAAAACATGCCACAGCCGTTGCCGCCCGCCGGAAACAAAGCCCTATTTCGGAAACAGGAAGGTTAGGACAACACGGAAGCCCCAGCCATCCGGGCCGCCTTCAGGAGACTCGACCCAGTAGCGCGCGCCAGCAGCAAGGCTGACTGGTTGTTCGCCAAATTTCAGGACCTTCGAAACTTGGAAGTTGACGGGGACGGACCATTCGTTGTGCTCCCAGTCGTACGTACTCTCGGTGTTCAGCGTGAAGGTCCAGGCTTCCGGAGTCGTGTAGGCGACGAACGGTTGCAGGAATGTGGAACTGATGTCGTCCCTGTTGCTCTGGCCCGCAAACGACCAGATATGGTTTGCGAGCATTCCGTAGGTCCATGGGCCCTCCTGCTTGAGGGCAACGGCCGTCGGACCGGCACCCCACTTGCCGCTGCCCAAAAACTCATCGGTGGCCGTTGGCAGCAGGAAGACCGGGCCCGCACCCCAGATAAGACCGTCGGGACCGGGTTGCTTGGGCGAGAAGAACAGGCTCTGCGTAATGTCGCCAAGCCCGAACTGATGCCCTGAATCGCCCGCAATGTCGTTTTGCCAGATGACCGGCGCGATCGTGCGGGAAATCAGGTTCCAGTCCTCGTTCAGGGAGAACGGGATCACGGGCTGGATGTTCAGGACTTCGTGGTTGCCATCCGCAGGCCCATAGCCGCTGTCGTAGTTGAACTGGAAGGGCACGCTGACCAACGAGGCGATGGGGTTGTTCAGCTTCTTCGCAAGGTCCACACTGGACTCCTGCGCCAATGCGGTATGCCCCGAACACAAAACAGTCACGATCGATGCGACCGAGGCGGTCGCCATTGCAAAAACCTTCATGCCCTATCCCCTCTGGCACCACAGTGCATAGTGAACCTGGTGACCTTAGGACTACTGCACCTTAGTGATCGGCGGGCCCTTCCATGTGCCGTTTAGAGCAGCTTCCTTCGGCCAATAGAGTCGCATTGGTATCCAGAATGCACCTTTTGGCGCAGGAATCCAGTTGGATTCCTTGTCAGCCCCAGGAGATTCGTTCTTCAATCGAGGCGCTGCAGCCGTGGATCAAGCGCTTGTTAGAATGGCAATTGGTGCAAAGCGCTGGGCGAACCCAAGCGACCGGCTATTTTGTCGATCCAGCTCTGTTGCGCCGCCATGATTTCATAGGCGGAACGACTCCGCCCCATGCGGGTGATTAGATCACGAATTCCTCCTCGCACGTCTGTGGCTCGGGAACGACCGTAACCTCCACCGGAACGATCCAATTGGCCGCGTAGCTCTCGCAGTCGGAACGCGGGAGATCGGGCTGCACGCACCCCGACCCATCGATCGCGCGACATCGCAGTATATATCGCCCCACTTCTTCAGGGGTCCACATGTACTCCCACAAGCGCCATGCAAAGGGACGTTCTGTTTCGAGGAGCCTTCCCTCGCGCCAGCCCCTGCCATCTCCGGTGCAGATCTGCACCTGCCGGATAACAGCCTCTCCGCTCCAGGCGGCTCCGAAAATCCGGTACGGTCGGCCGGCGATGAGCCGCGCCCCCTGTACGGGACGCGCGATCTGCGCTTTGACCTCCATCTCCGCAAGGGGGACCAGCCTGGGTTCCCCGAGGCTGCGCTCCCAACGGAAATAGTCGCGCGCCTGCCAGTAGCCAAGGAACGGTTGCTCCACAACCGTGATATGCGTAATCCACTTGACCCAAGCCATGCCGAACCAACCACCCACGACCGCGCGTAGCGGGTAGCCGTGATCGCGCGTCAACGGCTCCTCGTTCATCGAATAGGCAAGGATCGTGCTGTCAGCGATGGCCTTCTCAAGCGGTAAACTGCGCGCAAAAGCGATGGGGCCGGGAGAAGCCGTTTTCTTGTTCGTGTCGACGACACCGCTGTCTGCGCCTACGAGCAGAACCTCATGTGCGGTTCGCTTAACGCCCGCCATTTCTAGAATCTCGCGCAGAAGAACACCTGTCCACACGGCATTGCCGACGGCTCCATTCTGCCACTGCAACCCCTCCTTCGGCGGCACATAGTAGACGCGCCCGTTCCCTGCGCACTCGACGACGGCGTTGAAAGTCGTGCTCCGCATCGCCTTGATGCTGTCGAGGTCAAGTTCGATCGGCCGCTCTACCGCCCCGCCAACGCGCAATCTCCAGTCTCGCGCATCGAGGTCCGGCGATGGGAAATGGTTTCGCACGAAAAAAAGTTCGGTTGGGATCAGCCAATCGGAGAGTGACGCAAACGGAAACTCGATGTTCTGTGGGGATTTCTGTCGAACTATTAGACTGGGTTGCTCTGGTGTCGGCATCGTCCTCGTCTCCCCTTCCAAGAGCACAATGTTGGCACTCGGTCGCGCGAATTCCGGTGCGATCACACCGCCCCTCGCAGTGCGTCTGTCGCGTTCCGTCTTCGGCCCCATTCTAGCACATACCGCACGTTCCTCGGATCGGCCTCGAACGGCAGCAAAGGGACCGAATGCTGCTATAGGCCCACGTCTCTTTCGCGCCCGCTTGTCGTTCAGGCACTACCGCTGGAGAAGACCAGCAACATATTGTTGGTAGGCATCTCGATCGTCTCGCGGAGATTAAGTCCAGCGGCCTCACCCACTTGCTCAAGATCAGCGATATCACGCACACCCCAGGATGGGTTGCGCTCCTTTAGAGCCGCGTCGAATGCAGCGTTCGAGGGGGCGTTGTGTGCCCCGTCGCGCATGAACGGGCCGTAGAGAAGAAGAAGCCCACCAGGGTGAAGCAAACGGCCAGCTCCTGCGAACAATCCTAAGCTTGCCGCCCATGGCGCGATATGGATCATATTGATCGACACGATGGCGTCAAAATGCCCCGTCTGTTCGACGCCCCACTGTCCTGAGCACACATCAATATCCCGCGGTGCCAGCACATTCTTCAGCCCTGCGAATTTGATCCAGCTAGACGTGCTGGTGCGGGCGTCGGCATCCGGATCGCTCGGCTGCCAGGTGAGGTTGGGCATTGCTCCCGCAAAACACACGGCGTGCTCGCCGGTCCCGCATCCAATCTCCAGCACGGCGCCACGTGTTGGAAGGAGACGTTTTAGGACCGCGAGGATCGGCGCCGAATTTCGCGCAACGGAAGGTGAGAACAAGCGCTGGTCGGCGCTTATGTCGCGCTGTTCCAGCGCAACAGGCGAACGGTCCTTCTTCTCTGGGGGCATTGGCCTTGAATCCCCTTTGGGCGATGTCTCCCACCCTATAGCTGAAATGATGGGACTGAAACCAAGGATTTCGGACTTACGAAGGGGGTCGTCGGCGCGTGCGTTCGGCCGAGGGCGACCGAACGTCCACTTCGCGTCAGATCACACCCCCGCCAGGCTCAAGGTCTACTTTCGAAAATTGGAGCCCGGAAGCCGACCGACGGCTTTCGTGAAGAGTTTCGGGCGCCGGCAGGCGTACGAAAGTCCCCGAGGAAGGAACCCGCGGGGGCGGTTCAGATCAAATCCAGCAACGCGAGCTCTCCATCAGCCTGAGCCGGCCGGAAGCCGGCAACAACATGCCGCTCAGTCCGGATGTCTCCGATCCTTCGCGTTGATGAGATCGGAACCGCAGACCAGGAGAAGATGGCCCTTCTTATTCAGAAGCCCAATGTCGCGAGCGGATTCCCAGCCGCCGTCGCGGCTGGGGACAACAAATCACGTATTTAGTGTCTTAGAGAAGGGCATGGACTGTATCCGCTTGCCCAGCGCCTTGTAGACGGCATTGGCAACGGCAGGGCCGACGGGCGGAACACCCGGCTCGCCGATGCCCGAGGGCGGATTGGCAGAGGCGAGGATATGAACCTCCACCGCCGGCATCGCATCGATCCGTAGAGGCGTGTACATGTCGAAGTTACCCTGATCTACCTTGCCAGACGTCAAGGTGATTTCCTCGCCCAGAATGGCGCCCAGGCCGAAACCAATTCCACCTTCGACTTGCGCGCGGACCTGATCCGGATTGACCGCCAGGCCGCAATCGACGGCTGCGATGACGCGTTCGACCTTGATGCCGCCGCTTCCGTCGGTCGAAACCTCCGCAATCTGCGCGACGACCGACCCGAAGCTCTCCGCAACCGCAACACCGCGGAAACGACCTTTCGGCAGCGGCTTGCTCCATTCGGCCTTCTCCGCGGCGAGCTTGAGCACGATCGCATGACGCGACTGCGGCTCGAGCATCGAAAGACGGTACTCGATCGGATCACGCCCCGCCGTCTCGGCAATCTGGTCGATGAAAGCTTCGGCGGCGAAGGCGGTATGGGTCGACCCTACGGACCGCCACCAGAGGACGGGCACCCCGACATCCGTGGTCGTCAGACCAACCGTCTGATTGGGAATGGCATAGGGCAGGTTGCTCGCCCCTTCAACCGATGTCGGGTCGACCCCGTTCTGAACCATGCCCTCGAAAGCAGTCTTCGCCATGATGGATTGACCGACGATATGGTCGCTCCAGGCAACGAGCTTTCCGTCGCCATCGATCCCGGCCTTGAGCTTGTGCACATAGGAGGGGCGATAGCGGCCCGCCCGCATGTCGTCCTCGCGGGTCCACTGCACCTTCACCGGCGCCCGGAATCCGATTGCCTTGGCGACATAGACGGATTCGACGACCACATCGCCATCGAACACGGCGCGGCGGCCGAAGCTGCCACCGGATTTCATGACGTGCAGTTGCACCTTGTCGGGCGTAATGCCGACGATCTGCCCGGCGAGCATCTGGTAGACATCGGGGAACTGATGTCCGCCCCAGATTTCCAGTGTCCCGTCCTCGTTCCGGCGGGCGACCGCATTGAGCGGTTCCATCGCCGAATGCGCCAGGTAAGGAAACTCGAAGGTTGCCTCGATGACCTTGGTCGCAGCCGCAAAGCCGACTTCGACATCGCCGTCCTTGCGCGCGAGGGCCACCGGCGCCTTTTCCGCAAGGTCCCGGTACATCGCCATGAGTTCGGGCGTGCTCCGCTTTTCGGCCGCCGCATCGTCCCACACGACATTGACGGCTTCGCGGCCCTTGATCGCAGCCCACATATGCTCGCCGACAACGGCAATGCCGCGGGGCGTCTCGACGACATCGACGACCCCCTTCACGGCTCTTGCCGCGGCGGCATCGAAAGACTTGACCTTGGCACCGAACATGGGCGGGTGGATCATCACCGCCGTCAGCATGCCGGGCAGTTTGACGTCAATCGTGTATTGCTCTGTTCCATTCGCCTTGCGGGCGCTATCGAACCGCTTCAGCTTGGCATTGCCGATCAGTTTCCAATCAGCAGGCTGCTTGAGCTTCACGTCGGCGGGCACCGGCACGGCTGCAGCCTTGGTCGCGAATACCCCGAAGCCGGCCGTCTTGCCGGAGGGGTGCGCCAGCACACCGTTTTCGACCGTGATCTCCGACGGTTGAACGCCCCATTCCGTTGCAGCAGCAGCCACAAGCATGGCACGCGCCGCAGCGCCCGCCTTGCGGTAACGCTCCCAGGAAGTCACCATCGACGTGGAGCCACCTGTTCCCTGGATGGCGCCGCCGAAGGCGACATTGCCATAGGCCTTCACGTTGCCGGCAACTCCGCGGACATCGATGGCCTGCCAATCGGCGTCGAGCTCTTCCGCGACGAGCGTGGCAAGGCCGTTATAGGATCCCTGCCCCATTTCGAACTGCGACGATAGCACCATGACCTGGCCGTTCTCGTCTATCGTCAGATAGGGTGTGAAGGCCGCCGCCTTGTGGCCGTCCGCCGCCGTTTCGCTTGCGACCGCAGAGGATGCGGAAAGGATATGATAGCCCACGGCGATGCCGCCGCCGGCGGCCAGCGCGCCGAGCATGAACTGCCGACGGGAGGCCTGCCTCTTCGCCACAGGAAGCGAGAGGGATTGCATCAGTTTCGGGATCATCGTTCAGGCCTCCAAACGCTTGGCAGCTTCGTGAATGCCGGCACGAATGCGATGATAGGTGGCGCAACGACAGAGATTGCCGGTCATCGCAGCGTCGATATCATCATCGGTGGGCTTCGAATTGTTCGTGAGCAGATCGGTCGCCGACATGATCTGGCCGGACTGACAATAACCGCATTGCGGCACGTCGAGATCGGCCCAGACCGTCTGCACGGTTTGCGCCACCTTGCCCGAGAGCCCCTCGATAGTCGTCACCTTTGCCTCGCCGACATCACCGACGAATGTCTGGCAGGAACGCACCGCCGCGCCGTCGAGCAGCACGGTGCAGGCGCCACATTGCGCCATGCCGCAACCGAATTTCGTTCCAGTCAGGCCAACGAGGTCCCGGATTACCCAGAGAAGCGGCATATCCGGCTCCGCCTCGACCTTGTATTCGTTGTCGTTTATCGTCAAAGTCACCATGGTCTTCTCCTCGCGTTGTGGCGCACGCTTACGGAACATCGGCCCTGGCCCAGCCGGTCCGGACTCCTTTGAAGTCGTCATCTGCCGGGTAAACCTATAAGACCATCCCGAGGCCCGATAGGTTCGATCCTGTCTGATTATTGCCTGATCCTGTCACAAAGCTCACAATGGGCCAATTCCGACCTCAAGCTTTCCCGCGGCCACTCCAGCCACCAACTGCGCTAGCCGACCGAGCCCCGGCTTGCTGAATCGCCTGAATTGAGGATCGCCTTGACGTCGCGCAGGGGTGGATGGCCGAACATGCGGCGATATTCGCGGCTGAACTGGGTGGGACTTTCGTAGCCGACCCTGAGCGCCGCCGTCGCCGCATCGAGCGATCCGGAAAGCATCAGTTCCCGCGCATGGTGCAGCCGAAGATGCTTCTGGAATTGCAGCGGACTCATCGTTGTCATCGCGCGGAAATGATGGTGCAGCGTGGAGACGCCCATATTTGCCATGTCTGCCAGGGCCTCGACACGAAGCGGCATCGTGTAGTTCTCCTTCAGCCAGGCAACCGCCTTTGCCACGCGGTTGCTGTTGGTTCCGGCGAACGCAAATCGGCGCAGCCGTGCGCCCTGCTCGCCGGTGAGAAGGCGGTAATAGATCTCATTCTGAATATGATTTGCCATGAACGGTATGTCGTTCGGCGAATTCACCAGCGAAATCAGTCGCCAGAAAGCATCGTACAGTTCCGGCGTAACCGTACCGACTACGACGCCGCGGTCGCGATCGGACATATCCGTCGGATGCAGATCGTGGCTGGCAATAAATCGCCGAAGCGCTTCGAGATCCAGCCGCAGCCTTGCGGCGACATAGGGCTCTGTCTTGCTCGCCTCGCAGATCTGGCCGGTCATCGGCAGCCCTATCGTTGTCAGGAAGAAGCGAGTTTCATCATAGACGAGTGTTTCGTCTCCGATACGGACGCGCTTGCTGCCGCCGATGATCAACGAGAGGCTGGGTTCATACAGATGGAAGAAAGGCCCAGCGGGTTCGACGACCCGATAGAGCGAAAGCCCCGGTATGTCGTGCCTGAAGCTCACGCCGTCCCACGGCAATTGCGACAGAACGCCGAGAATCCGCGAGCGGGTTGCCGCAGTCTGAGCCTTGAGATCCTCTTCGTCAGACAAAATTTCCTCCTTTGAGCCTTCCCATCCAATTGTCGCCTATCTCGCGATCGCTCTCCAGTGTTATCGCATTATTTTGATTTCCAGAGTATTGGGCAAGAATTCAGCAGGAACACGCTACCGCCTTGCGGCCGCGGGCGCTACGTCTTTCGCTCCCGACACAAGGGCGCTACCGCGTTCTGAAGGTCATGAAAATCGCATCGATTTCCATTCTCACCGGTCTGGCGATCTGCCCGTCCCGCGCTGCGGCCGATGGCGACGTGACCCATGGCGAGACGCTCGTCGCCCTTTGCGGCTCGCCGCCGCGTGCCACGGCAAGGGAAAAGCGCTTAAACGAAAACTGTAGTTAGTCGCGGAAGTCGTGCTCTGAGCCGAGCCGCCTCCGGATATGGATGTTTCAGAACCCGTCCGCGATCCCGATACGGGCCATATGATCTCGTCCGTAGTGGCTGCAGCTTTGTGCATAAAACCGCGCGGCCTGCTGACAGATCGTCAGGCCAGAAAGGTCAATGCATTGAAGCAGGGCTCTCGAGCGTTCGCCATCATGCGTGGCTTGGCCATGCGCTTCAACGGCATCTTGCGCAGCAGGCGCTCGCAAGCACTGGATGAATGGATCGACGATGCCATCGACACCGTGTTCACGGCAATCATGCTTTTCGCCAGCGTTTTGCGCCGGGATATTGATGCCGTAAAAAATGCAATCGAACTCCCGTGGAGCAACGGCCAAGCCGAAGGGCAGATCAACCGCCTCAAGATGCTGAAGCGAGCAATGTACGGTCGCGCCGGCCCAGAAATGATGAGGGCGAGAATGCTGCCGCTGAATCACAGAAAGTGAGGATGAACCAAACTTCCAGCCTGGCGACCGGGCGAGGCCCATCGCCGATCTAAGGAAGGCGGGCCCGCCGGCGTCACACGAAGTACGAGCATCGATGCTGCTGCCGCTTCAGTTCGTCCGTGCTTGTGCCACGTTGACCGGCGTACGGCCAGTGTCTGGGGCCGTAACCGCATAGATGCTACCAGATGTTACGGGCGTTTTCCGTCGCCCGACTGTAGAGTTCGCCGATTGCAACAATCCACTCAGGAGGGCATGCGTCGATGACCAGACCATCAGGAAGATCCCAGCATTGTTTCGCTGCGGCTTTCGCGGCCGGGGCGTTCGCCTTGATCGCTTCGGGATTCTTGTCGGCAACCCATGCCGACGAAGCTGACGCCAGGCAGTTGCTCAAGGCGATGTCTGACTACTTGACGGCGCAGCAGTCGATCTCGTTCGGCTACGACACGAATCTCGAATTCGTTACCGCCGACCATCAGAAGCTCCTGCTTGCCAGCACCGGGACCGTTGCACTCAAGCGGCCTGACAAGCTTCGCGCGACGCGGGAAGGCGGGTTCGCGAGCATCGAAATGATCTTCAACGGAAAAACGTTGACGGTGGTCCGCAAGGATACCAACCTTTACACGGAGGTTGAAGCGCCCGGTACGCTGGATAATCTCATCGACGAGCTACGAAACAAGTACCACAGACCGGTTCCCGGCGCAGATTTGCTCTCGTCAACTGTCTACGACGCTCTGATGACTGACGTGGTCGACGTGAAGGACCTTGGCAGCGGAGTAATCGGTGGCGCCGAATGCGACCATCTGGCGTTTCGCAACAAAGACGTCGACTGGCAGATATGGATCGCGCAAGGCGAGCGCCCCTATCCATGTCGTTATGTCATCACCTCCAAGGAGGTCGATCAGGCGCCGCAATACAGCGTCCAGGTCAGGGACTGGAAAACCGGCAGCGAAGTTGCCGCGGACGATTTTGGCTTCAAGAACGAGGGCGGTGCGAAGAAAGTCGATGTGAGGGAACTTACCGATACCGATGAATTGCCGGATCACATTGCCAAAGGAGGCGCGCAATGACCGTGTCGAGGAAACTGAAAATAGCGCTGCTTGTTTGCAGCGTCGGATTTCTGGGGTTGCAAGCGACGGAACAACTCTTACCCCCGAGTTCGTACGGCCTGATCTCGCCGGCCGAGGCGAGGGTCGGACGCCCGTTTACACCGGTCAGCGCGGCCGGAGTGGCGCGGCGCTCGGTGCGGCGCTGCGCGGCCGGAATCTACTACTGTTAGCGCCTTGCGTAGCGGCGTAGCTAGTTTCCGTCCATAAACGCGCATATTTTGTAGCGTTTGCCATCGCTTATCTTCGGTTGGCATCGCCTGGGGGACCTGGACGGGATTATTGGCGGTGGTTTTCGTCAGAGCGGCGTTGCAGGGTGGTGGCGGGGGCGCCACGAGGGCCGGCATGGGCCGGTGCGAGGCAGTTGCGATGCCCGGTCGGCATCAGGTCGGTTTGAGGCGGGTGAGGAGGACGAGGTTGTAGGCCACGACCGAGGACCAGACGTAACTCTTGAAGTGATCGAGGCCGCGCCAGGTGCAGCGTGCCAGGCCGTAAGCGCGTTTCAAGCACGATATTCCGGCTTCGATGCCGGCGCGGAAGTTGCGCAGCTTGCGATAGATCCACTTGCTTTTGACCATGTCCTCGATCCTGAGGCCGGCCTTTTTGTGGAAGGCCATGTCGCGAACGCCCCAGGCCTTCGCTGTGGTCAAGTTGTTACGCGTGGCATAGCCGCCATCGGCCGCCGCCTGCCGTGGCGCGTGGCCATAGAAAGCGATGTGGCGCTCCAGCATTGGCAGCAAGCGATCGCTGTCGGCCGGATTGCCTGCTTCGATCACCAGATCGAGGATCATGCCGCTCCTAATGGCATTAACTTCCGCTGCTCATGATGCTTTCGGGTTGCGTTTCTCACTTCCGATAAGCAATGCTTATCGGAAGTGATTGATTTGTGCTCGCAAATCACTGAGAATCATACTGTGAGGCCCTTGGAACCTCACAGTTTGATTGGCCAGAGGTCATATCAGGCGAGGACCCGAATGCGTATCTCGACGAATGTTGATAAGGCTGCCGGACACTCCGAGGAGTTGATTGAGCTTGTCGTCCTGCATTCTGCTACCCGAAGCAATGGAACAATCGCGCCACCGATCGGTGCAACAGGCGTCAAGCGACTATAACGACCCGACACGGCGCAACGGTCGGGCGGTATACTCTGAGCCATCGCCAAAACCTCTTACATTCCAGCCGGTCAATACAGGTCGCTCAACGGATCTGGGTAGGCTTCAAGAAGCGTATCCTTATGCAGGTTGTCGATTACGCAACGTTTGTCGGTATGCGGGCATTGCGCTTCTAAGCTATGCAGCTTTTATCGGTCCACCTGCTTGCGAGATAAAGGCCTCGAACAGATGGCGCCAGTCATCCATCGAATGTGGAGAGTTTTTCATTGCCGAGAGCAATGTCTTATGTCGCTCCAGCACGCCACGGCTAGGAAATACCTTCCCGGACAGACTCTGGCACGCTTCCAGGATCTTCTCATCTGACCAGTATCCATGCGAAGCCTTTTTCAAGGTATAGTCGAGTTCCTCAGCGAGTACTTCTCGAGGATATTGGTTCAAGGCCTTCTTGGCACTGCCGATGTCGTGATCTTGCAGTTCGCGGAAGCTGGGAAAATGTCCGAGTTCGGCCGCGAGTGCTTCCACTTCCTTTCGAACATTTTCCGGCGACCAGTATCCGTGCTCCCGCATGCTGCGACCGGACCCATTGAACGTTACCTCTGTACCAAGTTTGGCCGCGATAGCAGAGATTAATTCCGCTCTTCGATCTGCGTTTACCACCTCGTGAGGACGGATTTCGACAGCTTGGAAGCCCGCGTCGAGATACATCGCGATTTTAGCTCTAAGCCTTTTGAAATATTCGATGCTTCGTCGCGATTCATTTTCGCGGGCATACATAACGACCTCAACCACGACGCTTCGTATGATGAAGTCGGGAAAAGCCCGCCCACCAGCATGACAAAATTCGTGATGGATGAGTATCTCTTCTGGTTCTACACCCAGATGCAGCAAGATACCCTCATAGGCAGCGACCTCGCGGAAAGAGTCCAGGGCAATCCCATTTGCCGTGACAGGCTTTTCCTTAAAATTCATGCTCGGATATCTGGCACGGATCGCTGTTTCAAACTGGTGGAACCCCCCGTATTTGCGCTCGATCATCGCTTTCAATGCGCCCTCGCCCATCTGACGCAATTCGAATGGTCGCGGACCGAAGTCGAAGTCCGCAAACTTCCGGAGATAGGCTTCCGCTACAGTTTCCTGCGTCCAATACCCGGCGGGCATGCGCTTCCTATTTGGCTGCAAATCTGCCTCTCGGCCAATGCGGTCGATGTCGGCCGCCTTGAGGAGAGTGACTGCCCTGTCATAGCCGTGGTCGCGAAGATCTTGATGCGTCGGTCGTCGATTGAGCTTCCTCCACACGTCTTGCACGGCCTGTTCGCAGCGTGACTTTGTCCAGGTGACCCGGGCCTGAGGCTCGGGAAGAGCGGGGTTCCCGCATATTTCTCGGATCTGCCGGGCACTCAGTTTTCCGGCAAGAGCGCCGCAATCATTTTCTCTTAGGTCCGCATGGCTCGGTCGACGGCCCAGTTTCGTCGCAACAGCGCGGATCGTGGTTTCTATAAGCTTGGCGGCTTGCGACCCTTCCCTGAGCATCTCGTCCGTATATTTGAAGTTCTTTCGACGTGAACCTGTCATAGCGTTCCCCCAGCGTATAGTTCGCGGGTCAGTTTAAAACGATCGACCGTTGAGATTCTGTGCCAGTACTGATGAGAATTGTAATCTTCTACTTTTCGGCGAAGAAGAAGACGAGCGCTTAGCGAGATCGCAGAGGAGATACAGCGTGGGTCCTACGAAGTTCCAACTACAATCAAAAGGAAACCATCAACGAAAAGGCGCAGGCAAGGGGACGCAGATAGGGCGGTTCTTATCGGAAGTGAGATGTACATCGCCTTTGTACGTTCGCTGATACGGTGCTATAAAGCCGCCAGGAACCAATATCGGAGGCGTCGATGCCGCAGACCCGCTACAAGATCAGCGAAGCGCGGAAAAATTTCGCCGAGGTGCTCGAACGCGCCAACCAGGGCGAGGAAATCGTCATCATGCGCGGCAATGAGGTCTATGCCCGCATCGGCCCGGCCGACGGTGGCAAGCGCCCGTTCGGCCTGTTGCGCCAGCGGGACCTGCCCGATGACCTGTTCGACGAAGATGATGCCGAACAGGCCGCGATCGACGCCGGCGACTGGAACGACGATGTCGGCGTCTGGCAGGGCGGGGCTACCGGTCCCAAGACCAGGGCATGAAGGTTCTGCTCGATAGTCACGCGGTCTACTGGTGGACGATCGGCAGCGACCGGCTTTCCGTGAAGGCGCGGTCGCTGATCGAGAACAAGGGCAACACCGTTCTCGTCAGCGCCGTTTCCTTCTACGAGCTGGACAACAAGATGCGCCTGCGAAAGCTCGACCTGAAGCCGCAGGAATTGCGGGCGGCAGTGGCTGCCAGCGGACTGCAGACGCTCGCCATCAGTGATCTGCACGCCGAACTGGCAGCGGCCTTCGACTGGGACCATCGCGATCCCTGGGACCGGATCCTGGCGGCGCAGGCGCGCCTGGAACATTGCGACTTCGTCTCCACCGATGTCGCATTCGACGCGATTTTGCATGAGCGCGTCTGGTAGAGGGCAATAGCGAAAATTTGCGTCGAGATTGCCGAGGCGGCGGAGCGACTGGATGAACTGATCGACCTTGCCCTGCGCGACGATGAGGTTGTCATCTGTTCTGACGGGCACCCCGTCGCTGTCATCGAGGCAATGCTTGGGAGGGGTCACGGCACGATCGATTCCGTTTTGACACCGGCAGCCGGGGGTCGCCCGACGATCACTGGCCAGACCGCAGACCACGATGCCATCCAGGGCGAGAACGGACCGTCAAGATGAGCAAGGCGTCTTCAGCTTCGATCGAGAAGCGCGCCGGGGAGCTCGACACGATCGCCGCGGTGCTGCCGATCGAGCGCCGCGACGAGCTGGCCGAACTGCCGACCGACCAGGACGTGGAGACGCTGCGGCATCTGGTCAATGCCGGCATGGGCGACAATACGCTGCGGGCGCTGACCTCCGACCTCGCCTATCTGCAGGCCTGGTCGCTGGCGGCGACCGGCAGCCCCCTCCCCTGGCCGGCACCGGAAGCGCTGCTTTTGAAGTTCGTGGCGCATCATCTTTGGGACCCGGAAAAACGTCACACTGATCCGGACCACGGCATGCCGGCCAAGGTCCAATACAGTCTTCGTGACCAGGGTTATCTGAGAGCCAGCGGCCCGCATGCGCCCGACACGGTGCGCCGGCGCCTCGCCACCTGGTCGACGCTGACGAAATGGCGTGGCCTTGACGGCGCCTTCGCCTCCCCGTGCCCTCAAATCGGCGATCCGCCTGGCGGTCCGCGCCAGCAGCAGGCCGCGTCGCCGCAAAAGCGCGAAAGCGGTGACATCAGATGTGTTGGCAAAGTTGCTGGCCACCTGCAACAGCGGCAGCCTGCGCGACATCAGAGACCGGGCGATCCTGATGGTCGCCTTCGCCTCCGGCGGCCGCCGGCGCAGCGAAGCGGCCGGCCTGCGCAAGGAGCAGCTCACGGTAGAACCCGCAATCGAGGTCGAAGACGGCCCTCCCCTGCCCTCACTTGCCATCCATCTCGGCCGTACCAAGACGTCCGGTGCCGACCAGGAGGAGGTGGTCTATCTGACCGGCCGGCCGGTGGAGGCGCTGTACGCCTGGCTGGCCGCCGCTAAGATCGATAGCGGCAGTGTGTTTCGGGCGATTGATCGCTGGGGCAACGTCTCCCGCCGGGCGCTCGATCCGAAAGCGGTCAATGACATCGTCAAGCAGCGCGTGAGAATGGCGGGTCTCGAGCCGGGGGAGTTTTCGGCGCACGGGCTGCGATCGGGCTATCTCACGGAAGCGGCCAAACGCGGGATACCGCTCCCTGAGAGGCAATGGAACAGTCGCGCCATCGATCGGTCCAGCAGGCATCCAGCTACTACAGCAACGCGACGCGGAGAAGCGGAAAGGCAGCTCGATTGCTGTGAAGGCCTGACGCAGTCACGCCCTTAGCGAGGCGTCGCCATTGAACTGAATAACCTTGCGTCAGACCAACACCGGGATGAAAAGCCACTTTGTGGTCAATGAGGTTCGCACGTTCGGCACTGTCTTAGGATTTGGTGCCCGATTTTGGACAAGTTACGTGACGACATGCATCACCAATTATGTCGGTGCGACTATGTAGAATGACGCAGAGCATGCCGTATCAAAGACGGGTCTCGTCTTTTGGGCTCATGCCGCCGCAAGCGGGATATTGGTGCTGTCATCCAACCGGTAACCGTATGTGAGCTTGATCAGGCTCGATCGACCGAGCCACCCATCCCTGGACCAATGGTCAGGTCGAACGGATGAACCGCACGACCAAGAACGCGACGGTAAAGCGCTTTCATTACGACGACCATGATCAGCTACGCTGGCATATGAGCGACTTTATTGACGCCTACGATTTTCGGCCGTCGGCTGAAAGCGCTGCGGGGTCTAAAACCCTACGAACTCGTCTCAAAATCTGGACAACAGAGCCGCAAAGATTCACGACCGATCCTATCCATCAAATGCCGGAGGCGACGCAGACAAACCTCTTTGAGCTTTTCTACACGGTAGCCTTGGAATCGAGAGCCGTGGCCGGCCGGCCCAATATCTGCCCAACGATCAGGACGAGAACCGCAGCCAATGCGAGACAAAAGGCAAGGAAGAACATCGGCGCAATTGTGCTGCCGGTTGTATCCTTGATCCAAGGGACAACATTTTGTGCTATGAAGCCTCCGAGATTCCCCACCGAGTTGATGGCGGCAAGTCCGGCCGCTGCCCCCGCACCCCGGAGGAACCGTGAGGGAAGGCTCCAAAACACCGGCTGCCCCGCGAAAATTCCAGCCGCTGCCATACATAGAAACAGGAATTGCATCGTGTGATTAGGAATGATTGCCGACAATACAAGGCAAATGGCCCCCACGAGCGCGGGAATGACGATATAGGGGGTCTTCGACGCTGCTCGGTCGGCAGCGGCAGGCACGGCATAAAGAGCAACGGCGACCAGAACCCAGGGTATGATATTTAACAGACCATTGGTCGTGTTGCTGACGCCAAAGCCCTTGACGATCGTTGGGAGCCAATAGCTCAAACCGTAGGCTGCGAGGGGAAACCCGACGTAGCATAGCGACATCAACAGGACGCGCGGGTTGATCAGCGCTTTGAACCCGTCGCCAGATGACGCTTCCATGCCGGCATTTTCCTTGGCGAGACGGTCTTTCAGCCAAGTCTTTTCCGCATGGCTGAGGAACGGCGCATCGTCGGGTCTGTCTGCCAGGTAAAGCAGGGTAACAACGCCCGCAATAACAGCCGGTATTCCCGTTGCAATGAAGACCCATTGCCATCCCGCAATCCCATAAAGCCCGTCCAGATCCAGCAACACACCGCCCAACGGTGCGCCGAGCGCATTGGCGATGGCACTGAAGATCATAAACAGACCAACCATGGTGCCGCGATAGGCCGACGGATACCACAGTGTCAGCAGATAGAGGACGCCAGGAAAGAACCCTGCCTCGCACGCCCCAAGCAGGAAGCGAAGAATGTAAAACATCGTCGCATTCTGCGTGTAGGCGAGAGCAATCGTGACCGCGCCCCACGAAACAAGAATGCGGGCAAACCACTTGCTGGCGCCAAATTTGTCGAGAAGCAGATTGCTCGGGACCTCGAATATGAAATATCCAACAAAGAACAGAGATGCGCCCAGCCCATAGGCGTATTCGCTCATTCCAAGAGCCCCGACCATATCGAGCTTGGCAAAGCTCACATTCTGGCGGTCGATGTAGGCAATCAGATATAAAATACCAAGGAACGGCATGAGCCGCCACGTTATCTTGGAAATGAGTTGCTTCTCAACAATCACGCAGCTTCCTCCTTTTTTCAACGAGTGACATAGCGAAGATAGAGCGCTAGCACGTTAATCAACCCAAAAGTGCGTCCAGCGGACAACATTCGAGGACGCCACAACCTTATGGAGATGCTGCGCTGCTATTTTTACCCTCGGATTTCAGCGCCTATGATCGTGCGGTTTCGCAGGGCTGACGACCACCGAGGGCGGCGCTTTGCGACAGGCTCGGCGCAACGCAGACGGTTCCTCATGGAACGACGCAAACACAAGCTGTGCTACCCATGACGGGATTGCTGTGTTATCGTCGGTTGTGAGGGAGGCAGCCATGCCTGAGCTTCTACAAAGAGCCCCAACAACTGACGGCCCGCCTTCGCGGCGGCGGCTGGAGTTTTTGACTTTCCTGATATTGGCGTTCGGAATCTGGCCGTTGGTCGCGGTCGGAGTCGTGGGCGGCTACGGCTTCATCGTGTGGATGATCCAAGTTGTATTCGGCCCCCCTGGTCCACCGGCGGCGCACTGAGGCGGCCATGAGCAAAATCTCGAGACGTCAATTCCTTTCTGGCAGCCCGGCGACGGCAAATGTCGGCCCTTTTCCACCCGGTGCATCAGCCGCAACGATTGCAGACGTCTGTACGGGTTGTGGCAGATGCATGGAGCGATGTCCGACCGGGATAATACGAATGGCAGGCGGTCTGCCATCCCTCGATTTCTCGCAAGGCGAATGTACATTTTGCGGAGAATGCGCCCAGGCATGTCCAGAACCGGTTTTCTTGGCCGAGCGCGTATTCCGGCTTCCTGTCGTCGCGGCAATAAGCGATGATTGCCTCGCGCAACGACGGATCGCATGCCAGTCGTGCGCCGACGCATGCTCCGAACAAGCCATTCGTTTCCGTCCTCGCATGGGCGGCCCCTTCGTGCCGGAGCTCGACGGTGCAAAGTGCACTGGATGCGGCGCATGCCTCAACATCTGTCCGGCGGACGCGATTTCATTGCGGGCGCGCACCGTGGAGGCGGCGGATGTCTGACGGGCGGTCCCATTATCACGTATCAAGTGCTGTCGTTGCCACTGTGCCACCCAGCACCGAGCGTGTGCTTGCCGCGCTCGGCAAGATGGAGAACGTGGAAATCTACGCCCATTCCGGCGGCAAGATCATCATCGTCATCGAAGGAACGAGTACTGGCCAACTGGGTGCGTGTCTGTCGCAAATCTCTCTCTTGGACGGAGTGATCGCGGCGAACATGGTGTTCGAGCATGTCGAGGAGGAGATGCAGTGCAATGACGGGAGAATTGACAAGGCGTGACATTCTGAAAGCTCAGGCTGCGGCCGTGGCTGCTGCTGCAGCGGGCATTGCGCTTCCTGCTTCCGCCCAGCCAGTGCCTGGCGGCGTCAGCGCTCTGCAGATCAAATGGTCCAAGGCCCCATGCCGTTTCTGTGGGACTGGCTGCGGCGTCATGGTTGGCGTCAAGAATGGCCAGGTGGTCGCCACCCATGGCGACATGCAGGCGGAGGTCAACCGCGGCCTGAACTGCATCAAGGGCTACTTCCTGTCGAAGATCATGTACGGCGAGGACCGGCTGAAAACGCCGCTTCTGCGCAAACGCAACGGTGTCTATGCCAAGGACGGCGAGTTCGAACCAGTGAGTTGGGACGAAGCCTTCGACGTGATGGCCGCACAGTGCAAGAAGGTGTTGAAGGAAAAGGGCCCGACGGCCGTCGGCATGTTTGGCTCGGGCCAGTGGACGATCTTCGAGGGTTACGCGGCCACAAAGCTCGTGCGGGCGGGGTTCCGTTCCAACAACCTCGACCCCAATGCACGGCACTGCATGGCGTCGGCCGCCTATGCCTTCATGCGCACTTTCGGCATGGACGAGCCGATGGGCGTGTATGACGATTTCGAGAATGCCGATGCTTTCGTGCTTTGGGGTTCGAACATGGCGGAGATGCACCCGATCCTTTGGACACGCGTCGCCGACCGCCGGCTCGGGCAGCCGCATGTCCGCGTCGCGGTGCTTTCCACCTTCACCCATCGCAGCATGGATCTCGCGGACATCCCGATCATCATCAAGCCGGGGACTGATCTTGCAATCCTCAACTACATCGCCAATCACATCATCCAGACCGGCCGCGTCAACCAGGACTTCGTAGAGCGGCATACGCGGTTCGTGCGCGGCGTTACTGACATCGGCTATGGCTTGAGGCCAGATAACCCGTTGGAAGTGGCCGCTGCCGGCGCGGCCGATCCGACGAAGGTGGAGCCGATCGACTTTGACGCCTTCAAGACCTTCGTTTCCGAATACACCCTGGATAAGACGTCGAAACTGACCGGCGTCGATTCCGGCTTCCTCGAGCAGTTGGCGGAACTCTATGCGGATCCCAGCCGCAAGGTCATGTCGCTCTGGACCATGGGCTTCAACCAGCATGTACGTGGTGTCTGGGCCAATCAGATGGTCTACAACATTCACCTTTTGACGGGAAAGATATCCGAGCCAGGCAACAGCCCGTTCTCCCTGACTGGCCAGCCGTCCGCCTGCGGCACCGCACGCGAAGTCGGAACGTTTGCACATCGTCTTCCAGCGGACATGACCGTCACCAATCCCGAACATCGCAAGCGGGCAGAAGAGATCTGGCGCATCCCGAACGGCATCATCCCCGACAAGCCGGGCTACCACGCCGTGCAGCAGGACCGGATGCTCAATGACGGCAAACTCAATTTCTATTGGGTGCAGACCACCAACAACGTTCAGGCCGCCCCCAACACAAGCAACGAGACCTGGAAGGGCTATAGAAACCCGGACAACTTTATCGTCGTCTCCGATGCCTATCCGACGATCACTGCGATGAGCGCCGACCTCATCTTGCCGGCGGCCATGTGGGTGGAAAAGGAGGGGGGCTTCGGCAATGCGGAACGCCGCACCCAACTCTGGCGCCAGCTTGTCCAGGCGCCCGGAGAGGCACGCTCTGACCTTTGGCAAATCGCGGAATTCTCCAAGCGCTTCACGACCGACGAGGTCTGGCCCGCAGACATTCTCGACGCAAACCCGGACTATCGCGGCAAGACGCTTTACGATGTGATCTTCCGCAACGGCGAGGTGGATCGCTTTGCACTCAGCGACACCGATCCCGGCTATGACAACAACGAAGCAAAGGCCTTCGGCTTCTACATCCAGAAGGGCCTGTTCGAGGAATACGCCACGTTCGGGCGCGGACACGGCCACGACCTTGCGCCCTTCAACATGTACCACGAAGTGCGCGGACTGCGCTGGCCGGTGGTCAACGGAAAGGAGACGCTCTGGCGTTATCGCGAGGGCTTCGATCCATTTGTGAAGGAGGGCGAGGGCGTGAATTTCTACGGTCAGCCGGACGGCAAGGCGGTCATCATCGCCGTGCCCTACGAGCCACCGGCCGAATCGCCGGACGACGAGTTCGACTTCTGGCTCGTCACCGGCCGCGTGCTCGAGCACTGGCATTCCGGGTCGATGACGATGCGTGTACCAGAGCTCTTCAAGGCCTTCCCTGGCGCGCGTGTCTTCATGAACGCCGATGACGCACGCAAGCGCGGCATCAACCAGGGGGCGGAAGTCCGCATCATCTCACGCCGTGGCGAGATCCGCTCGCGCGTCGAAACCCGTGGTCGCAACCGTATGCCGTCCGGCGTCATCTTCGTTCCCTGGTTCGATGCCAGCCAGCTCATCAACAAGGTTACCCTCGACGCCACCGATCCCATCTCCAAACAGACGGATTTCAAGAAATGCGCGGTCAAGATTGTTCCCGTGGCCGTGTGAGGCGGCCTGAATGGATGGCCGTTGCGGCAGGTTTGCTGCTTTTCGTCGCGACGGCCGCGATTGCTCAAGTGATATCCACAACGACGCCCCAGCTGGTCGGACGGACGCCCTCGATGGCGGTTGGCCCGGCAGCGCCCTTGCCGAAGTGGATCGTTGACGACCAGCGCCGGATGCGCGCCTATCCCGACCAGCCGCCGATAATCCCTCATTCGATCGAGGGCTACGAGTTGTCGGTGAACGCCAACCGATGCATGTCCTGCCACAAGCGCGAATTCACGCAGGAGTCCGGCGCGCCAATGATCAGCGTGACGCACTACATGACGCGTGACGGCCAGATGCTCGCCGACGTTTCGCCACGGCGCTATTTCTGCACCGCATGTCACGTGCCGCAGGCGGATGTGCGGCCACTTGTGAACAACCTCTTCCGGGACATGAGTGAGATGGGCGTCAAGCCCACTGGAAGCGAGTGACGTCATGATCGGGTGGATCTGGAAAGTCTTGCTCGAGGCGTGGCGGATCATGACCACGCCAGCTGCCACTCTCGGTCTCGGCGTGCTCACGCTCGGCGGGTTCATCGGCGGCGTCATGTTCTGGGGAGCATTCAACACTGCGCTAGAACTTACCAACACGGAGACGTTCTGCGTCTCGTGCCATGAGATGCATGACAACGTCTATCAGGAGCTTTCGCGCACCATCCATTTTTCCAACCGCTCTGGGGTGCGCGCGACCTGTCCCGACTGCCACGTACCGCACCAATGGACGGACAAGATCGCGCGAAAGATGCAGGCGTCAAAGGAAGTCTGGGGCAAGATATTCGGCACGATCAATACGCGGCCGAAGTTCCTGGAGAAGCGTCTGGAACTCGCCCAGCACGAGTGGGCCCGCATGAAGGCCAATGACAGCCTTGAATGCCGCAACTGCCATTCCTCGGTGGCGATGGACTTGCAGAAGCAAACGCAACGTGCAGCGCAAATACACACTCAATATCTTCTGTCCGGTCGAGCGACATGCATAGATTGCCACAAGGGCATCGCCCACGAGCTACCAAACATGGAAGGGATCGATCCTGGCTGGAAAATGCCGAAGGAACTTGAAGGCAACAAAATGGTAAATTCTACACCGATCGACGATCTACAGGACGCAATTGCGAGAGCCCATAATTCCTCGGCTGTGGTCTTTGAGTAACATGGTCAAGATGGGTATTCACGTAGATGCGATTGCACTGACGCTTCGGTAGGCACTCGAAGCGTGGTCGTCGAATACTCCGTGCTGGTGGGAGCTGTTAAACAGCTGCATGGTTAGCGAGGGCAGCCAAGGCAAGGCCGGTCTTGTATGTCGTAGCGCAGCTTGTCCTTCGATCCATGGCGAGACGGCCGAAGAACGGGACCTTACTGCAGCTGCTTTCGCATGCTCCCAGGTGCGGCGCAGGCAATAGAGCCGCAGACAGATGCCAAACGAGATGAGCGGGGCGATCATGACCATGATCGCCCCGCTCCGCCATATCTTAGATAGCGTGGTATGCCGCGATAATCGCTTCCACCTGAGAGGTGTTAAGTGCTGACACCTGCGCCGTGGTGACGGCCAGTAGCTGGTCGCTGGACAGATGCGCGATGTCGTCTGTGGAAAGACCGGGCATTGCGGTCGACTTGATCGCCGCAATATCGGCGGTCGAGAAGGTCGCAATATCATCGGTGGACAAGGCGGCGATCTGTGCCGAGCCGAGCGCAGCGACCTGTCCGGTGGTCAGGGCCTCGGCCTGAGCCGTGCTCAGAGCACCGATCTGAGTGGTCGTCAGCGAACCGACAGACCTGGTGTTCAGCGCGGCGATCTGATCGGTCGACAGGGCTGCGAGATCGTCCGTGCTCAGTACCGACACCTGGGCGCCGGACAGAGCATTGATCTGCGACGAACTCAAGGCACCGATCTGAGCGGTGGTGAGCGCGGCGATCTGGGCGGTCTTCAGTGCGGCAACCTGGGTGGTCTTCAGCGCCGCAGCCTGATCGGTCGACAGGGCTGCGAGGTTGTCAGTCGAGAGCCCCGCAAGCGCAGTGGCTGTGATTGCAGCAACATCGCCCGTCGAGAAGGTGGCGATGTCTGCGGAAGACAGCGCCGCGATCTGTGCCGATCCGAGGGCAGCGACCTGACCGGTGGTCAGGGCCTCAGCCTGGGCCGTGCTCAGCGCACCGATCTGAGTGGTCGTCAGCGAACCGATGGCCTTGGTGTTCAGCGCGGCGACCTGATCAGTCGACAGGGCTGCAAGATCATCCGTGCTCAGGGCCGCGAGCTGCGTGCCGGACAGAGCATTGATCTGCGACGAACTCAGGACGCCGACCTGGGCGGTCGTCAGCGCCGCAACCTGGGCCGTCTTCAGCGCGGCAATCTGCGTGGTCTTCAGCGCTGCAGCCTGATCGGTCGACAGGGCTGCGAGGTTGTCGGTGGAAAGACCTGCCAGGGCAGTCGCGGTGATCGCCGCAATGTCGGCGGTCGAGAAGGTGGCGATGTCTGCGGAAGACAGCGCCGCGATCTGTGCCGATCCGAGGGCAGCCACCTGACCGGTGGTCAGGGCCTCGGCCTGGGCCGTGCTCAGAGCGCCGATCTGAGTGGTCGTCAGCGAACCGACAGACTTGGTGTTCAGCGCGGCGACCTGATCGGTGGAGAGTGCGGCAAGGTCGTCGGTGCTCAGGGCCGCGAGCTGCGTGCCGGACAGAGCACTGATCTGCGACGAGCTCAGGACGCCGACTTGAGCGGTCGTCAGAGCCGCAACCTGGGCCGTCTTCAATGCGGCAATCTGGGTGGTCTTCAATGCTGCAGCCTGATCGGTCGACAGCGCTGCAAGATTGTCGGTGGAAAGGCCCGGCAGGGCAGCCACCGAGATCGCCGCAATATCGGCGGTCGAGAAGGTGGCAATGTCAGCGGTAGACAGAGCGGCGACTTGCGCCTGGGTCAAGGCGGCGACCTGTGTCGAGGTGAGAGCCTCGACCTGAGCGGTGCTCAGGGCGCCGATCTGAGTGGTCGTCAGCGAGGCCAGGGATCTGGTGTTCAGCGCGGTGACCTGGTCTGTCGACAAGGCTGCGAGATCGTCGGTGCTCAGGGCCGCGAGCTGCGTGCCGGACAAGGCACTGATCTGCGACGAGGTCAGGACGCCGACCTGCGCTGTCGTTAGCGCCGCAACCTGGGCCGTCTTCAGTGCGGCAATCTGGGTGGTCTTCAGCGCTGCGGCCTGATCCGTCGACAGGGCTGCGAGATTGTCGGTGGAAAGACCCGCCAGGGCACCAGCCGAGATCGCTGCAATATCGGCCGTCGAGAAGGTGGCGATGTCTGCCGAAGACAGGGCCGCGATCTGGACAGAGCTCAGTGCTCCGACAAGGCCAGAGGTCAGGGCCTCAGCCTGGGCCGTGCTCAGCGCACCGATCTGAGTGGTCGTCAGCGAACCGATGGCCTTGGTGTTCAGCGCGGCGACCTGATCAGTCGACAGGGCTGCAAGATCATCCGTGCTCAGGGCCGCGAGCTGCGTGCCGGACAGAGCATTGATCTGCGACGAACTCAGGACGCCGACCTGGGCGGTCGTCAGCGCCGCAACCTGGGCCGTCTTCAGCGCGGCAATCTGCGTGGTCTTCAGCGCTGCAGCCTGATCGGTCGACAGGGCTGCGAGGTTGTCGGTGGAAAGACCTGCCAGGGCAGTCGCGGTGATCGCCGCAATGTCGGCGGTCGAGAAGGTGGCGATGTCTGCGGAAGACAGCGCCGCGATCTGTGCCGATCCGAGGGCAGCCACCTGACCGGTGGTCAGGGCCTCGGCCTGGGCCGTGCTCAGAGCGCCGATCTGAGTGGTCGTCAGCGAACCGACAGACTTGGTGTTCAGCGCGGCGACCTGATCGGTGGAGAGTGCGGCAAGGTCGTCGGTGCTCAGGGCCGCGAGCTGCGTGCCGGACAGAGCACTGATCTGCGACGAGCTCAGGACGCCGACTTGAGCGGTCGTCAGCGCCGCAACCTGGGCCGTCTTCAGTGCGGCAATCTGCGTGGTCTTCAATGCTGCAGCCTGATCCGTCGACAGGGCTGCGAGATTGCCGGTGGAAAGGCCTGCCAGGGCAGTCGCGGTGATCGCCGCAATATCGGCCGTCGAGAAGGTGGCGATGTCTGCCGAAGACAGCGCCGCGATCTGTGCCGAGCCGAGCGCAGCCACCTGGGCGGTCGACAAGGCTTCAGCCTGGGCCGTGCTCAGAGCACCGATCTGGGCGGTCGTCAGCGAGCCGATGGCCTTGGAACTCAGCGCGGCGACCTGATCGGTGGAGAGTGCGGCAAGATCGTCGGTGCTCAGGGCCGCGAGCTGCGTGCCGGACAGAGCACTGATCTGCGACGAGGTCAGGACGCCGACCTGGGCGGTCGTCAGCGCCGCAACCTGGGCCGTCTTCAGTGCCGCAATCTGGGTGGTCTTCAGCGCTGCGGCCTGATCGGTCGACAGGGCTGCGAGATTGCCGGTGGAAAGGCCTGCCAGGGCAGCAGCGGAGATCGCCGCAATGTCGGCCGTCGAGAAGGTGGCGATGTCTGCCGAAGACAGCGCCGCGATCTGTGCCGATCCGAGGGCAGCCACCTGACCGGAGGTCAGGGCCTCGGCCTGGGCCGTGCTCAGAGCGCCGATCTGAGTGGTCGTCAGCGAGCCGATGGCCTTGGTGTTCAGCGCGGCGACCTGGTCGGTGGAGAGCGCGGCAAGATCATCCGTGCTCAGTGCCGCCACCTGCGTGCCGGACAGAGCATTGATCTGCGACGAGCTCAGGACGCCGACCTGGGCGGTCGTCAGCGCCGCAACCTGGGCCGTCTTCAGCGCGGCAATCTGCGTGGTCTTCAGCGCTGCAGCCTGATCCGTCGACAGGGCTGCGAGGTTGTCGGTAGAAAGACCCGCCAGGGCAGTCGCCGAGATCGACGCAATGTCGGCGGTCGAGAAGGTCGCGATGTCTGCGGAAGACAGCGCCGCGATCTGGACGGAGCTCAGTGCGCCGACAAGGGCAGAGGTCAGGGCCTCGGCCTGAGCCGTGCTCAGGGCACCGATCTGGGTGGTCGTCAACGAGCCGATGGCCTTGGAACTCAGCGCGGCGACCTGATCGGTGGAGAGTGCGGCAAGATCGTCGGTGCTCAGGGCCGCCACCTGCGTGCCGGATAGAGCATTGATCTGCGACGAGCTCAGGACGCCGATCTGCGCAGTCGTCAGAGCCGCTACCTGGGCCGTCTTCAGTGCGGCAATCTGGGTGGTCTTGAGGGCCGCAACCTGATCGGTCGACAGGGCTGCGAGGTTGCCGGTGGAAAGGCCTGCCAGCGCAGCAGCGGAGATCGCAGCAACATCGGCGGTCGAGAAAGTCACAACGTCATCAGTGGACAGGGCCGAGATCTGCGCCGAGGTCATGGCACCGACCTGCGAAGAGGTCAACGCTTCGACTTGGGATGACGTCAACGCGGCAACTTGTGTTGAATTCAGTGCCGCGACCTGAGTCGACGCCAGGCTTTCGATCTTCGAGGTGTCGAGAGCTGCAAGCTGGCTCAGGGTCAAGCCAGCGACCGAGGTGGCCGCAATGGCGCTCATCTGCCCGGTGGAGAAGGCCGCGATATCGTCGGTGCTGAGCGCCGCGATTTGGGCCGAGGAGAGAGCCTTGACCTGAGTGGTCGTCATCACTGCGATGTCGCTGGTGGTCAGCGAGGCGATCGTGATGGTCGAAAGGGACTTGATCTGATTGGCGCTAAGGGAGCTGATGATGGAAGTCATGGACGCGAGCCTTCGAGGTTAATCGTTTGTGGACATCACCGGTGCTGCCGACCACGAGACAAACGCGGCGACCCCTCGTCCGAGGCTCAGCTACGTAATGCGCGTGCCATATGCGGCGCCCGCTCATCTCGACGCGAAAACTTCGATCGCTAAAGCGTCCCGATGAACGGAAATGTCGGATTGAGGACATGGCTCGCGGGAGCCCTAGCGCAGGAAGGCTTCATGCAGACAGGACAAAAGCATCCTGCTTCCTACGCCCACGAATGAGGTCCCCTCCTGAAAGGATTGGTCCATTCATTTTGCCGAAGTCTCACCCAGTTGCGAACTGTGGACTTCTGAGAGAAGAGGTAGCGGCCAAGGTTAAATTTTGAGTTAACGGGCCGAATCCAAGGACAAATTTGTCTCAGACTTGGACAATGCAAATTCTGTTGGATCGAGAAGGTTCAAGCAAAGGCTTGCTTCCGACACGAAGCTAAGCCGCTGACCCGATTTGGCAACATATCGGCGAGATGCAGGCGTCGAAAGTCTTCAGCAGGACCCGAAATGCATGCATTACGTGCCTCTTCGAGAGCCAATAATACAGATAAAACAACTTTGTAGGATCTGAGTCTTCGCGAGACGAAGACTTCCTATGTTCTTTTCGGAAGATCGGCAATGCGAATGATGCCGGTTCCAGACGGAATAGCAGAGGCAAACCGAGCAAACAATGAAAGCACAAGCCCAAAGCAAGCTAACGCGACTATGACGCTTCAAAACATGTTCTCAGTGTCGGCCGCCTGTCATCGGAATTTCTATGAACATCAACACAAATCTTGCCTCAGCGCCTCCTTCGCCACTCCCGGTTCTACTTGAACGCGCACGACAACAGCAACTTTCGGTGACGGGGCTGTTTCAGTGTGCCGAGAGCTTGAATTCCGCCGGACAAAGAGAGCAAGCCGGGGAACTTTACAGGTCTTGGATTGCGTACAACGATTCCAACCCCCTACTGCATCTGGTCTACTTCAATTATTCCGTTACGCTGCGGCAGCTGGGTGATCTGAGCGGCTCGATCAATGCGTTGCGCGCTGCCTTGAAGATCGAGCCGCGATTCGGCCAGGGCCATATCAATCTTGGCCGCGCCCTTGAGGATGCCGGTCTGACCGGACAGGCGATCCAGCAATGGCAGGCCTTTGCGGAGATGACGGCCGAGATCACACCCGAACGCGTTACACATCGCCTGATGATTCTCCAGCATATCGGTCGAGTGCTCGAGAACGCAGGGCTTATGGAAGAGGCGGAAAAGACCCTTTGGCAGGCAATGGAGTTGCGGCCCGATAAGATTGAATCAGGTCAGCATTGGACCTCTTTGCGGCAACGCCAGTGCAAATGGCCGACATTGGTCCCTTCGGAACACGTCTCCGCGCGACAACTCTTGGACGCGTTGTCGCCCCTGACCCTCGCCTGCTATGCCGACGATCCCATTTTCCAGCTTGCCAAGGCCTATCGCTATTGCACGTCGCTTGTCGGTCGGCCCGACTTGACAGGGTTTGCGCGCATTGCCCCTCGTCAAAAATCCAATACCGCGCAACGGTTGCGTATTGGATATGTGTCGTCTGATCTGCGCGACCACGCGGTCGGCTTTGCGCTCAGCGAGGTCTTCGAGACGCACGATAAGAGCACCCTCGAGATCTACGCCTATTATTGTGGTGAAGCGCGTACAGCCGATGCAACACAATCACGCATAGTGAGTGCCGTCGATTGCTGGCGCGATATTTCGATGATCAGCGACAGCGATGCCGCAAGGCAGATCATCGCAGACGAGATCGACATTCTCATTGATGTCAACGGCTACACGAAACATGCACGCACCAAGATCTTTGCTTATCGGCCGGCGCCGGTGATCGTTGCTTTCTGTGGCTATCCCGGCACCATGGGAAGTCCATTCCACCAATACATCATCGCCGACGAGCATATCATCCCGCCTGGCCACGAGATCTATTATTCGGAAAAAGTGCTCCGGATACCTTGCAACCAACCCGTCGACCGCAAGAGGCAAATCGCGCCTCGGCCGGACCGTGCGGAGGTTGGGCTGCCTGAGGGTGCGTTCATTTTTGCCTGCTTCAACGGCATGCAGAAGATCACCGCTGCCTGCTTTGCTCGTTGGATGACTATTCTCTGCGCAACGCCCGGCAGTGTCCTCTGGTTGCTGAGCGGAGGCGAAGATGTCGATCAGCGGCTTAGGCAAGCCGCCGAGCAACAAGGAGTGGCACCGGAACGCCTGATCTTCGCCTCCAAGGCCCCCAATCCGAAGCATCTGGCACGCATCGGGGTGGCCGATCTCTTTCTAGATACCTTTCCTTATGGAGCGCATTCCACGGCAGGCGATGCGGTCACAATGGGATTGCCTGTCCTGACCTTCCCCGGCAATGGCTTCGCATCACGGTTTTGTGCCAGCATCGTCGCTGCGGCGGGTGTGCCGGAACTGATATGCGACGGGCCAGACGACTACGTTGGTAAAGCCATCGCATTTGCGGAGGATCGTGTGGCCCTGAGTGCCGTAAGGCAGTCCTTGGAGCGCCAGCGCGATGCCAGCGTTCTTCGCGACATTCCGGCTCTCGTTCGCCGTCTCGAGCAATTGTATTGGCAAATGCAGGGCGAGTGCGAGCGCGGCGAAACACCCGTGCCCGATCTGAGAAACCTCGACGTCTACTACGAGGTCGGGGTGGAGATCATGAACGAGAACATCGAGTTCGACGATAGCGCCGCCTACCGGCAGCGATATATCGAGAAGCTGGCAAACTGGCACGCCCTTTCCCCTATCCCGTATGACGACCGTCTGTGGACGGCAGAAATTGCTCCTGCGCAATGAGCGCAACCAACTTGAGGAAAAGAGGTTGAAATGGCTCCAGTTATACTTGTCACCTTTGCGGGCAGACAGAAGAGAATGGAAATCCTGACCCGATATATTCACTCAGCCATGGATGCCGGAATCATAGACGAGTGGCATGTCTGGGATTTCACGCGCTCGCAGGAAGATCACGAATGGGTCACGCGTGAATTTGGGCCGGTTCGTTTCATGGGGGCCGACGCCCCGTATCAATCGAAAGGGTCGGTAGCGCCCAATCAGCCGCTTCGCCTCAGCGCAACGATCACCAACGACCTTCACCTTGCAATCATTCCCAATGACGACGGTGAAGACTATTTCGAGGTGGTAGTGGGCGGCTGGAACAATTCGCACTCCGTCCTGCGGAAGCTGCCGCGTAGCGGGCTGAGTAATTTCGATCGCAACGATATTCCTGCCATCTGGAGCAGAGCAACCCCCGGCATTCTGTCACCAGGCACTCCAAACCAGATCGTGCTTAACGTCGATGCGGCGGGTATCCCCTCGCTCCATGTGAATAATGTGTCGATTGGGAGCTGGAGCGACCTGGATATCTCTGCCGGTGCATCGATCATGGTCCGCGGCGGCTGGGGTGCCTCCCTGGAGCTGGGCGACGTGCGGTCGCGGATACACCGCTTCGTGGGGAACCCGAACGAGCAGATGCCCTATTGGCAAGCCTATAACTTCTACGCGACACGGTTACAGTCCTTTTCGGACTCCATATTTTTGAAGTGCGATGACGACATTGTCTACATGGATCTCGAAAAACTCAGTGATTTCATTGAGTTCCGGAGGACAAACCCAAAATATGTGATTGTTTCGGCCAATGTGGTGAACAACGGCGTCTGTGCTCACTGGCAGCAGGTGGCCGGTTCCATTCCCGATCATGTCGGTCATTTTGAGCGACCTGCGGGTGGGTTTGGAGGAAGCCTGTGGCAAAGCGCAGAGCGTGCGAACGAGCTACACGACTACTTCCTGCAAACCAATGGCAAGCATCTGCCTTTGCCGAACAAAGTAATCGAATGGAAGGAGCGCCAATCGATCAACTTTATTGCCTGGCTTGGCAAGGACCTCGTGCATATGGCACTGCCGAAAGGCGATGACGAGCGAGCGCTGACAGTCGATCTGCCGGAACTCCTCAGCCGACCCACTGCGATTTATTCGGATTTCACGGTGAGCCATCTCAGCTTCGGCCCCCAGGAGCAGGGCCTGGCGCTGGATCGTCTGATCGGTGCTTACGACGAACTGATGCGCAGCTCGATCGCTGCGTAACACCTTTTTCTAGTGTTTCTCAATACGAGACTGGAGCGTTCCGGAATGCGTGCAAATGGAAGAATTGGTATCGTTGGCGCAGGACTGTCCGGTGCGGTCATCGGCCGGGAACTTGCGCTGGCCGGCCATCAGGTCGAGATCTTTGATATGCGCGCCCATATCGCAGGAAACTGCCACACAGAGCGCGACAAGGAAACTGGGGTGATGGTCCATGTGTACGGCCCGCATATTTTCCATACGGATGACGGTGAAGTCTGGGACTATGTGAATAAGTTCCAGACCTTTATGCCCTATAAGAACCGCGTGAAGACAACCTCCAAGGGTCAAGTCTATTCATTGCCTGTCAATCTGCACACGATTAATCAGTTCTTCGGGAAAACTTTCCGGCCCGACGATGCCCGTGCCTTCATCGAGACCCAGGCGGACAAAACGATCGAGGACCCGACAACGTTCGAAGAGCAGGCGCTCCGCTTTGTCGGTAACGATCTCTACGAGGCCTTCTTCAAAGGTTATACGCAGAAGCAGTGGGGTTGCTCGCCGACGGAATTGCCGGCGTCCATTCTAAAGCGGCTTCCCGTACGCTTCAATTATGACGACAATTACTTCGCGCATAAGTACCAGGGGATGCCCGAGAATGGTTACACAGAGATGGTTGACCGGATTCTGGACCATCCCAACATCCGCGTGAACCTCAACGCCCGGTTTCATCGTACGCAAAAGGAAGACTTTGCGCATGTGTTTTATTCCGGCTCGCTCGACGGCTATTTCGATCACGAATTCGGCCCATTGGGATATCGGACACTTGATTTTGAACGCTTCGACTATGATGGCGACTATCAAGGCTGCGCGGTCATGAACTTCGGCGACGTGTCTGTACCCTATACGCGCATCACCGAGCACAAGCACTTCTCGCCCTGGGAAGAACATAAGGGTTCCGTCTGTTATCGGGAATTCTCTCGTATCTGCGGCGATGAGGACATCCCCTATTATCCAATCCGGCTCGTCAAAGACAAAGAACAGCTGACCCAGTATGTGCAACGCGCAAGCGCCGAAACATCCATCACCTTTGTGGGACGGCTCGGAACCTATCGCTATCTTGATATGGATGTGACAATTCGCGAAGCGCTCGATACCGCCCGGGTTTACCTCAGCCGAGTGTCAGAAGGCACGCGGATGCCTGTCTTTAATCACTCGCCGATTTAAGGACATCCGCAGACTGTTGATCACCAGACTGCTCGAGGGGCCACCAGACTTCGAGTCGCTGACCTCGTAGGATCGCCGCGATCCTATGGAGTGGTTGCGCATCCTACAAACATCGCGACGCTCAGATCGCGGTTCCCGAGTTTTCCCGGTTGTGATGAAATCGAGATCCTTGCTCGTCAGTTCGCCGAGAGCGTCGAGATCCTCGTCCATGCCATGATAAAGTTCGGCCCAAATATTGATCGTCTACCCGCCGACAATAATAAGCCTAGAAGGGTTTGAATTTCTTCTGCTGTGAGATGCGGTTCGGCATCTTCGCCGCCATCGACAATCATCTCCGGCACTCCCTTAGGAGTGAGCCAAAGCTTTGCCGCCGATAGCAACCATCTTGTAGCCATGAAAAGGAAGTACAGCAAACGCGGAGTTCTCACGGCGCAACTGAGAGGGGCTTACCGAACCATTGTTCAGGCGCGCCTGATCCCGATCGCGACTCTCTTGCTTTTCGAGAGCGCGTTTGCGCGAATCAAGATGGGCAACCTTGTAGCTCATGCCGTTCTTCCTAACTCAATTTTGTTGACAGCAATTCAACAGCCGTTTCAATGTTCCAGATGCAATGCAACATCTGGCCCGTCGCCGCCTGTTGCGATGGATCGGTAGGTCGCGAGTTCCTTAAAGCGCAAGACCGCCACCGCGCAGTATTCGTCTCGTCGGATCTTGATGCGGTGCCGCTGCTCAACGCGGCTCGAACAAGTGGCGTACGCGTTCCCGAAGACCTCGCCATCATTGGTTACGACAATTCGCCGTTCGCTCTCGTTGGGCTAACCAGCGTCGATCAAAACACCGCTCAATTGGTCGCACGGCTGCAGAAACGCTCTTGAGCCGTATCGACGGCCGCGAAGAGGTTCGGCACCTGCCCGCATGTGGAGATGCGCGGCAGCCTCTAGCAGTCAGCCGCACCTGGCGATCGAGCCGGCGATACACTCTCACAAAAAAAGAACGCGCGCTTTTGTGTGGCTCGCTCCGACGCTGCCCCGCGGGGTGCAATTGGCATCCAAGCCCCCCGGTGGCGATGTCGCCGCACGCCTAATGCAGGGTGCTTCCACCGCGCATCCGGTCCTCGAACGAAGCTACGAGCGAGATCCCTTGCTCGAGGAGAATGGCCGCGGCCCTCAACTCCCGTGGCGAGAGATCGCTGACAAGTCCACGGATCGTGTTCGCAAGACAGGTCGAATTGACAGCATAGCGGATGTCACCGATTTCTTGTGCCTGCCCTGCAGTCTCTTCCAGCGCTTCGGCGACCATCGACATGATGCTCGATCGTTCGCGCAGCGTCATTTCATCAAGTGTCTTGCCAGGTTCCTGCATCGAGAGCTCCCAAACGCGCATGGCCGCGAGGCGACCTTCCAGCCGCTACACAATCTTTCTCATTGGCGGGCACTTTAGGCGACGATCGCCTGGCCCCTAAATGGACACCACGGCGCATTGAGACAAGGCATGGCTTCCATGCAGTTGACGCATGTCAAAACCGCGACAACAGGGAGACCGCAGCCATCGATGCCTGAGCACTGCCAAAGCAGGACCCCGTCTTCACGCGAACCCGCGGGCTTTGGACAAGCGCAGACGGGGCTTTTACCAGCTCATTTAGACGCTATGCTGTCATCAAGGCGAAAGCGCGAGACCTTCATGATGGAACAGCATCAAAGCCACCTGCAGGAGCGGATCACGATCCTTGGCGACCTTGAGGCCGCCTCCTTCATTCCCTGGATTCGCCGTCACGCGGCAAAGCTTGGCCTGTCGCAGGCAATATCTCATACCAGTGCGCACCGGATTGAACTGGAGGTTGCCGGGCCAGCAGAATTGATCGATATGATGGAGATCGGGTGCTCGCTTGGGCCGATTGACGTCTGGGTGGAAACGATACTCCGCACGCCAATCATCACCGACGCAAAACAGGGGTAGCGGTTACCGCTCAACTTTCCGCTGCCTTTTATTTAATCAGCGTTGCCAATGCGAAACTATTATGCAAACGTGATGGCAGCCTGCAACATGCCAATGACCCAGCCGTCGCGCGTGGCGCAGGCAAAATATTGATAATGCTAAGAAAGTCTAGTCATGCGATCCGACACGACGGGCATCTGGACGCCAGTCGCCCTTTCCGCGGATTTGCCGCCAGGAACGGTAATGCCGGCACGCACACCAGCCGGACCCATCGCCCTGTGGAGAAGTGCTTCGGGGCGTCCAGCGGCATCTGCAGATCGCTGTCCTCACCGTGGCATGCGCCTGTCGCATGGCTTTGTCCGCGGCGAGGCTCTGTCCTGCATCTATCACGGCTGGAGTTATGCGCAGGCCGGAAACTGTCTGCGTATTCCGGCCCATCCGGGGCTCGTGCCGCCCGAAACGATCCGCGTCGCAACACAACAAGTCCAGGAAGCCGACGGCGTGATCTGGGTGGCCGTTGGAGAACCGACGGACCAACCGCCACGATTTGAAGGCCTCGTTCCCCTGCGTTCGCTGATGGCAAATGCCGGCATTGCCGCCATTGAAGCGGCAGCCGGCGCAAAGAGCGGCGCCGACGGCCTTCTGCGAACATCCGGCAATTCGACGGAGCTGAGACTGCTGCTTGTTGCACAGGAGCAGGATCAGACGCTGATCCACGTACTTTTGAAGGGCGATGCCCCTGTGTCCCAGCGCATCTTTGCGTCACGGATCGCCGAAGCCTTGCGGCGGGCGGCAGAAGACGTCCAGGCAAAAGGGATCGCGTGATGGAACTGGGAGCGATGCGCAACGAGTGGTATCCGGTCGGCCTTTTCAGCCGGCTCAACGAACGTGCATATGAAACCGCTCTGATGGGCGAGCCGATCGAGGTCTCGGTCAATGCGGATGGCAAGGCCACCGTGACATCTCGCAGCGGCCGCGATCTGCCTGTGCGCGTCCGTTATGGACACGTTTGGTCCTCGCTCGGCACTCCCGACAAGGAGCTGTTTGCAATCCCCGAGGCTGACCAGCCGGGTCGGCGGTTTGTCGATGTCGGCGTCGTGCGGGTGCGCTGCTCGCCGCTTCGCGCGGTCGAGAACTTTCTCGACATTGCGCATTTCCCGTTCGTGCACACAGATATTCTTGGCGCCGAGCCACACACGGAGGTTCAGAATTACAAGGTCGAAATCCGGGACGTCGAGGACGAGGTCTGGGCAACGCAGGTGAAGTTCTATCAGCCGCAGGCGGCAAAGTCGGCAAGCGGCGGGATCACGACGGAATACATGTACCGCGTGCCGGCTCCAACCTGCTCCGTGCTCTACAAGACCTGCCCACCCCGCCCCGCAGAGTGGGATGTGATCACCCTTTTCGTGCAGCCGCTGGCTGAGGATCTATGCGATGTGTGGCCATGGATGGCGCTATTCGACGATGTCACCCCAATGACCGATCTGATCCACTTTCAACAGACGATCTTCCTTCAGGACCGGTCGATCCTTGAAAACCAGATCCCGCGACTTCTGCCGCTTGACCCCGGGATGGAGATACCGACGCGCGCCGACCTGACTTCCGTCGCGTATCGACGCTGGCTGAAACGCCACGACTACACCTATGGCGCACAGCTGGTGGCGCAATGAAGCTCTACGATTACATCCTCTCTCCCAGTTGCTACAAAGTGCGGCTGATGGCGGCTCTTACAGGTGTCGAGCTTGATATCAGGCCGGTGGACTTTCACCCCGGCGGCGAGCATCGCGGGCCCGAGCTCCTGACGCTCAACCCGGCCGGCTCGATCCCGATCCTGGAGGACGCAGATCTCCTGCTGACGGAATCGTCGGCCATGCTCGTCTATCTTGCGGCAAAGAGCGCACCGGAATGGCTTGGCGGCTCGACAGCCGACGAAGCCGCCCGAGTGCAGCAGTGGCTTTCCTTTTCACATCGGCTGACTACCAATCTCGGAGGCGCACGCCTGCATGAGATGCTGCACCGTCCCGGCGATATCGCCCTCCTGCAGACACAAGGGACCGCTGCGCTCCGCGAACTGGAGGCCGGACTTGTCGAACAGAACCTGCACGGCAAGTCGTTCCTCGCCTCAGAGCGTCCGACAGTGGCCGATATCGCCTGCTTCCCTTACGTGGCGCTCGCGCCAGACGGTGGCGTCTCTCTCGATCCCTATCCGGCGATCCGCCTCTGGTCGCGCGCCATCCGCGCGCTCGACGCGTTCATCGAGATGCCGGGCATCCACCGGCTGCACGAATTGAAGCCCGAGCCGCAGATCGCTCCGGACGACGAATAGATGGCCGGCTACCTTCTGAAGAACTGCGCAGCGGCGATCGTCGACGAGGGCAAGGGGCCGACGGTCCGGCGCAATGTCGATGTTCTGACGACCGGTCCGGCGATCCAGGCCATCGGTGAAAACCTCGACCGCGGTGAATTGCCTGTTGGGACCGCAGTTCAAGACGCCACCGGCTGGTTCGTCTATCCGGGGCTCGTCAACACGCACCATCACTTCTTCCAGTGCTTCGTACGCAACCGGGCAGATCTCGACTGGACGAAGCTTTCGGTTATCGAGTGGCTCGACCGTATCTATCCGATCTTCTCGCGGCTGAACGAGGATTGCTTTTATCATTCCTCGGTAACGGCGATGGCCGAGATGATCAAGCATGGCTGCACCACGGCCTTCGACCACCAGTATTGTTTCCCGCGACATGCCGGAAAGCGACTGATCGACCGCCAGTTCGAAGCAGCCGACCTCCTGGGCATGCGCTTTCATGCCGGTCGCGGCGGCAACACGCTGCCAAAGTCCGA
Organism: Rhizobium sp. R693; assembly: GCF_002211315.1. Classification (NCBI taxonomy): domain Bacteria; kingdom Pseudomonadati; phylum Pseudomonadota; class Alphaproteobacteria; order Hyphomicrobiales; family Rhizobiaceae; genus Rhizobium; species Rhizobium sp. R693. Next base: position 8,430 of record NZ_LOKY01000007.1, on the reverse strand, counting down.
AGGCTCGACGATCCCGGATGCGATGCTGGAGACGACCGACGAGTTCATCGGTGATTGTGCGCGCCTGATTGACACCTACCACGATGCCAAGCCTTTCAGCATGCGCCAGGTTGTCGTTTCGCCTTGCCAACCCGTCAACTGCTACCGCGAGACATTCGTCCAATCGGTCGCTTTGGCACGCGATCGCGGCGTCCAGATGCACACGCATGTCGGCGAGGGTGAAAGCCCGGTCATCGAAGCCCGCCATGGAATGCGCACGGTCGACTATTGCGCGGAACTCGGCTTTGCCGGATCCGATACCTTCTACGCCCATTGCTGGGAGCTGACGCATGACGAGCTCCGCAAGATGGCGGCAAGCGGGACCGGCGTCTCGCATTGCCCCGAGCCGGTCTACCTCGTTGGCGCCGAAGTGACCGACATCCCCGCCATGTCCGCCTTTGGCCTGCGGGTCGGGCTCGGCTGTGACGGGGCTGCATCAAATGACAACTCGAACCTGATGCATTGCGTCCACTCGGCCTATATGCTCCAGTGCCTGGCTGCCTCGACGCGCCAGCACGCCGTTCCGCCGCCGGTCGATTTCCTTGGCTATGCGACGACAGGCGGGGCAGCCCTGCTCGGCCGTCACGATATCGGTCGACTTGCACCGGGGCTGGCTGCAGACCTTTTTGCGATCGACACAAGGCGCATGGACTATGTCGGCACGCGACACGACCCGTTGAGCCTGATTGCCAAGGTCGGCATCGGCATGCCGACCGATCTGACCATGATCAACGGCCGCATCGTCTGGCAGAAGGGTGAGTTCGTGGGGCTCGATGAAGCTCGGCTGTTTGCCGAGGCTGAAGCCGCTCTCGCCGCTGCGGAATTTTAACACACCAAGAAGGGGAACCAAGACATGACAAGGATCACGCGCAGAACATTGATGCAGGGAGCCGCGGCTGCGGGCCTCGCTGGTGCCTTTGGGGGGCGTGCGGCACTTTCTGCCGACGCACCACTTGGCATTACACTCGTCGTCCCCTCTCCTATCGGTGACGTGGGCTGGGGCCGCGCGCTGCAGGACGGCCTCGAGCCGGTCAAGGCCGCCTATGGCGACAAGGTGAAGGTCAGCGTGCTTGAAAACATCGCCGAAGGCCCTGACGCCGACCGCATCATGAACAAGTCGGTTGCAGACGGGAACAACTTCCTGATCGCCGGCTCCTTCGGCTACCAGAACGGTGCCCTGCAGATCGCCCGCCGCAATCCGAAGGTCAGCGTGCTGCATGCCTCCGGCTTCCAGGTTGCACCGAACTTCTCGCCCTTTGCCGCGAAAAATTTCGAAGGCACCTACCTGCTCGGCATGGCGGCCGCCGCCATCTCCAAGACCGGCAAGCTCGGCTCGGTATCCGCATTTGCAATCCCGGAACTGATCGCCTCGATCAACGCGTTTACGCTCGGCGCTCAGGCGGTCAACCCGAAGGCCGAAGTCTCCGTTGTCTGGGTGAATTCGTGGTTTGATCCGGCCAAGGAACAGGAGGCGGCCAAGGCTCTGATCGCGCAGAGCTGCGACGTGATCTTTTCCAACGCACAGGATACACCATCAGTCGTTTCTGCCTGCGAGGCAGCCGGCGTCTATTCCTGCAACCTCAACTCCTCGATGAAGAAGTACGCGCCGAAATTCTACCTCGGCTGTGCCGCAACCGACTGGTCGCCCTTCTTCAAGGCTTCGGTCGATGCCCATGTCGCTGGCACGTTCAAGGGCGCCAATGCGTTCCTTGGCATGAAGGAGAAAGTCGTTCATATCGCTGACTGGAGCCCGGACGTCCCGGCCGACACGATGACCAAGATCAAGAGCGTCGAAGCCAAGATCGCCGATGGCAGTGGCTCGCCCTTCCAAGGTCCGGTCACCAAGGCCGATGGCAGCGAAGTCGTCGCCTCCGGCGCGACCATGAGCGATGCCGACATCATTGCCATGGACTGGCACGTCAAGGGCGTGACCACGCCGCTGCCGAAGTAAGCTCGTGACCGCTCCGCTCCTGTCGCTCCGCGGCATTTCGAAGTCCTACGGCCAGATCCATGCCAACCAAGGCATCGATCTGGATGTGGCTCCGTGCTCGATCCATGCAATCCTTGGAGAAAACGGGGCGGGCAAATCGACGCTGATGAAACTCGTCTACGGCGTAGAACAGCCAGATGACGGGACCGTCGTCTGGGAAGGAGAAACGCTTGCCCTTGCCTCCCCTGCCGAGGCAAGGCGTCGGGGCATCGGCATGGTGTTTCAGCATTTCTCACTGTTTGAGACCCTGACGGTGGTGGAAAACATCCTGCTCGTGGTGCCCGGCAAGAAGGCTGATCTCATCGGCCGTATCCGTACGCTCGGGCGCGACTTCGGCCTCGAGGTCGATCCGCTTGCTTATGTGCATGCACTCTCGGTCGGCGAGCGGCAGCGGGTGGAGATCATCCGATGCCTGATGACCAATCCGAAGCTCCTGATCCTTGACGAGCCGACCTCCGTCTTGCCGCCGCAGCTGGTCGACAAGCTCTTCGACACCTTGCGACGTCTGCGCGACGGCGGGGTCTCCATCCTCTTCATTTCCCACAAGCTTGAGGAAATCCGGGCGATCTGCGACCGGGCAACCATCCTGCGCGCGGGGCGCGTCACCGGCAATGTCGACCCGCGCGAACACGACGCCCATGATCTCGCCCGCATGATGATCGGCCGCGACATGCCGGAACCGATGCCGGCCGTGCCCCATGCCGGCGGGGAAATGCGGCTTGAGATCGTTGGTCTCGATCACCAGCCGGACGATCCCTTCGGCGTAGCTCTTTCCGGTATAAGTCTCACAGTGCGCGCCGGCGAGATCCTCGGGATCGCGGGCGTTTCGGGCAACGGCCAGAGCGAGCTCGCGGCACTGATTTCCGGCGAGCAGGTGCTTTCGCGCTCGCGCGAGAAGGTCTTCATGATGGGCCAGGATGTCGGCACGCTCGATGCGGCCGCCCGCCGTCGCCTTGGCTTTGCTTTCGTCCCGGAAGATCGCCTCGGACGCGGCGCCGTGCCGGAAATGTCGCTCGTCCTCAACAGCCTGTTGACGGCGCATCCATTGCATCTCTTACGGCATGGGCTGGTCGACAAGGCGCGGGCAACAGGCTTCACCAACGATTGCATCCGCCAATTTGATGTCCGCACGCCCGGCCCCGATGCCGAGGCCGGATCGCTTTCGGGCGGCAACCTGCAAAAATTCATCGTCGGCCGCGAGATCATGTTGAAGCCGAAGCTGCTGTTCGTCGCTCAGCCAACCTGGGGCGTCGACATCGGTGCCGCCTCTGCGATCCGCCGCAGACTGATTAAATTGCGCAACGAGGGCATGGCCATCCTCGTGATTTCCGAGGAGCTCGAAGAGCTTTTCGAACTGAGTGATTCGATCCAGGTGCTCTACCACGGCACCTTGAGCAAGCCGCTTGTCCCACGAGACACGAAGCCAGAGGAGATCGGCCGATATATGATCGGAGCAAAGGCATCACCAGAGAAGGCACTGGCATGAGCGTTTCGTCCGCAGCATTGCTTCCGGCCCTCGTTAGACGCGAGCGCGCCTCGCTCACCGCCACACTTTTGGCGCCCGCAATTGCACTCATCGTCGCCACCGGTCTCAATCTCGGCCTTTATGTGCTGATGGGCCGCGACCCGGTCTCCGTCATCTATGCGATGCTGCTTGAACCGTTCGTGTCCTTCGCCTCCTTTTCGGAAGTGCTCTTGAAGTTCGGACCACTGCTTCTCATCGCCCAAGGGCTTGCGATCGGCTTTCGTGCCAAGGTCTTCAACATCGGTGCTGAGGGTCAGTTTATCCTCGGGGCAATCTTCGCCTCCGCCATCCCGATTTACTTCCCGCAGGCGACAGGCCAGTGGATCTGGCCGGCGATGCTACTGCTTGGCGCACTCGGCGGCGCGCTGTGGGCGTCCCTCACCGCCTTCTGGCGCGTTCGCTTCAACGCCAACGAGATCCTCGTCTCGCTGATGCTGAGCCTGGTCGCGGCACAATTGCTCTATTACCTGCTCCTTGGCCCATGGAAGGATCCGAACGGGTTCAATTTCCCCCAATCCGTCATGTTCCAGTATGACGCCATGGTACCGCTGCTGATCGAGGGTACACGCGTCAACGTCTCGCTGCTCTTGGCGCTTGCGCTCTCGCTTGCCGCCTTTGTCTTCATGCAAAGAAGCTTCATGGGATACAAGCTGCAGGTGGGTGGTCTCGCACCGCGCGCCGCCGGCTACGCCGGTTTCAGCGAAGGCTCAGCGATCTGGCTTTCCCTTCTCATTGGCGGTTTCGCCGCCGGTCTTGCCGGTGCCGCTGAAGTTGCCGGGCCGCTTGGCCAGTTGCAACGCTCGATTTCCACCGGCTATGGCTACGCCGCCATCATAGTTGCCTATCTCGGCGGGCTGCATCCGATCGGCATCGTCTTCTCCGCGCTGATCATGGCCGCGCTCTATATCGGCGGCGACAATGCCATGGTTTCCGCGAGCCTGCCGATCGCCGCAGTCCGCGTCTTCCAGGGCAGTCTGCTCCTCGCCTATCTCATCGCCATCGCCTTCGTGCGCTATCGCCTTGAGTGGCCGCGCGCACACCGGAGCCCATCATGAGCGCCATCGAGTTCATCCTGGCCGGCATGCTCGCAGCCGCGACGCCGTTCCTGCTTGCCGCCCTCGGTGAGCTGGTGGTCGAGCGCGCTGGAGTCTTGAACTTGGGGGTCGAAGGGCTGATGGCCTTCGGCGCCGTTCTCGCCTTCATCATCGTCTATCACGGCGGCGGCCATTTCCTCGGCTTCGTCGCCGCCGGGGCGGGCGGCGCTATCCTGTCACTGATCTTCGCCTTCGTCGCGCTCGGTTTTCGGGCAAACCAGGTGGCGAGCGGTCTTGCCATCGGTATTCTCGGCCAGGGTCTCTCCGCACTTTTCGGCAAGAGCTACGAGGCGCTGACGGTTCCTGGCATTCAAAAGATTGCCATTCCGGGGCTCTCCAAGATCCCGGTCATCGGCGGCCTGTTCGTCCAGGACATCGTCGTGTGGCTGTCACTGGGCGCCACCCTCGCCGTCTGGGCAATGTTTGCCTATACCAAGACCGGTCTTGTCATTCGTGCAGTCGGGGAAAATCCCAAAGCCGCTCACGCCATCGGATATAGGGTGATCGCAGTGCGCGTCGCAACCGTCGCCTTCGGTGGAGCGATGGCCGGTTTTGCCGGCGCCTACGCCGCTGTGGTCTATACGCCACTCTGGGCCGATGGCATGATCGCCGGCCGTGGCTGGATCGCCATCGCCCTCGTCGTCTTCGGTACCTGGCTCACCGGTCGCATCTTCCTCGGCGCCTGCCTCTTTGGCGCCGTTTCCCTGATGGGACTTGCCGCCCAGGCCGTGGGCGTGAACCTGCCTTCGCAACTTCTCGCCAGCCTTCCCTACCTCGTGACGATTGTCGTGCTTGGGGTCATTTCCGCAGACCGTCGCCTACTCAAGCTGAACGGTGTCGCCTCGCTTGGAGAATCCTTCGAACGCACGCCATAACGCAAAGCGCTCGTGCAATATTGCGCATCTTCATGGGATTAGAACTGCGACCCAAGAAATAGCGGCCCTGCTTATTACCAGGGCCGATATTCTCATTTCACGAGTTCGATCTCACTCGGCCGCCATGACTTGTCGAAGAAAGGCTCGAGCGGGCTGTAAAGGCGTAGAATCGTAAACCAGCCCTTCTTCGGGTCGGTCTGAATCCAGTTGCCGCGCGGAACGCCTTGCGGCTGCTCAGGGGCAAACCAGACCGTGATCGAGCCGTCGGCTCCGGCCTCGGCAGCGGGTGAAGGATAATTCTGGCTGCCCGCGCGAGGATAGCGCTGTGACGTGTCGAGCATCGAGCGGGTCATATTGTCGTACACCGTGAACGACCAGAAATTCGCCTCGGGTATACCCTTCGGCAACGTCACCTTGTAGGTCTTGGCACCGTCGAAGTGGTTTTTGTCGGCATCCGTCATCGCCAGCAGATATTGCGAGCCGATGCCCGGCAGCCGCATCGCCATGGCCGGGGTGATACCGGTCACGCCGTAGAAGAAGTTCGTCCGCGCGTCCATGGTCCGAGAACCGGTCGCGGGAAATGGTTTGACGCCCTCGGCCGTGATCTCCGGGATCGGTGTTTCGAACTCGTAGCCAGTTAGGAAGAGAAAATTGAACCAGGACGAGTTCGGATAATAGAACCAGCTCGGATCACGCGGGGACATGAAAAGACTGCGCGAGGTTGCATTGCCCACCGCGAGCGCGTCGCTCATGATCTTCTTCATGCGTTCATCAGGTGCAAAGGGCTTCCCCTTGACGATGCCAATCGCCGCCAGCGGCCCCATCAACTCCGCGTCGAGCGAGGTGGCCGGCTCCCCCTGAACCACCTCGTTCAGCATCTCGAAGTAGCTCCAGTCGTTGGGGGGGATCGTATTCATCACCTTGCCGCTGCCTTCGTGGAAGACAGTGGGCGGTGGCAGGTCGATCTTGCCCAACTTGGCCTTGCCGGCAAGAAACTCGGCGATGGGGGTACCGACACCACCGGGCTCAAACGGGTAGACCTTGGTGAACTTGCGGATTGTCTCCACCACTGGCTTGGGATCGTCATGGTTCTCGAGGAACGATCGGCCGAACCACAGTATCGTGTTGGTCCTGGCCTGGGCGACATAGTATCCGCCCTCCGGCAGCGGCCCGTCGTAATCCGGAGGCACGATCAGGTACTTGCCGCCTTCTCCGCGGTCAGGCCCCGGCCCACCGAGGTCGATAACCCAGCGGAACCAGGCATCCTGCACGACCCCCAGGAACTTGGGCGGAGCCTCCAGCACCACGGGTCCCTTGGACAGGTCGAGATACCCCATGACGTAGATCGTGTCGGCATTGGCCGTCAAAAACAGCGACTTGGCGTCCATCAGTTCGGAAAAGACGAGAACTTCGTTTTCCTTCATGCCGATATCCTGCATGGCATTGCGCAGCGCATGAATGCTGACGCCGCGCATGTTGTCCATGAAGGCGCGGTAGGCATAGGTGAAGTCGAGATTGTCGTAGAGCCTATCTGCGGTGGACTTGCTCGGCACACCGTCCTTGAACTCGAACTTGCCGATATTGGTATCGACGACATTCGGCGTTGCAATGGATTCGGGGATTGGCGGTGCCTCCGCCAAGGCGGCAATTGTTTGCATGGCCAGGAAAGCGCCTGCCGCGAACGGCGGAATCAATGTGGATAGATAGCCGTGAATTGGTCTCATGGTTCTTCCTTTCGTCTCATCACTTCGGGGCAGCAGGGCGTCAACTCGCACGCTGACGACGTCGGACCCGCTGTCGCCAGACCTGCTAACAAGCTGACTGGTTGTCTCTCGATTTCGAGAGGTTTGGCACTTGAAATTGATCGGAACCGACCGTTGGTTAGGCTCGAGATTGCTGGATCGACGTCGCTCGCCGCGTAGAGGCTGCTCCTCATCTCGCAGCAAGGGTATCGATGAAAGCTGGGGTCGCACGCTTACCTTAAGCAGCAGCGGCGAAAGCGAGAACCGCCTCATGGCGCCTTATCCTCCTCCACACGCTCCCGCCGTGCCTGCAGTCTGTCGAACTTGCCGAAGTCGGTCATGATGCTGACCAGGACGCTCCCCGTCCAGCCGAAGGTGAACAAGCCGGACATTGCTATGATCGGCCCAAGCAGACGCCACCGATCCGGGAGAGTGACGTTGCCCTCCCCCAGCGTCGTATAGCTCTCGAGGACGTAATAGTAGCTGTCGCGCATAGAGGGGATGATATCCCTGACATAGAGAGGAACCGCCCAGATCAGAGTTTCTGCGAAGTGCAGGAGCGCCAGCGCGGCGATCGTCACTGACAGCATCAGGTTCAGGCGCCAGTGAGATGTGACGCTGGTGACGTGCGCCCAGGATTTGCTGAACTGAAGGCCGATGCTCCGGATACCCACGCCGTGCACGAAAATGACGACGATCAGAAATACAGTGCCGACGAAGATTTCGAATACCGGGTTCGGGTTCGCTAGATGGTCCAATCTACCTCCTCAGTCCTGTCGCCTCCGGTGGAAGGCTCTTGCAAACCTCCCACCGGACCGAAACGAGCACGGGCATGTCGCTTGGCCCTGGTGCTAGTAGCAAGGCGGATAGGGGTAATATCCGCACGCCGGATGCTGGTAATAGTAAGGACGCTCGGAAGCGACAGCCGCGCCCAGCGCCGCCCCGGCGACGACGCCGGCGCCGTAGTATGCGCCCGGATGCGCATACCAGCCGCCACGCCAGACCGCCGCACGGCCAATACCCCCGACGGCGACGCCACCGTACGGACCGCGGGCCGCAAACCAGTCGATAAACAGTGATGCCGGACCATCGGCTCCGGCGAGATCACCCTCGAGAACGGCGACCTCGAAGGTCAGGTTTCCGCCATCGAGCTTCGGCGTCTTCA
>NZ_LOKY01000006.1:0-175715 GCF_002211315.1 Rhizobium sp. R693 | reverse complement strand
GATCCTTCGGAACCAGGCTATCGAGCGTCACCATCTCGAGCGCAGTCTGTTCGGCAGCGGGTTTCTTCAACATAACCCAGTGAATCAAAAACCCCCGGCAAACGCCAGGGGTTTGTCAGCAGTCTGAACGGGCCCTCGCGGGCCCTTATTCTTTTTGGCGAATTCTCGTATCAGACGACGACAGTCAGCGGCGGTATCCGCTTGTCTGCCGGGTTAGCCTGCTCGGAGGCCTCCAGCAGATTGAGCTCCCGCCGCTCCTTCTCCGACACGATCGCAAGGTCGAGGACCTTCTGCAGATTTGCGGCGTGGCGGAAGGTCGGGTCGTCCTGCTTTCCTGTTCTGACGGCTTCTGCAAAGCGCTGATAGTTGGTCAGCACGGCCGGGACCTCGATGTCGCGCCAGGTGGCGGTCTCGATGTCTTCGCCGAAGCAGCCGCGCAGTTCGGAACCATCCGGGCGATGGACGACCTCGAGGCTGCCCTTTTCGCCATATATGCGAAGCTTCAGTTCATTGAGGTGGCCGGTTGCCCAACGGGTCGCATGGATCACGCCAAGCGCACCGTTGGTGAAATCGACCGACATCGTGAAGCTGTCGTTGGCGTCCAGCAGATATTCGCCGATCTGGCCGCCGGGAGCCTTGTTGAAGGTCTTCAGGCGGGCAAAGACGTGGTCGATATCGGTCGCCGCGCCATAAGCGGCGAAGTCGAGGATGTGGATGCCGACGTCGCCGAGCACGCCGTTCGAGCCGTGCCCGGTCGACAGACGCCACAGCCAGCGCGATTCCGTGCGCCAGTCGCCCCAGGCGCGCGAGACCAGCCAGCTTTGCAGGTAGGAGGCTTCGACGTGCCTGATGGTGCCGAGCTCACCGGCCAATACCATCTCGCGGGCGCGCTGCAGCGGCGCGACGTTGCGATAGGTGAGGTTGACCATGTTGATGACGCCGGCAGCCTCTGCGGCTTCCGTCATCTCCAGTGCGTGGTCGTAATGCTCCGCCAGCGGCTTTTCGCAGAAGACGTGCTTGCCGGCAGCGATCAGCGCCAGGCTGGTCGCGTGGTGGATGCGATCGGGCGTGACGTTGGTGGCCGCGTCGAATTCACCCCATGCGATCGCTTCCTCGAGTGTCTGGAAACGCTTCTCGATGTGGAAGTGATCGGCAAATTCGGCAAGGCGCGCCGGGTCGGTATCGACGGCGCCGACAACTTCCACGCCGTCGATGGCGAGGAAGTTGGCAACCTGGTTTCTGGCCATCGAGCCGGTGCCAAGAACGAGTAGTCGCATATGTGTGCTCCTCAGCGGTAACCGGCTTCGCCGGCCTGATGCAGTCGCGGGCCGCGTTCGACGATCGGCTCGAGAGCCTTTTCGACCGGGACATTCGGGGCATCGGTGATGCTCTTCAGATCGCCCTGCGGGTTATAGGCCCATTTCACGCCGTTGATGAGTACCTTCTGGACGTTGGCATCATGATAGGTCGGGTAGGTTTCGTGGCCAGGGCGGAAGTAGAAAATGTTACCGGCACCACGGCGCCAGGTGAGGCCCGAACGGAAGACTTCGCCGCCCTGGAACCAGGAGATGAAGACGGTTTCCAGCGGCTCCGGCACGGAGAATTGCTCGCCGTACATTTCCTCGTTTTCGAGAACAAAGTTTTCGTCGAGGCCGGCGGCGATGGGGTGGCGAGGGTTGATCGTCCACAGACGCTCGCGCTCACCGGCCTCGCGCCACTTCAGCGCGCAGGGCGTGCCCATCAGGCGCTTGAAGATCTTCGAGAAGTGGCCGGAGTGCAGGACCAGTAGGCCCATGCCTTCCCAGACGCGCTTGGCGACGCGCTCGACAACGCCGTCGGAGACCGCACCGTGATCCTTGTGGCCCCACCAGGTGAGGACATCGGTTTCGGCAAGGCGGGCTTCCGTCAGGCCGTGCTCGGGCTCCTGCAGCGTAGCCGTCGTCGCCTGGATCGCCGGATCGGTGTTCAGCGCGTTGGCGATGGTGGTGTGCATGCCTTCGGGGTAGATACCCCGAACGATGGCATTGGTGGTTTCGTGGATGTTTTCACCCCAGACAATGGTGCGAATAGCCAAGTGATTGCTCCTTCATGCGAATGGTGGACCGGAACCGATGGGAAGCGGCCAGATCCTGTGGTTTTGGGTGGTGTCAGGCCGCGCCCTTGAGGGGAACCTTTTCGAGCGCGCGTCCGGATTGGTCGAAACGGTGGACTGAGCCCTGAACCGGGGCGACGCCCAGTTTCTGGCCGGGTTGATGGCTCGATACGCCGGTCTCGCGAACGACGAGCGGTTCCGAGGTGCCGATGTCGAGGTAGACGAAGCTGTCCGAGCCGAGGATTTCGGAATGAATGACGGTGCCCGCCCAGGCGGGCGCCTGCTGGACGATCTCGATGTGTTCGGCGCGGACGCCGATGGTGTGCGCATTGTAGGGCGCCGAGAACTCACCGGTCAGGACGTTCATTTTCGGCGAACCGATGAAGCCGGCGACGAACACGGAATTCGGTGTCTCGTAAAGTTCGAGCGGGGTGCCGACCTGCTCGACGACGCCATCCCGCAGAACGCAGATGCGGTCGGCGAGCGTCATCGCCTCGACCTGGTCGTGGGTGACGTAGATCATCGTCGTGCCGTGCATGCTGCGGTGAAGCTTGGCGATCTCCAGTCGCGTTGCAACGCGTAGCGCCGCATCGAGGTTCGACAGCGGCTCGTCGAACAGGAACACCTTGGGATCGCGGACGATGGCGCGACCGATCGCGACACGCTGGCGCTGCCCGCCCGACAGTTGGCGGGGCAGGCGTTCGAGATAGGGCGACAGCTGCAGCATGCCGGCGGCCTGCTCGACGCGGGCCTTGCACTCTTCCTTTGTGCGTCCCGAGAGTTTCATCCCGAAGGCCATGTTCTCGAACACGGTCATATGCGGATAGAGTGCATAGGATTGGAAGACCATGGCGATGCCGCGCTTCGACGGCGCGTAGCGGTTGACCGCCTCGCCATCGAAAGAAAGTGTGCCCGAGGTGATGTCCTCCAGCCCGGAAATCAGCCGCAGCAGCGTGGACTTGCCGCAGCCGGACGGGCCGACGAAGACCATGAACTCGCCTTTGCGGATATCGAGCGAGACGCCCTTGATGACTTCAAGCGCACCGAAGCTCTTGCGGATATTGTCGAGTCGAATCTGTGCCATATCGTGCTTTCTTCAACCTTTGACGCCGCCGGCGGTCAGGCCGGAAATGATGCGCCGCTGGAATATCAGGACCAGGACAACGACAGGGACCGTAACGATGACGGATGCTGCCATGATGTTGCCCCACGGGATTTCGAACTGGCTGCCGCCCGAAAGCAGGGCGATGGCAACCGGCACCGTTCGCTGAGCGTCCGATGAGGTGAATGTTAGGGCGAAGAGGAATTCGTTCCAGGCCGTAATGAAGGCAAGCAGGCCTGTCGTGACCAGAGCCGGCCACATCAGCGGCATGAAAACCTGGGTGATGATGACCCACGGCGAGGCGCCATCGACGATCGCCGCTTCCTCGATTTCAATGGGCAGATCGCGCATGAAGGTGGTCAGAACCCAGACCGTAAAGGGCAGGGTAAAGATCATGTAGGAGAAGATCAGCGCGAACGGCGTGTTGAAGATGCCGATCCAGCGGATCAGCTCGAACAGGCCGGCGAGCACGGCGATCTGCGGGAACATCGAGACCGACAGGATCGTCAGCATCAGTAGCGCGCGGCCGCGGAAATTGACGCGGGCAAGCGCGTAGGATGCCGTGACGGCCAGTAGCAGCGAGGCTGCGACCACGAGGATGGCGACGAGCAGGGAGTTGCCGAGGCTGCGGATGAAGCTGCCCGTGGTCAGGACCGTCGTGTAGTTGGTGAGCGAGATCGAGGTCGGCCAGTAATTGACCTCGAAGAGGGCGGTACCGGCTTTGAAACTCGTCAGGATCGCATAGTAGAACGGAAAGACGGCGATGATGACGATGACGGTGACGAGCAGATAGAAGAGCGTGTTCTTTGTCAGGGTCAGCAGCATCAGCGTTCGCTCCCACCGAGTTTGACGCGACCGAGCCACATGTAGAGCACGGTGATCGTCGCGATGATCAGGAAGAGCACCGTCGAGGCTGTCGCCCCGTAGGCGAACTTGTCGAAGTCGAAGAGGTTCTCGCGTGCCATGACCGACATGGTTTTGGTCTGCGCGTTGTTCGGTGTCAGCACGTAAATCAGGTCGAAGATGCGCAGGGCGTCGAGCATGCGGAAAATCACGGCGACCATGATGGCCGGGCGGACCAGCGGCAGCGTCAGCCGCCAGAACACCTTGATCGGGTTGATGCCGTCGATTTTGGCCGCCTCGTAGATATCGGCAGGCACCATCTGCAGCCCGGCGAGGATCAGAAGCGCCATGAAAGGCGTGGTCTTCCAGATGTCGACGATCAGCACCGCGACCATTGCCGTCTCGGGATTTGCGGTCCAGGCGATTTTCTGGGTGATCAGGCCCATACCGAGCAGGATGTCGTTCAGGATGCCGAACTGGTCGTTGAGCATCCAGGCCCACATCTTGGCGGACACGATGGTCGGGATCGCCCAGGGAATGAGGATGGCGGCGCGCACGATGCCGCGGCCGGGGAAGTTTGCGTTGAGCACCAGCGCGACGACGAGGCCGAGAATGGTTTCGATGGTCACGGACAGGAAGGCGAATTTCATCGTGTTCCCGACCGCTTTCCACCAGTTCGGGTCCGCAAGCAGGCCGCTATAGACAGTTCGCCCGCTCTTCAGCGTGATCCATGAGAGGTAGTTCTTGAAGCCGACGAATTCAGCGCCGCCGAGATTGGTCAGCGATGCGTTCGTGAAGCTGAAATAGATCGTTCTGAAAAGAGGCCATCCAGCAACGACGGCCAGAATGAACAGGGTGGGGGCCAGGAATACCCAGGCGGAACGGATGCGCTCGGAGCGCAGGTCCGACGAGGTCTTGACGGCGCGCGCTCGCGATCCGACGCTTGAGGAAACTGCGGCTTCAGTCATGAGGTACCCGCTTCTTGAGGCGATTGACGGTGGCGTCTTCAGAAAAAAGGCAGCGGCGGAACGTCCGCCGCTGCCGATGCTGTCGATCACCAGTTATCGCCCTTCAGCGATGTCAGGTCGGCTTCGAGAAGCTCGAGGTTTTCCGCAGACGTGCCGTTGCCTGAAAGCGAGTTGTGAACGGCGGTCCAGAACTTCGAGGAGACCTCGTTGTACTTGACCTTGGCGGACGCCGACGGACGCGGAACGGCGTTCTGGAAGATCGGCTTCCAGTTCGGCATGAACGGCTGTGCGGCGGCGATGTCCTTGTCATCGTAGAGCGCCACAAGCGTCGGCAGGTTGGAGAGCTCAATGGCGCGCTGCTTCTGGCTTTCCTTGGACGTCAGGAACTTGACGAGGGCAATCGCGGCGTCCTGGTTCTGCGAGTACTTGGAGACCGCAAGGTTCCAGCCGCCGAGCGTCGAGGATGGCGAGTCGCCCTCCTTGGCAACCGGAAGCGTCGTTACGTCGAACTTGCCCTTGACGGCACTGTCCGCGCCATTGCCGAGGGAGTAGGCATAGGGCCAGTTGCGCATGAAGACGGCATTGCCGGTCTGCCAGACGCCGCGGGACTCTTCTTCCTGGTAGGCGAGGACGCCGGAGGGCGAGATCGTTCCGATCCATCCCTTGGCGCGGTCAAGTGCTGCCGCGGCATTCTCGTTGTTGACCGAGATTGTGCCGTCCGGCTCGATGATCTGGCCACCACCCGACGACTTCACCCATTCGAGCGCGTTGCAGGTCAGGCCCTCATAGGCGTTGCCCTGGAAGACATAGCCCCAGAGATCCTTCTGGCCGACGGCGCGTTCCTTTTCCTGGATCTCCTTGGCGGTCGCGGCCATCTCGTCCCAGGTCTTCGGCGGTTGCTTGCCGTACTTGTCGAGCAGGTCTTTGCGATAGAAGAGCGCCGGCGCATCCGTGTAGAGCGGCATGGCGACGAGGCGACCATTCACGGTCTGCGAGGCGATGATCGACGGGAAGAAATCGCCGACGACATCCTTCGCGGCACCCTTCAGGTCAACGAACTGGTCGGCGAGCTGCGGAGCCCAGATAACGTCGGTCTGATAGACGTCGACGTCCTTGTTGCCGGCGGCGAGCCACAGGCGATACTGCGAGAACTGCTCCGTCGAAGAGGACGGCATGGTCACGATGCTGACCTTATTGCCGGTTGCCTTCTCGAACGCATCGAGCTGCTTGCGGAACAGGTCGAGGTTCTTGCCGGTCGAGCTTGCGGAAATGCTGATATTTGCAGCGAACGAGGGCTGTGCGACACCAATCAGCGCGGCCGCGACGGCGACCGCTGTGAAACGAAACTTCATATCTTCCTCCCAAAAGAACCAAACATTGGAAAAATTGAAAACGGTTTGGCTGGAAAAAACTGTCAGAAGGTCGATATTGAGTCAAGCGGGCACTCGTGTCAAAGTCGTACAACCGCGATCACATATTGATAACAAAGCAAAATCATAGGGATGCTCCTCGGTTCGGTTGTGGGAAAAAGGTCAAAAATCTCCTCGGGGAATATCTAAAATTGAAAACGGTTTGGCTGTTTGTAAGCTGCTATGCTTAGGTCATAAGAAAGATCAGCACCTGGCGGCGATCAGCCAGATAGACGAGCACGAAAGACGCAATGTTGAATGAAGCTTAAAGAGTTCGCGAAACAGGTCGGCTTGTCTCCAACGACAGTCAGTCGTGCGCTGAGTGGCTATCCCGAGGTGAGCGAGACCACGCGTGCCCGCGTCGCGGAAGCCGCCGTCAGGCTGGGCTACAGCCCGAACGTCAACGCCGTGCGGCTGAAGACGGGCAGGGCCGGCGCGATCGGCGTGGTGATGGGGCGTGCCGGCGAATTCCATTTTGCTGAATTCATGGCCGGCATGGCGGAGCGGCTAGTGGCGGAGGAGACGGACATTCTCGTCATCCCGATGGCGGATCCGAACCAGGAAGACGAGATGCAGCTTTACCGCCGACTTGTGGAAAGCCGGCGCGTCGATGCGATCATCGTCCACTCGCCCAAACCCAATGATGAGCGCATTGCGCTGCTCCACGAACTCGGCATGCCGTTTCTTGTCCATGGCCGGTCGGCCATCGATGTTCCGCACGCCTGGCTTGATATCGACAACGAAACCGCGATCAAGCGCGCGACGTCACATCTGATCGATCTCGGTCATCGGCGAATTGCCATGATCAACGGCCGGCCGGGCGCGACCTATGCGCTTCATCGCGATAGCGGCTTTCGCAAGGCTCTTCAAAGTCACGGCATTGAGCCTGATCCGCAGCTGATGGCGAGCGGCAACTTCACCGACGAGCTTGGCTTCCGCTTCGCGCGATCATTCCTCGAGCAGCCCAACCCGCCGACGGCCTTTGTTGCCGGTTCGATGATGACGGCACTCGGCGTTTACCGCGCGGCCCGGTCGCTGGGGCTTCAAATTGGCCGGGACGTCTCTGTTATCGCCCATGACGACGTCTTTCCGTATCTGACGGCAGACAACATGGTGCCGTCGCTTTCGGCAACGCGGTCATCCATGCGCGCGGCTGGAACGCGATGTGCCGATCTTGTGCTGCAACTGCTGTCGGGACGGTCGCCATTGGAGATCCACGAATTGTGGCCCGTCGAACTGATTTTGCGCGAATCGACGGGCCCGGCCAGGCAGTCCACGTCCTGATGTCATCGATGCGGATGCTGCTTTCCTGGCGTGGCTGTGGGTCAAATATCGCGCGTTTTTCCGAAACGATGGAAAGATGATTTCCGCGTCTGTGGAATTTCGGTGCCTGGTTGATTGAGCGGGCGGCGGCAAAATCGCATATTGACGACAGTTGCTCACGCATGTCGACCATCCTCCCGGTCGATGGGCAACTGTTCCCTCTGGAGGTTATGACCTTCAAACTCCCAGCCACCGTGAGTAGCGGTGGCTTTTTTTTGCCTATCGCGTCGTCGACATGCCTCGGAACATTCGGTTGCGGCCACTCGTTTCCTTGGGAAGAAGAGCTGAAGGAGAGCGTCATGCAGGTCGTCGGCACGCAGGTCATTCCCGAAAAGGGTGGCAAACTCGGTTTCACAATTGAATTCGTGGGCGATGGAGGGGAGATCGTTTCCGTCCAGTTGCGCAATGACGAGAAGCAATCCCTCAACTCAAGAAACGCGATCGAGCGAGCCCAGGTTGTCATGGCGGAGATGGCGACAGCCGATACGGATGGGGCGAGCGCCGACCGATTGAAAGCGCGGCCAAGCGCTCGTGCTGCCGGCGATCAGACCGCAATGGACGAACAGCTGGACGAAGGACTGGAAGGAACATTTCCAGCGAGCGATCCAGTTTCGGTCACTGGTTCCAGTATCCCGACCGGATCCGTAAAACACTAAGGGCAGCGCCGAAAGGGTGTCGGCGGTTCCTGTTTGGCCCCATCGGGCCGCAGGCAAGGAAAAAATCTGGCGCCCGCAGCCGAGCGCCGGAACTTTTTCGCCTCAAATCCATTGAATCCCTTCGTTGTCGACGCAGGCGGGTGATCAGGTGCCTCAGATCCGGAAAATTGATCGCAAGAGCAAGCAGGTGGATGCCCGGGACAGGCTGATCATTGCGCTCTATGCTCAGCTTAAGGCCGAGCGTCAGACTCGCGAGACGCTGGAATGGGTCATTCGCAATGGGGGACTGTCGAAGGAAGTCCTCGGGGCGATCGCTGCCGACCCGGTGCCAGTCGTCACGGGTGACGACATCGCATCCGTCGAGAAGATCATAGCCATTGATGAGCGGCGGAAGCGCAAATTGCAAAACAACAACTGAGGGGAATGTCATGGCAGCGCGGGCAAGCTGGAAAGGCCATCTCAAGGTTGGGGACCTTGTCTGCAGCGTGGGACTATACACGGCGGTTTCGACCTCGGAGCGCATCTCATTCAACATCATCAATCGGAAGACCGGCCATCGGGTCGAGCGGCAGTTCGTCGATAGCGAGACCGGCAAGGCCGTTGAGCGTGATGACCAGGTGAAGGGATATCAGCTGGACAACGGCGAATACATCGTCATCGAGGGTGATGAGATCGCCGGCGTCATGCCGGAGAGCGACAAGGTTCTGAACGTCCAGAATTTCGTGCCCTACAGCGAAATCAACAAGCTCTATTTCGACAAGCCTTACTACTTGGCGCCCGTCAGCGAGGATGACGAAGATGCACTCGGGCTGATCGCCCGTGCGATGCGCGATCAGAAGGTTGCCGCGATCGCGGAAGCGGTGCTCTTCCGCCGCAATCGTACGGTTCTGATCCGGCCGCAGGACGACTATATCATCGCGACGACGCTCAGCTTCGACTACGAGGTCCGCAAGCCGGACACGGTCTTCAAGGACATTCCTGAGATGAAGTTCGACAAGGAAATGCTCGAACTGGCCGGCCACATCATTGGCACGAAGAAGGGGACCTTCAATCCGCAGGAATACGAGGATCGATACGAGACGGCGCTCTCGGAGCTGGTGAAGGCGAAGATCGAGGGCAGGGAGCTGCCGAAGGCGAAGCCAAAGCCGCAGGGCAAGGTCATCGATCTCATGGATGCCCTGCGCCAGAGCGCCAAACTGAGCGCTAAGCCGCGAGCCGGAAAGGCAGCGCGGGCCGATAGCGGGCAGACGAAGGCCAGCTGACGATGGCTCTGGAGGCCTATCAAGCCAAACGCAATTTTAAGGTAACGCCGGAGCCGCGGGGGAGCCGGCGTGGCGGCAAGCCTCCAGCACAAGCCGCGCTTAGCTTCGTCATTCAAAAGCACGACGCGACAAGGCTCCACTATGACTTCCGGCTCGAGCTCGACGGGGTGCTGAAGAGCTGGGCCGTCACGCGTGGCCCGAGCCTCAATCCCGATGAGAAGCGGCTTGCCGTCCATGTCGAGGACCATCCACTGGACTATGGCGACTTCGAAGGCATTATCCCGAAGGGCCAGTATGGCGGCGGCACGGTGCTGGTCTGGGATCGTGGCACATGGACGCCGAATGGCGATCCCCACAAGGGCTACAAGAAGGGCCATCTCGAATTCGACCTCGACGGCGAGAAACTGAGCGGCCGCTGGCATCTGGTTCGCATGCATGGCAAGCCGGGCGAGCGACAGGAAAACTGGTTGCTCATCAAGGCAGAGGATGCGGAGGCTACCCACAAGGGCGACATTCTCAAGCAGCGGCCTGAATCGGTGAAAACCGGCCGCAAGATCGAGGAAGTGGCGAAGCACCCTGACGCCACCTGGAACTCTCGTCACAAGGGAGCGCCAAAGTCCGTCTCTTCTAAGTCTGCAGGAAGCCCAGCGAAGCCAAAACGTTACGAGTGGCCGAAGGGGGCCGAGAAGGCGGCGATGCCTGTTTTCATCGAGCCTGAGCTTGCCAAGCTCAAGGCCAAGCCTCCGTCAGGAGAAGGGTGGATTCACGAGATCAAGTTCGACGGATATCGGCTGCAGGTTCGGCTTGAGAAGGGCAGGGCAACCCTGCTGACCCGCAGCGGGCTCGACTGGACCGGCAAGTTTGGCCCGGAAATCGTCGAGGCGTTTGCCGCACTGCCGGCAAAGTTGGCGATCCTCGACGGCGAAATCGTCGTCGAGCGCGAAACCGGCGCTTCGGACTTTTCGGCCTTGCAGAACGACCTCAGCACAGCCCGTCACGATCGCTTCGTGTTCTATGCCTTCGATCTGCTCTATCTCGATGGATACGACCTGCAGCAGGTGTCGCTGACCAGCCGCAAGGCCTTGCTCGCGGATCTGCTTGCCGATGTCGACGCGAGACTTCGCTACAGCGAGCATTTTACCGAGAAGGGTGCCGTTGTGCTGGATCATGCCCGCCAGCTCGGGCTCGAGGGGATTATTTCAAAACTGGCTGACAGCGAGTACGTGTCGGGGCGTACCGGCGACTGGGTCAAATCGAAATGCCTGCAGAGGCAGGAACTGGTGATCGGCGGCTATGTGCCTTCGACCGCGATGAATAATGCGATCGGCTCGCTGGCGATGGGCGTTTACCGCAATGGCAAGCTGGAGCATGTTGGCCGGGTCGGAACGGGATTCAGCGTCAATGTCGCGCATGAGCTCTATGAGATACTGTCGGCGATGGAGCAGACGGAGAGTTCGTTTGACGATGAGCTCACCGCAGAGGAGCGTCGAGGGCTTGTCTACGTCAAACCAAAGCTCGTTGCCGAGGTTGAGTTTCAGGCATGGTCGGCGGACAACAATTTGCGGCATGCCGCGTTTCGCGGGCTGAGAGAAGACAAGGCGCCAGAGGACGTGATGCCCGAAGCAACAACGACGACTGCTCAGGAACTGCCTCAATCCAGCGTCGCGCTCACCCATCCCGATCGCATCTACTGGCCGGAGGAGGGGGTCACCAAACAGGGCCTGGCCAGCTACTATGCCCGAGTATGGCGCTTCGTCGAACCCTATGTGACCAAGCGGCCGTTAGCGCTGTTGCGGTGTCCCGACGGCATCGCCGGACAGCGGTTTTTTCAAAAGCACGCCTGGAAGGGCATGAACTCGCATATCGAGCAGATCACCGATCCGAAGGACAGGGGTGGCGAGAAGTTGCTGCGCATCACCGACTTCGACGGGATGGTGGCCCTCGTCCAATCGGCCGTGCTGGAGATCCATCCCTGGGGTGCGACGACAGCGAGCTGGGAGCGGCCCGACATGATCACGATGGACCTTGACCCGGCCGAAGACGTTAGCTGGGCCGAGGTGATTGCCGCGGCCTACGAACTGAAGGAGCGTCTGGAAGCTGCGGGCCTCGCGGCCTTTGTCAAAACCTCCGGCGGCAAGGGGCTGCATGTCGTGACGCCGCTGAAACCGAAGGCCGGCTGGGCGCCGGTCAAGGCCTTCGCCAAGGCTCTGGCCGATGGCATGTCCAAGGATCATCCGGACAAATATCTCGCGACCGCCACGAAGGCGAAGCGGAACGGCAAGATCTTCATCGACTATCTGCGCAACGGCCGCGGCAACACGGCAGTCGCCGCCTATTCGACGCGTGCACGCCCGGGGGCAGCTGTTTCGATGCCGCTTGAGTGGAACGAACTGACCGAGGAAATCGGTGCCGCCTATTTCACTGTCGACAACGCTCCGGCTCGCCTCGATGCCTTGCGCAGCGATCCGTGGGCGGATTTCTTCGCCGCCGCCGTTCCCCTTGAGAAGCGAAAGTAGCGGAAGCGGCTGCGGTCTCTCAATGAGATTTCGGTCGTCCCGTTTCCTTGGCGAGGCTCTTCTTCAGGGCATCCATGATGTTGACGACATTGCCCGTCGGTTTGGATGCCGGCCGCTTGGATGAAGGCGGTGCGGCTTTAACAAGGCTCTTCTGCTTCGCACGGATCATGGCTCTCAGGCGCTTCTGGATCGGATCCTGCACCATGGCGGGCTGCCAATCCTCCGTCCGATCCTTGACGAGCTTTTTCATCAGGGAGAGCACGGTGTCATCCACCTTGCTGTGGCTGTCTAGGGTTGCGGCCGGCGGGCGAACTTCGTCGCCGAAATGAAGCGTCCAGAGAATGATGCCCTTGCCCTGCGGTTCCAAGAGCACCGCGCGCTCACGCCGATAGAGAACAAGCCGCGCGATGCCGACGACATCGTTCGCCTTCATGGATTCACGGATCACGCAGAAGGCTTCCGTGCCGACCTTGTCCTCCGGCGTCAGAAAATGTGGTTTGTCGTACCAGATCCAGTCGATCGAGCCGCGCGGCACGAAGGTATCGATGTCGATCGTCTTCGTGCTTTCCAGGCCGACTTCATCGAGTTCCTTGTCTTCGAGAATGACATAGTCGTCTTCGCCGCGCGGATAACCTCGGGCTTGATCCTTGTCGGCGATCGGCTTGTGGGTGACGCTGTCGACGTAGCGGCTTTCGACGCGGTTCTTTGTCTTTCGGTTCAGGACGTGAAATCGGAGCTGATTGCTATCAGTCGTCGCCGGTGTCAGCGACACCGCGGCGGTGACGAGTGACAGCTTGAGATAGCCCTTCCAATAGGTCTGACGTGCCATTTGCGCCCTGGCGCTCTGGCGCCATCTCCCTTGGCCGCTTTTGCGGTAATTCCCCATAACGGCGCGAGCAACAGTTTGGTTCCATGGCAAGCGTCGTAAAACGTGCAAATACCGAGGGATAGCGCTCTCAGCGCAGATTAAGACGCTTGAGCCAGCGCAGCACGGCAATTTCATCCTGATCCATCCAGCGCAGCAATCTGGCACTTCGGCTCGGCCGGGCACTCGCGAGCTTGGCAAGTTTGCCGGTCTCGAAGCTTTCGAATACCTTTGGATGGATGTAGGACGAGCGGCACACCGCGCGGCTGTTGACCAACCGGGCGGCAACTACATCGACGACGATGTTAATCTGCCGAGTGCGTCCTCGTTGGCTTTCATGTGGTTCGACCGTAGCAAGGGCGGTCGCGGCCATCTGGGTTGCGCCCCAGGTGCGGAATTGGCGGGAACTGAAGTCGGCTCCGGATGCTTGTCTTATGTAGCTGTTGACATCCTGTGACTGGATGGGGTGGCAGATCCCATCGTCATCGATGTACTGGAAAAGTTGCTGGCCGGGTAGTTCCTGCAGCATGCGCACGGCACGGGTGATGCGCCTGTCGCTGTGGCTCAGGCGCCATTCCTTCCCTGACTTGCCCTTGAAGCGGAAGTGAATGCTCGAGCCCGATATTTTCACATGCTTGTTGCGCAGTGTCGTCAGGCCAAAGGACGCATTCTCCGCAGCGTAGCTCGCATTGCCGACGCGGATGTAAAGGTTATCGAGCAGCCAAACGATCGTTGCGAGTGCCTTATCGATGTTGGGTGTCCGTCGCCGGAGGTCGGAGTCTACCTTCCTGCGGATCGCGGGCAGCGCCGATCCGAAATCGGCGAGCCGTTCGAACTTGCTTCTTTCTCTCTCCGCGGTCCATTCGGAATGGTAGCGATATTGCTTGCGGCCTCGCGCGTCGCGGCCCGTCGCCTGAAGGTGCGAATTCGCGTCGGCGGAGATGAGAACCTCCGTGTAGGCGGGTGGAATTGCGAGCGCTGAGATACGCTCGAGTTCCGCCCGGTCGCTGATGCGCGTGCCTTCGGCGTCGTAATAGACAAACCCGTTCTTTACGGCCCGCCTTGTTATGCCAGTCTCCAGGTTCGCGATGAAGACCAGCCCGCCGGCAACCGGCAGTTCGCCCGGCGCAGCCGCCGGTTTTTCGTCAAGTTGCTGTTTATAGGTCGCTCTCTCGTCCACAGTGAGCGGGAAACGCCGTTCCCGTCGGTAGGTTCCGATTTAAGCGATGGTAACCTTTTGGCGGCTCCACCGACGGCTGCCAGAAAGCAGGCCGAGCCTGTTATTCGATAACCACTTGAACGTAGGTAGCGCCGCTCTTTGCATAATAGAGTGATCCGCAGCGGTAGTAATACCCCCCGTGGTAAGCTCCATAAACGCAGCCAGCTGGAAGGGTGCTGACATAGACATTTGTCCTCCGTACAACGCGGCGTGTCGTTCGACGGGCGGCGCCAGCATAGGAGAGCGGCGTCAGGGGGCGTCCAATTTCGGCCTCGGCGGGGGTCGACGCCCTGACGGTCAAGGTGGTCAGGTCGCTTCCCTCCATGTTGACGTCAAGGGAGGTAAACGCAACTACGAGCGCAAAGGCGAAAATCCGTACGACAGTTTTCATTGTGCGTCTCCCATCGGCTCTGTTGGCGCTGGTAGTTCATCGATCTGACCGAGTTCACTGAGGTCAACCTTCTTGGCGTCTCCGGGAATTTTGATCGCGAAGTTTGCCAGCTTCGCATCTTCGCCAGTGCGGAAGTTTCGGACCTCAAGCATGTATTGTGGTGCCTGCACCACATGTTTGCTGGTCACGATGTAGCGTATCGGTATTGGCTTCGAACCGGCCTCGATCCAGATCTGCCAATCGACGTCGTTCTTGCGGAAGGTCAGATATTCGCATTCCACACCGTCGACGACGGCGCTTGAGATATGCTTGGCTTCCGTAACTCCGTCCATCAGCGCATCGAAGCTGTTCGAAAGCAGGAGATCGGAGCCGGGGATTTCCGCGCCGGCGTTTTGTAGTCGATCAAAAAGCTCATCTAGGGTCCCTTTGGCATCGATCTGGGCGTACGCGTCGAGATTCTTGCCATGTACCGTCAGTTTCGTCCCGTCGAAGCCCACATCCAGGTCGGCAAAGCCGCCGATCCGCGTTAGCCGGATCTTGTCTGGTCGGCTGACGGTGGCGGTGCCGGAGCTGACGAATTGTAGCTTTTCAAAGACTGGCGTCACCGCCTCCACCGACGAGACATAGTCGAAGGAGAAGGTCTTCTGCGCCGCCAGATAGTCCGACATCGCCTTCAGGAGTTCTTTCGAATCGTCCGCCCATGCGCAGGTTGGGGAGATCAATCCGGCGGTGATCGCGTACGCGGCAAGGAGTGCTGAATGGGGCCGGCATTGTGAATTTCGACATGTCACGCCCTCTTTTTTTAACAATGGTAGATTGGGTGCGCCGTGAATACAGCGTAGCTTGAGGTTGCCGGCGGCATTGCCATCGTCAGAAAGCCGTAGACAAAGCTACTCCTTTGGAAGGCCTGCTTGCTGGGACGCGGAAAACGAACGGCTCAGCCCCGCGATCCGATTCTGGACAGGGGTGCGGCTACTGTACGTTTCTTTTTCTTGCGGCCGAAATGTAACTGCAAGTTCATCTTTTGTCACACATTTCGGTCCGTATCGCCAACTATTTATCGCCTGCGCTACTATTGCCTTTCGCGGAAATGCGGAAATATTGTCTGATACTACACTTTGCCCCGGCATATGGAGTGGTGGGATGCGCCAGGGGCACGCATGAAATCCGAAGCTCGTGCATGCATCGGGGCAGAAAAATGCGCGATAGTTCGTATCGAGGGCTGCATCTTATCGGTATTTTGACTGTGGTCGCCGCTTTATCGGCGTGCGACAGCGGCAGCAATGCGTATGTGCCGCCGCCGCCACCAAAGGTAAATGTGGCGCAACCGCTACGGCAGCCGGTGGTTGAATATTTTGAGCTGACGGGCAATACTGACGCGATCAACGCTGTCGACATCGAAGCCCGCGTGCAGGGCTTTCTGGAATCAATAGACTACAAGGACGGTACGCCGATGAAGAAGGGCGACCGGCTCTTCAGCATCCAGCGGGACACCTATAAGGCACAGGTCGACCAGGCGCAGGCGCAACTAGCCTCGCAGCAGGCGTCGCAAGTCGGGGCGAAGCAGGAATACGACCGGCAGCTTAATCTCATGAAGCAGGAAGTAACGACGCAGACGGCCGTCGACAGCGCCAAGGCGACGCTTGACGAAGCAAACGCCGCCATTTTGAACGCGCAGGCAAGCCTCGATCTCGCAAACATCAACCTCGGATATACCGAGGTGGTGGCGCCCTTCGACGGCACGGTGACCGACCACCTCGTTGATGTCGGAGCCTTGGTCGGCGTGTCCGGCCCGACAAAGCTTGCCACGATCGTTCAGACCGACCCACTCTATGTCTATTTCAACGTCAGTGAAGCGCAGGTGCTGATGATCAAGCAGAGCCTCGCAAAGGCAGGGCGTAAGCTGACTCAGGCTGACCTCCCGAGCATACCGGTGGAAATCGGGCTCGGCGATGAGGAGGGGTATCCGCACAAGGGTCACCTCGACTACGTGGCGCCGCAGATCGATGCTTCGACGGGCACGCTTTCGGTTCGGGGTATTATCGACAACAAGGACCACGCACTCCTGCCGGGCCTTTTCGTCCGCGTTCGTGTTCCGGTTGCCCACAAGGACGAGGCGCTTCTCGTCCGCGATGATGCGATTGGCACCAACCAACAGGGCAGCTATGTGCTGGTGCTCGGGAAGGACGACGTGATTGAACAGAAGCTCGTCAAGATAGGCCAGCGCAATGGCTCGATGCGGGTCATCGAGTCGGGTCTCGACGCAGGGGATTGGGTCGTCATGGCCGGGATCCAACGGGCCGTGCCCGATATGAAGGTTACGCCTGAGAAAGGCACGATAGACGCCGCCTCTGCAACAGGGGATCCGAGCGGATCGAAAGTCCCATGAACCGAGACCCGGCCCGATACAGGAGGCGAAGCAGATGATCTCGCGCTTCTTCATCGAGCGGCCGGTGCTCTCCAATGTTCTTGCCCTGGTCATCGTCCTGATTGGCGCGGTGGCGCTGTTTCAATTGCCTGTCGCTCAATATCCCAATGTGGTTCCGCCCACCGTACAGGTGACGACGCGCTATCCGGGCGCGAGCGCCAAGACCCTCGTCGATACCGTTGCCTTGCCGATAGAACTGCAGGTCAACGGCGTCGAAAACATGCTCTACATGCAGTCAACCAGCGCCAGCGACGGCACATATTCGCTGACCGTCACCTTTGCCATCGGGACGGACCCCGACCAGGCGCAGGTCCTTGTCCAGAACCGCGTTGCGATAGCGATGCCATCGCTGCCGCAGGCAGTGCAGGTGCAGGGCGTGACGACACAGAAGAAGTCAACATCTATCCTCGGTTTCGTCAGCCTGACTTCGCCGGATAGCCGTTACGACAGCCTGTTCCTGTCGAACTATGCCGTCATCAACCTGCAGAACGAACTCGCACGGCTTCCCGGCGTCGGCAATGTTAGCGTCTTCGGCGCCGGCCAGTATGCCATGCGGATCTGGATGGACCCGGATCTCCTGCAAGCCCGGGGGCTGACGCCGCAGGACATCATCAATACGGTGCAGCAACAGAGCCAGGAGGTCACCGCAGGGCAGGTAGGATTGCCGCCGGTGCCAAGCGGGCAGGACTTCCAGTACACGCTCAACGTCAGCGGCCGGCTGAACGACGCCCCTGACTTCGAAGACATCATCGTCAAGGTCGATTCCACAGGTGGCGGCAGGATCACGCGTGTCCGCGACATCGGTCGTGTCGAGCTCGGGGCGCAGACCTATAGCCAGTCCTTCCTGCAGAACCGGCGACCGGCGACCGGTGTCGGCATTTTCCAGTTGCCGGAGGCGAATGCCATCGCGGTGGCCGAAACCGTCAGGGCAAAGATGGCGGAGCTTTCGAAGAGCTTTCCGCCTGGCCTCGAATACAGCATGCCGTTTGATACGACGAAATTCGTCAAGGCGTCGATCCGCGAAGTCTACGTGACGCTGATCGAGGCCGGCGTTCTGGTCCTGATCGTGATCCTGCTCTTCCTGCAGAATTGGCGGGCCATGCTCGTGCCGGCGACAACCGTTCCGGTGACGATTATCGGGGCATTTGCTGCGATGGCGGCCCTCGGTTTCACCGTCAATCTGTCGACGCTGTTTGCGATCGTGCTTGCGATCGGCATCGTCGTTGATGACGCGATCGTCATCGTCGAGGGGGTTGCGCGTCACGTTGAGGAGGGGATGCCCGGCAGACAGGCGGCAGAGAAGGCGATGGACGAGCTCCTCGGCCCCGTCATCGGTATTACGCTGGTTCTCATGGCCGTCTTCATTCCGGCCGCCTTCCTGCCGGGCTTGACAGGACAGCTCTACCGGCAATTTGCGCTTGTCATCGCCGCGACTGCGCTGATCAGCGCGATCAACGCCATCACGCTGAAGCCGACGCAATGTGCTCTTTGGCTGCGACCGCCCGTGCCGCCGGAAAAGCGCAACTTCTTCTATCGCGGCTTCAACCGAGTCTATGATGCGGCCGAGAACGGCTACTCCAGGCTCGTTGGCGGCCTCGTGCGCAACAGCGTGGTCGCAGTGCTTGTTGGCTTGGCGCTGATCGGCGTCGCCTTTTGGGGGCTGACCCGGCTTCCGACGGCCTTCCTCCCGATCGAGGATCAAGGCTACGTGCTGATCAGTGCGCAGTTGCCTGATGGTGCGTCCAAGGAGCGTACCGATGCCGTGATGCAGCAAGTCAGCGCGATCGCGGAGCAGACGCCGGGCGTCGACCAGGTTCTGACGATCAGCGGCATTTCGGTCCTCGACAACAGCGCAAGCCTGCCGAATGCCGGTGTCGCCTATGTCATTCTCAAGGACTGGGACGTGCGCGGAAAGGAAAAAGGCCAGGACCTGCTGTCGATATACAAGCATTTGAACGGTGCTCTGGAAAGTGTCATGCAGGCCAATACTCTGGTCGTGGTCCCACCGGCGATCCAGGGTATCGGCAATGCCAGCGGCTTTACCATGCAGGTGCTGCTCAAGGACGGCAGCTTCGATTTCTCGCTGTTACAGACGCTGGCCGATACGATCGTCGAGCACGGAAATTCGCAATCCTCGCTTCAGCGGCTGCAGACGTCGTTCCGCGCGGACGCTCCGCAGCTTGAGGTGTCGGTCGACCGCATCAAGGCCGAAACGCTCGGCGTCACGGTTGGGCAGGTGTTCTCGGCTCTCTCAGGTTATGTCGGTTCGAGTTATGTCACCCAGTTCAATAAGTTCGGCCGGACCTTCCAGGTCTATGTGCAAGCGACTCCGGATTTTCGCGTGCGGCCGGATGATATCCGTAATCTAAAGGTCAAGGCTGGCGATGGCAGCATGGTCCCGCTTGGTACGGTGATTGACGTTAAAAGCTCGCCAGGTCCGTCGCTGATCAGCCTCTACAATCTCTATCCAACCGCCACGATCGTCGGCGGCCCCGCCACCGGCTTCAGCTCGGGGCAGGCGCTTGATGT
Source organism: Rhizobium sp. R693 (assembly GCF_002211315.1). NCBI lineage: Bacteria > Pseudomonadati > Pseudomonadota > Alphaproteobacteria > Hyphomicrobiales > Rhizobiaceae > Rhizobium > Rhizobium sp. R693. Next base: position 156,112 of record NZ_LOKY01000006.1, on the reverse strand, counting down.
CATGGAGCAGATCGCCGATCAGACACTGCCGCCCGGCGCCGGCTTCGAGTGGACAGCGCTGTCCTATCAGGAAAGGGCGGTCGGTGGGCAGATCTACTACGTCTTTGGTCTTGCCATTCTTCTGGTCTATTTCGTTTTGGCCGGACAGTACGAAAGCTGGATATTGCCGTTCGCCGTTATTCTCGCCGTTCCCCTTGCTCTGCTCGGGACGGTCGGCGCACTGACGGCGCTCGGGGTCGCAAACAATCTCTACACGCAGATCGGTCTCATTCTGCTCATCGCGCTTTCCTCCAAGAACGCCATCCTGATCGTTGAATATGCACGCGAAAAACGCATGCAGGGCATGGAGATTGCAACTGCCGCCGTGCTTGCGGCGCGACTGCGTTTCCGCCCGATCCTGATGACCTCGTTCGCCTTCATCCTCGGCGTGTTGCCGTTGGTGCTGGCGACGGGGGCTGGCGCCAACGCCCGCCGATCGATCGGTATTTCCGTCTTCAGCGGCATGATCGCATCGACGTGCCTGGCGGTTTTGCTGGTGCCGTCCTTCTACGTGATCCTGCAGCATTTCGAGGAATATCGGAAGCGCCGTGCGCTGCCGATTCCGGGCGCGCAGACGTCAAGCGATGCGGCGACAGACCGCTGAACGGAAATGATACCGCATTGAGAATTGCTATCCTCGGCTCGGGAAGCGCACAGGCGCGTCGCGCTTGATCGCCCCCCGTGGATAAAGCAAGGAAGCGCCCTCGGAAGGAGAGGGTTAGGAGCAGCCTCACGATGCCGACATGGTCGACACTGTGATTTCCGCAGGAGAGGAACTATGGAGAATTTCTCGTCATCACTGGAAATCGCATCCCTGAAACATGGCATGTGGAAAATGAGACTTGGCTTGTCCGTGATCGGCGTCGTCGCCTTGTTCGCGAGCGCCTTGGCACAACAGCCGACCGACGCGCAGCGCAACGCAATAAAATCCGCTTGCCGTACCGATTTCATATCCGATTGCTCCGGTGTCACGCCGGGTGGCAAGGAGGCGCTTGCCTGCCTGCAGCAGCATGAAGCGTCGCTGTCGTCGGGATGCAAGCAGGCAATCAGCGCGCTCGGCGGAAGCGGCAGCGCCGCCGCTCCGAAATCGTCTTCAGGGGCGTCGAACGCGCCAGCAACGCCGGATGCTGGCACACCTAAAGCTGCCGCGCCCGCAGCAACGGCCGCACCGCAGCTTTCGCCGCGGGAGGAGATGGTCATTGCTCGCGAGGCCTGCGGGCCGGACTTCCGATCCTACTGCCGCGCCGTTCCGCTTGGGGGCGGACGCGGCATCGCCTGCCTTAGAGAGAATATGGCGCGGTTGTCCCCGGCCTGCCAAAAGGTCCTAGCTCACGGATTGTGATTTTCTTTTGCTTTCATGGTCTTCGGTACGCTGGGTGATTGGGTGCCGGGACGTATCGGTCTCGATTCGCAAAATGGTTGTGAACTCGTCAGACCTTGGTCCAACTACACAATCTCTCCGCATGCGCTAACTGCACCTTGTCCTTCTGCCCCGAAGGATGAGGGAGGCTTTGGGATGTCGCGGACAAACCCTCCTGCAGCCTCCCTCCTCACGGTCAGACCTTGGTCCAACTTTTCAAGCGCGCACCCTCTGCCTAAGTTGGCCTTGTCCTTCCGCCAAAAAAAGGACACGCAGGGGCACCTTTCGGGGTCCTCTGAGAGGGCTCGAGAGGATCACCAACGGGTAGGCTGACCTCTCGGCTCTCCCCGTCCATGGCAGCACCCGACGCAGCGACCAGGGCGTCATTGCATTCTCGGCTTCCTTGATAAGCGGCATGGGTCAGGTCCAGCCGTGAGGTTCCATAAACGCCTTACGCCTCAAACTTCGTGTTTTCAGTGCTTTATACGCCTGAATGGCTGGAAGCGTGAGGGGTCGGTGGGTCGTTCCGTTCAGGGCGAAAGATAGTGGAGCGACTTTGTGTCGTGCAAAGACGCGGCCTCTAGGATCTGGACTCCGCTTATCTCGGCCGGGCTTGGCATCGGCTTTGTCCCGGAATGCACGGCAGATCTTCCGAACCGCGCCTTCGAGCTGAAGGCGGTGCGGGGGATCGACTTTCGGATCGGGCTCGGGGTTGTCTGGAATAGGGAGGACCCGACTCCCTCGCCCGACGACATCGTCGATATCGCACGATCGCTGGTGCGACCGGGAAAGTGACTGGGGGAAAGGGCGGTCGTTGATGGGCTTCGGCTTGCCTATCGCACCGGACCGTCAGTCCTCAGTAGCCCCAACAAGATGAACGTCTCGGCAGAAGAGAAATATTACTAAGGCAAGTCGATCCTGTCGCGATCGGTCGACCAGCTCCCAGAGCGAGTGAGGCGATCATAGGCGCCATCCGCCTGCTGGTCTGCGTCTCCCGTCAATCGACCTTGACAACCGGGTCCACGGCGAGACGTTATTGGGCTCGCAACGTCGTAGAAAAACGAGGATAGGATGAAGTTTAACAGACCGTCAGTCGCAGGCGTGGTTGGTGTGGCAATGTGGTGGGGTGGCGTGAGCCTTGCGGCATTGTCTGCGCTCGCACAGGAAGTCGAGCCGCCCGCTCCATGGGTCAAGCTTACCGGTTCGCATGCTGGAGCGGTCGGAACATGCTCTGCCGTTGATGCGACCGACAATGAGGCTTGTTACATGGTGCGTTGCGACGCCAAGAGCGGTCTCGTTTTCGAGATTGGCGATGCCACGGTTGGCGACATGGGCCTGCGATCGGCGCGCTTCGAGATTGGCAGGTACAAAGAGACAATCCGCCTCGACGGGAACAGTCCCGATCGGCGAACGACTGTTCTCTCAAAGCATCCGAAGTTGCTTGCCGCCCTCACATCTGGCGCTGATTTCGCGACCATGTACGCCGTCGAGGCCGATGTGAAATATAGCACCGGCTTTGAACTCACGGGGGCGCGAGACCAGGTATCTCGTCTGGCAAAGGGCTGCCCAACCAAGCCGTGACGACGGGTGACGGTCCTGACCGACCATGACGCCCGATTACCCAAAGCTGACGATCGACCGAACCGAGGCACAGACAACACGCTTTAAAGGAAAGCCGCATTGAACATGCGGTCGCTTCCGATGATCTATCATTGCTGCGACCGGCTGTTCTCGCTGACCGTGACGTCAATCTGCTCTTCGCCGGCGTCTGCCTCAACGTGTCCTCCGGGTTGGCTAGCGCCGGACAGGGAATAGCTTCCGCCGCCAGTGATCTCGGCGGCGCCAACGGCAATTACGCGCTGGCGCCGGCAGCACTTGCCGGCTACCAGACCTACAACGCGCTAACCGGCGTCAATACCGACGCCCTGAAAAACATGCGGGGCCTCGCCGACTGGGCCGGTCTTCAGAAGTCGGGCCTCGGTTCCGTTTCGCTGACGGTCGGCTACAACGCCTCGCGATCCGCTTGGGACGGCGATGTCGAATACTGCACCTTCGCCTTGAGGATCGGCCAGCTGGATAGTGCCTCCGTGGGCCGCCAGCATGGAGCGGACGATATCGAGGCCGATGCCAGTACCACCTTGCTCACGGCGAGTGGAGAAAAACGGCGTAAAGATAAGATCCCGGTTCCCGATTGGAATACCTACGCCATTGTCCTTAACTGTAATCGTGACTGCTTGATAACAAGGCTGGACATCAGTTGTTCGCTTCGATGATTGTAGCAAGCTTGAAGCCGATCCCATGAACCGTCGCGATGATGCCGTGGCAGCCAACTGCTGCAAACTTGGCGCGGATATTGCGAACGTGACTGTCGATCGTACGATCGGCGACATAGGCGACCGGCCTCTGTCACCTGACCTCCAACGTATTTGCGACTTGGTCATGAACTTCGCTTTGGCAGCTCTGTTGTGATGCGGGTCGCGGCCATATCTTTACCGGTGCAATCACTCGAAGGCTGTGAACAAGGGTTTCTCGTGTGATATCGGGATCGTCCATCAACTGAATGGCCGCACCCGACAGAATTATTGCCCTTTTCCTTGCATCAGCAGCGGAAAGAGGCCCGAGATTCACGCGGATCAGCGATTTTCCGAATTTTGATTCGACGCTAGCGGGAATTCTTTGCTGGAACGTGAATCCGTTTTCGCGTTTCCATAAATACATCTCAAGCCTCTCGTTCTGGCTCGCATGTGTACAAAGCAGTGTATTTCGCCATGTACGACGAAATTTTCTTCTAAAAATTTCCGTTCAAAATCATAGACTTATGGTCTATGGTGGGCCCGGAGGGACTCGAACCCCCAACCAAGCGGTTATGAGCCGCCGGCTCTAACCATTGAGCTACAGGCCCTGCAGCGGTTTGGCTGCCGTGTCCGGCGCAATGGTTCCCCGGAACGGGTTCCGCTCTAACGCAATTCTCCAGCGCTCACAAGGGACTGCCGCAATAGCTTCACAATCAATCGGCAAGACGACACTTAAGACTTCACAATCAGGGAGTGAAACATCGTGCTGCCGAACACCAGAACAATCGTCTTCAGCCTTCTGCTCGGTTTTCCGACTGCCGCTGCTATGGCGCTGCCGGCGCTGGCCGCCGATTCGCAGCCGCGTGAGGCTGTGATTTCCGTCAGCGGCGAAGGGCAGGCGAGTGTCGCGCCCGACATGGCGGTGCTCAACCTTTCCGTCGTGAAGCAGGCAACGACCGCGCGCGAGGCGCTCGATGAAAATAACAAGGCAATGAGCGATGTCCTTGCTGCGCTGAAAAAGGCAGGCATCGCGGAGCGGGATCTGCAGACCTCAGGTTTTGCGGTGCAGCCGCAATTTAACTACCCGCAGTCCAACGATGGCCAGCCTAAGCCGCCGGAATTGATCGCTTACCAGGTCAGCAATTCGCTGAGCGTGCGCGTCCGCGACTTGTCCAGGCTCGGCGCCATCCTCGACGAAGCTGTCACGCTCGGCGTCAACCAGGGTGGAGACATTCAGTTCACGAATGACAAGCCGGAGAAGGTGATGGAAGAGGCGCGAAAGAAAGCCGTCGCCAACGCCATCGAGAGGGCAAGGACTCTGGCCGGGGCTGCCGATGTCAAACTCGGGCGCGTGATCGAGATCAGCGAGACGTCGCCGCGTGCGCAGCCGGTACCGGTCTTACGGGCTGCCATGATGAAGGAGGCGGCAGACTCAGCCGTGCCGGTTCAGGGCGGTGAAACCAGCTACAATGTTACGGTCAACGTGACATTTTCGATCGCTCAGTGATCGTCAACGGGTTTGATCCGTGACCAATGGCCATTGATATTCGCTGCAATATCAATGGCCTGTTTGTTTTTGTCGAACGCCGGGGAACCTTCGGGCAATAAAAGGCTTTATCACGCATATATTACACTATAACATCGATCGTGTTTTCGGCCCGCAGGGAACCCTGAGTTCTGTTTCCCACGTCGCTGCCGGCCGAAGAGGAGGAATGGCACTAGCCCTAAAGAGGAGACAGACATGACGAATGCCTTGCCGCCGCTTCACAATGGACACGCCCCGTTCACCCTTCAGGAACTCTTCCGAGAAGCCCTCTATGCCTTTGAAGAGTGGGATACGGAACTCACAGAACCGATCGTCACCTTCGAAGGACGCGTTGTACCCATCAGTCAGGTCTTCGAAGCGATGCGTCTATGCGACGATATCGTTCCGATGAACATCGTCGGAGCCGTGACCGAACGGCTTACCAAACCCTGGGAAGGCGAAGGACCGCTCGACCAAATGAGTTTCTCGACTGCCGCCCGTGTCATGGGCGTCCTCGTGCGCAAGCGCCTGCTTGCAAATGGCACGGCTGATATTGTCGCCGTTGCAGAACAGACAGCCGAGCGTCGCTCCGGCAATTGACTTCCTGGATTGCGGTCCTATGGCCGCAATCCCGCTCCCAGGTGAAAATTTGCTATAGTTCGAAGGCTTCCTTGAGGCCGACGCTCTTGTGTTCGCGCAGGTCGAGATCGGCCTCGATGTGGGCAATGTGGTGCAGCATCAGCCTGCACGCCTCGTCAAGATCGTTACGCTCGATTGCGGCGACGATGTCGCCATGCTCGGAATGACCGCAACTCGATATGGTCGATTGGCCGTAAAGAGCAATCACCAGCGACGAGCGGGCAACCAGTTCATCCATGAAGCGCTGCATGATGGCGTTTCCGGATATGCCGGCAAGCGTCAGGTGAAAGTCGCCTGATGCCTTGATCTCGGCGCGCCGCGCCGTCTGGCCGCGCTCGCCCATCAACCGGCCTTCTTCGAGCAGCAATTGCTTCAGGTGCTGGATCTGCGAAGGCGTAATCTTGGCTGCCGCCTCGCGCAAGATTCCGGGCTCGACGAGACGGCGCGCGGCAAAGATCTGGCGCGCTTCCTCGGGCGAGGGGTAGGCGACGAACGCGCCGCGATTCTTTTCGACGCTGACCAGCCCCTCGTAGGAGAGAGCCTGCAAGGCGGCGCGAGCGAGCGTACGGCTGACATTGAACAGATTGCCGACATCGCTCTCCGATAATTTCGTTCCCGGCGAAAGGCGCCGCTCCACGATCGCGTCGCGGATCGCGTCGCGGATCTGTTGTGCGCCTGTCTCGGCTGAATCCTCTGCGATTTGCAGGGCCGTTGCGGTGGATTTCATGAACTCGGATACCTTTTGACCGGGAAATGATATCTGCGTTTCGCGCAAAAGTTAAACGGAATTTGTGCGCAAAGTTTGGGCTAAATTGTATACGATATTCTGCACGAATTGCAGACGATAGCCTATTTTGTGTGCATATTCGTATGTCGCCTCATTTTTCATATCTGGCGCAATCTTGGCGGCAAGCCTTTGATTTGGCGCCGCTTGATGCGCGGCAATAGAAACTGGCATGGCAGATGCATTGTCTTTCTCAAACAGAGGAAGACCAATGTCTAAAGCCGCAGAGATCGATATCGTATCCGTTTCGAAGATGTATGGCGCCACCACGGCGGTCCACGCCATCAGCCTGAAGATACCGGCCGGTTCCTACTGCTGCTTTCTCGGGCCTTCCGGCTGCGGCAAGACGTCGACGCTGCGCATGATTGCCGGGCACGAGAGCATTTCCTCAGGTGACATTCGGCTCGGCAACACTGTTGTCACCGACTTTCCGCCGGCCAGGCGCGGCACGGCGATGATGTTCCAGTCTTACGCGCTGTTTCCGCATCTTGACCTCGTCGACAATGTCGCCTTCAGCCTGAAGATGAAGGGTGTCGAGAAGGAAGAGCGTCGCGCCAAGGCGTTGGAGATGCTGAAGCTGATGCAGATGGACGCCTATGCGACGCGGCGACCGGCGCAGCTTTCCGGCGGCCAGCAGCAGCGCGTGGCGCTGGCGCGCGCGCTGATCACCGATCCTGAAGCGCTGCTGCTCGACGAGCCGTTGTCGGCGCTTGATCCCTTCCTGAAGATACGCATGCGTGCTGAGCTCAAGAAGCTGCAAAAGACGCTCGGCATTACTTTCGTCCACGTCACGCACAGCCAGGAAGAGGCGATGGCGCTCGCCGATATCATCGTCATCATGAACGACGGCAAGATCGAGCAGGCAGCGACGCCGCGCAAGGTGTTCGAGGAACCTGCTACAGCGTTCGTCGCCCGCTTCATGGGTGATCATAACGTCCTGTCCGGTCGCGTTGTTTCCTCGGAAGACGGCGTCACGACGCTCGAGGTGCCGGAGGGGCAGACCTTCTCGGTGCGGGGTAACACCAAGATGGCCGGCGAAGCTGTCGACATCGGCGTTCGCACCGACCGGGTCCGGCTCGATGCGGCAAGCGATAAGACGCTCGGTTTCAACGGCGTCGTCTCCAACATCGAATATCGCGGCGCCTCGGTGAAGATCACCGTGGCCGGCGCGGGCAGTGACGACTTCACGGTCATCGCGAGTGACGGCGACTACTTCGCCAAACCCGTATCGGTCGGCGATGCGGTGTCTCTGAGTTGGGCTCTGGAGGACGCGGTCCTCCTTGGCCATGCATGAACCTCACCAGCAAAAAGAAGGGGAACTGACATGACAACTGAAAAGAAGACGACCAAGACGGCAGCGGGGATCTCTCGCCGCAGCCTGCTCAAGACCGGGGCTGCTGCCCTCGGTGCGGCCGCCGGCTCCGGCCTGATCACCGGCTTCCCGACCATCTGGGCGCAGTCGAACATCACGCTTCGCCAGTTCGGCACGGGTGTTTCGAACATCAACGCCATTGCCGAGCAGTGCAAGAAGGACCTCGGCATCACGCTCGAGATGACGGCGACCGATTCCGACGCCGCGGCCCAACGCGCCGTGACGCAGCCTGATAGCTACGACATCGCCGATATCGAATACTGGATCCTGAAGAAAGTCTATCCGACCGGTGTCATCCAGCCGATGGATGTCAAGAAGCTGAAGTACTACGACAAGGTCGTACCGCTGTTCAAGAACGGCAAGCTGAAGCCGGACAGCGTCATCGCCCAGGGCACGGCGCCGCACACGGTCGGCTATGTCGAGAGCGCGGATGCCAAGACCTTCGCCAAGGGCGAGACCGAACTCTTCACCATGATGCCGACGATCTACAATGCCGATACACTCGGCATACGCCCCGATCTCGTCGGCCGCGATATCACCACCTGGGCCGATATCATGGATCCGAAGTTCAAGGGCAAGACCTCGATCCTCAACATCCCGTCGATCGGCATCATGGACGCCGCGATGATCATGGAAGCGCTTGGCAACATCAAGTACGCCGACAAGGGCAACATGACCAAGGCAGAGATCGACAAGACGATCGAGTTCCTGATCAAGGCGAAGCAGGACGGCCAGTTCCGCGCCTTCTGGAAGAGCTTCGACGAGTCGGTCAACCTGATGGCATCAGGCGAAGTCGTCATCCAGTCCATGTGGTCGCCGGCCGTCGCCGCCGTCCGCTCCAAGGGCATCGCCTGCAAGTATCAGCCGCTCAAGGAAGGCTATCGCTCGTGGGGCGGCGGTCTCGGCCTTGCCTCGCACCTCAAGGGCGCACAGCTCGACGCGGCTTACGAGTACATCAACTGGTACACGTCCGGCTGGGTCGGCGGCTATCTCAACCGCCAAGGCTACTACTCCGCCTGCATGGATACGGCCAAGAACTTCATGACATCAGACGAATGGGGCTACTGGATCGAAGGCAAGCCGGCGCAGGGCGATATCCTCTCGCCGGAAGGCAAGGTCATGGAGAAGGCGGGTGCGGTTCGCGACGGCGGCTCGTTCGAAGAGCGCATGGGCCATGTGGCTTGCTGGAACTCCGTCATGGACGAGGATCGCTACATGGTTCGCCGCTGGAACGAGTTCATCGCGGCCTAGAGCGGGGATGCCGAAAAGTGTAGGTGGTTTTCGGCTGAAATCCCGCTCTAACTTTATGATTTAGAGGCGGATTCAGATTTTAGGTCGGCTGGACCTAAAATCATCCGGCTCTAAGGCAAACTGCTTCTGCCAGGCCCTCTCCCCAGTTCCTTTGGGGGGAGGGCATCGACAACGGAGAGACCGGAACATGGCGACGATCGCGTCTTCGCAGACCGACCAACAATCGGAACAGATAAGCCGTCGACGAATTGGATGGCCGGCTTGGGCAGCCTCCTATCTGCAGGCAACGCCGCTGATCCTCATTCTCGGCTTCTTCTTCATCCTGCCGATCGCCATGATCGCTGTCGTCAGTTTCTGGGATTATGACTTCGCCGGACTCTACCCGGCCTTTCTGACCATGAACTACACCGACACGCTCGGTTCATGGGTCACTTGGAAAACCTATCTCAACACACTGAAATTCACGGTGATCGTCTGGGGGCTGACGCTCGTCATCGGTTTCTGGGTCGCCTACTTCCTCGCCTTTCACATCCGCCGGACGACCACGCAGATGATCCTGTTTCTGGTCTGCACCGTGCCGTTCATGACCTCCAACATCATCCGCATGATCTCCTGGATCCCGGTGCTCGGTCGCAACGGTCTGGTCAATTCCGCGCTGGTGCAGATAGGCATCGTGCCGCAGCCGATCGAATGGCTTCTCTACTCCGATTTTGCCGTCGTTCTTGCGATGGTGCATCTCTACACGCTGTTCATGGTCACGCCGATCTTCAACACGCTGATGCGTATCGATCGCTCGCTGTTCGAGGCGGCGCGCGACGCCGGCGCCAGCGGCTGGCAGATCCTCTGGAATGTCGTACTGCCGCTGGCAAAGCCCGGCATGGCGATCGGGACGATCTTCGTCGTCACTCTCGTCATGGCAGACTTCTCGACGGTTCAGGTCATGTCCGGTGGCCAGAGCGCCTCGGTCGCGTTGATGATGAAGAACCAGATGTCGCTCTTGCAGTATCCGGCAGCGGCTGCCAATGCGGTCGTCCTGCTTGCGGTCGTCTTGATGATGGTTGCCGCGATCCTGCGCGTCGTCGATATCCGCAAGGAGCTGTGAGATGAACCACGAGAAGCGTACCTTCGAATTCTATGTGCTCGCAGCCTTCTTCCTCGTCTTCGTGCTGTTCCTGTACGGGCCGCTCTCGGCAATCCTGATCCTGTCCTTCCAGGGCCCGGATGGCGGCCTGACATTCCCGCTGAACGGCGTCTCGCTGCATTGGTTTTTCAATCTGTTCGAGAAGCAGGCGGTGGGCGATTTCGGTGCCTCCTTCCGCCGTTCGTTCTCGCTCGGCCTGATGGTGATGGTCGTCACCGTCGTCGTCTCGCTGCTTGCGGGTCTCGCGTTTCGCCGCCGGTTCCGCGGATCGACCGTGCTTTTCTATGCGACGGTCGCAAGTCTCGTGGTGCCATCGATCATCATTTCGCTCGGGATCGGCGTGGTTTTCCAGCAAAGCGGCCTGAAGCCCGCCTGGTACTCCTCTGCCTTCGGCGCGCATCTGACATGGACGCTGCCATTTGGCGTGCTGATCATGTTTGCCGTCTTCAATCGCTTCTCGCCGGCCTACGAAGAGGCGGCGCGCGATCTCGGGGCGACTTCATGGCAGACCTTCCGGCATGTCGTGCTGCCTATGATCGCACCGAGCCTGATCGGCGTCGGGCTGTTCGGCTTCACGCTCTCTTACGACGAGTTCGCTCGCACGCTCATGACGTCGGGCAGCTACAATACGCTGCCGCTCGAAATCTACGGCATGACCACGAATGTCACGACGCCGGTGCTCTATGCGCTTGGCACGGTGACGACGCTGTTTTCCTTCACCATCATTCTCGTTGCGCTCGGCATCATGCTCATGCTGCGCCGGCGTCAGGCAAAGATAAGCTGATCCAATGCGCATTCTTCTGGTCAATCCCAATACGACAGTGTCCATGACCGAGAAGGCAGCCGTTGCGGCTCGCGCTGTCGCGGCCTCCGGCACCGACATCGTCGCCGCGACCTCGCGCATGGGGCCAGCGTCGATCGAGGGACACTATGACGGGGCACTCGCAGTCCCCGGGCTGCTGAGTGAACTCAGGGAGCGGGCTGGCGCATATGATGCAGCCATCATCGCCTGCTTCGACGATACGGGGCTCGATGCAGCACGCAGCCTTGCCGACGTACCGGTGCTTGGACTTTGCGAATCTGCGGTCGCCACTGCCGGCTTTCTGGCGCAGAGGTTTACCGTCGTGACGACGCTGGAGCGCTCACGCGTGCTGATCGACAATCTTGTCCGACGCTATGGCATGGGCGGACGCGTCAAGGTGCGCGCCTCTGACATACCGGTCCTTCAGCTCGAAGATCCCGCCTCGGGCGCTATTGGCAAGCTGCGCGCCGAGATCGAACGGGCGCTGTCAGAGGATGGCGCGGAGGCAATCGTGCTTGGCTGCGCCGGCATGACCGATCTCGCTCGCGATCTACAGGATATCTACGGCGTGCCAGTGGTCGACGGGGTGGCTGCAGCGGTTAAGCAGGCGGAGACGTTGGTCTCGCTCGGATTATCGACCAGCAAACGCGGTTCCTACGCATCGCCGCTGGCCAAGCCGTTTACAGGCGCGATGAGCGCCTTTGCGCCGATCCGGGCGACAGGCTGATCCATGACTGTGTCCTTCGATTTTGAGACGCTCTCCGAGCGCGAACGCTATAAGCTAATGATCGGCACGATCATTCCGCGGCCGATCGCGTTGGTGACGACAGTGGACGAACACGGCCGGACCAACGCCGCACCCTTCAGTTTCTTCAACTGCCTCTCGGCCGATCCGCCGATCCTAGCGCTTGGTGTCGAGAATAATCCCGATATGTCCTTTAAGGACACTGGTCACAACATCCGTATGACCGAGGTCTTCACGGTCAACATCGTGTCCTTTGCCATCGCGGAGGCGATGCATGTCTGCGGCTCGAAATATCCTCGCGGCGTCGATGAACTGAGGGAGGCCGGTCTGACAGCAGTCCCCGGCCAGAAAGTCGCCTCGCCGTGGATCGCGGAAGCGCCGGCAGCCTTCGAGTGCAGGCGTCACCTCACGCTGGAGCTCGGCAAGTCCCGGCAGATCATCATGGGCGAAATCGTCTATGCGCACTATCGCGACGGCGTCGTAGACCCGGAAAGGCTACGCGTCGATCCTGCAGAGATTGACGCCATTGCGCGTCTCGGCGGTGATACCTGTTCGACGATCCGCGACCGCTTCGAAATGCTGACACCCAAGTTGTAAAGGTCCGTGGCATCGCCACGATTCCGCTTTACTTTTCCCCTCCGCTTGCATTTGTTCAGAAAAAAGCCTTGCAGGAGAGGAAGCCCACGTGACCATGCCCGAAGAAGACCTCAAGCGGATCGCGGAACAGGAAAAGGTATTGAGTTTCGATACCTTCGATCTCACGACCGCATGGCAACTCGGCAAGCTCCTGCAGGAGCTTGGAACCGAACGTGGCCTCGGAATTGCGATCGATATTACGCTGCATTCGATGCCGGTCTTCTATGCTGCGCTCCCGGGCGTCACGCCCGACAACGTCCAGTGGGTGCGGCGCAAGCGCAATCTGGTGCTGCGTTATTTCAAGAGCAGCTACGCGATCGGTCTCGATCTCAAGCAGAAGGGCAAGACTGTCGCCGACAACGGCCTCGCTGATGCCGATTATGCACCTCACGGCGGCAGCTTCCCGATCAATGTGAAGGGCACTGGCTGCATCGGCGCGGTCACAGTCTCGGGGCTGCCGCAACGCGACGACCACAACCTTGCGGTTGAGGCACTGGCACTGATGCTGGCGAAGGATCTCGACGCGCTGCGTCTGGCCTGATTGTCGAGGTAGGCAACCTCGTTTGCGGAAGTCGCCTAGTTTGCACTTGAACCGAATATGGCGTTTTCCAACCATGGGTTAGAGAACGTCCGTTCCGGATCCATCCTGTCTCGAAGGCGCGCAAACTCGGGAAGCTTTTCATATTTGGCGCCGATGTGGCGCCCGGTGAAGACCTTGCCCCAATGCGGCAAGGCCGCGAAGGGCAAGAGCGCTTGCTCAATGTGCTCCACGGCCGCGTTGACTGCTTCCTGATTCCGAACCCAGGTAAAATGGATCGAGAGCGTGTCTCGGTGATATTGAGGGCTGAGCCACAGTTCATCGGCGGCGACTGTCCGGAATTCCGCTACTTGCACCAAATGCGCAAACCTCTCACGGATTGCCAGCAACGTGTCGACAGCGGCTGCTCCGTATTCTCGCGGAATGTGGAACTCGGACTGGATCTCCTCGCCGTTGCTGGGCGTGAACCCCATCTTGAAGTGCGGGAGCCTGTCGGACCATCGGCCAGGCTGCCCCAACTGTTCCGTGGAATTTTGCGCATCCAATCCGCTGATGGGATGCCTGTTGACCATCGCGCGCGCTGCGCCGTGGATGGCGGTGGGCCACTCATCGGCCGATGCGGTTCTCTTGACCCAAATCGATCCGGCTTGTTGACCCCATTGCGTGAACACACTGACACTGTAGCCCGCGGCCATGATCTCATCGAGGTTGGCCAACAGCTTGTCCCAGGCCAATCCTTCGTAAACATACTGCGCGACCTGAAATTCCGGCTGGACATCAAGCGTTACGCGCGTGACGATGCCAAGCACGCCCAGATGTACTGCCATTCCCGGGAAATCGGCATCACCGCGTACTACCTTTATGAGGCGACCGTCGCCTGAAACAATTTCAAGCCCGGAAACCGCTGTCGCCAGGTTGCCATTTCGGTTGCCTGATCCATGCGTTGCCGTGGCAATTGCTCCGGCAATCGAAATATGTGGCAACGAGGCTAGATTATGAACGGCGAGATGATTCCGATGGAGGAAAAGTGCAAGCTCTCCATAGGTGCAATGACCGCCAACGGAAACCTGTGTTCCATCGCCTTCGATCACAGGGTTGATCGGTAGCTCGGCAAGCGACAGGGCCACTTCGCCATCGGCGATTGCGTTGAACGAATGGCCCGAGCCCACCGCTTTTATCTTTGGCGAACGCGCCACGATTTCGCAAACCGCGTCCACGGAAGACGGGTATAGGCAGTCGCGAAAGCGATAGTGAAAACTTGCTGCCCAATTGGTCGTTGGAATCCGCGTCATAGACAAAAACCTCGCACCGATTTGTTTTCTATCGCACAGCCATTCCAACGACCAGTCGTCGTTTATGCCGGTGCGTCGCATCCGCCGTTCTAGTCACGGCGCCGACGCGATACCACTGGAAATGATGGCCGCGCGCCATTGAGGTGGCGCGCTTTAAATCAGATCTTGCCGCCCGCTTCGGAAATGACCTTGGTCAGGCTTCCGTTCGCCGGGAAGAGGGGGATCAGGCACGCCTGCAGGGCGTGGTAGATGTCGCCCCTGCCAGGGAAGATCGTATGGGCAGGCACCAGGTCTTCCGTCAGTTCCTCATGCCAGCCGCCATTCTTGTGATCGATGAAGGAGCGTTCGATGACGTTCCAGATCTTGCGGTAGTGTTCCTCATGGTAGTCACTCGGCAGGTGTTCGTTGAGGAAGTGCGCGGCACCGGCGCCCTCGCAAGCAGGCCACCACAGTTTGTTACGTTTGGCGGGCCTGTCTTGCCAGTCGAGCGTATAGAAGAAGCCGCCCTTATTATCGTCCCAACCGAGGGCGATCGACTGCGAGAACAGGCTCTTGGCTGCATCCGGCATCCAGTCATGCTTCTTGTTGCCAAGCACCCAGAGCTGAAGAAGGAGACGCGCCCATTCCAGCCAATGACCGGGGGTGGTACCTGCCGGGCGGAACATTTCGTTCGGATGATAGTAATCCTTGTCGAGGACCCAATCGGTGCTGAAGTGTTCGGCCACGCGCCAGCCGACGGAGCCGGCGGCACGACGAATGACGAGGTCGGCAATGCTTTCGGCCTTGGCGAGATAGTCGCGGTTGCCGGTTGCCTCGAAGGCAGCCATCAGCGCTTCGGTCAGGTGCATGTTGGAGTTCTGGCCGCGATAGTTGCCGCTGTCGAGGGGCTGCCAGTCGGCGGTGAACTCTTCGGCGATGGCGCCGTGCGCGGCTTCCCAGAACTTCGTGTTCAGGACGTCGGTGATGTCGGCAAGCATGCCGTCGGCAAGCGGATGGCCGACTGTTTTTGCGGAGGAGGCTGCGAGCAGCACAAAGGCGTGGCCGTAGCCCTGCTTGTTTGAATCGACGGGGCCGTTGTCGTCAAGAGACCAGAAGTAGCCACCGTTCTTGGTGTCGCGGTGATGCTTCCAGATGTACTGCATGCCGTGATCCACGACGTCGGCGGCGCCGGGGCGGCCGAGAAGGGTGCCGATCGCGAAGCAGTGAACGGCACGCGACGCGATATGGATCGGGCGGACCTGGCCTGCGGCATTGAGCGGCTTGCCGGTGTCGTCGAGATCGAAGAAACCGCCCTTTGGGTTGATGGAATTGTGCTGGAAGAAATCGAAGAGCCCGTTTGCCTGTGCAAGAAGCCAGTTGCGGTGGTAGGTGCGGGTGGTCCAGTTTCCGAGCGCGGCGTCGCCGCTTGCAGCTACCATGATACTCCTCCGATTTCGTGCACAAAAGCCTTCGCAACCGCCTATATAGGGGCCGCCCGAGTCTGTCATCTGTCAAGCGCCGCAAAGGCGCCACATGATAGGCATATATTGACATAAAGATATCTTTATGTGATTTGGTCAACTGGTCTGCAACGACGTCAAGGAGTCCGCCCGTGTTTGATACTCTGTTTGGTTCCGAAGGGGCAAAGCGCGACGGTAGTGAAGTGTTTGCTGCGCTTAAGAAAGCCGCCAGCGAACGCATCCTCGTTCTTGATGGCGCCATGGGCACGCAGATCCAGGGGCTGGGCTTCGATGAAGGCCATTTCCGTGGTGACCGCTTCATCGGTTGTGCCTGCCACCAGAAAGGCAACAACGACCTTCTGATCCTGACGCAGCCGGATGCGATCGAAGAGATCCATTACAAATACGCCAAGGCCGGCGCCGACATTCTCGAGACCAATACGTTCTCGTCGACACGCATCGCGCAGGCCGACTACGCGATGGAAGGCGAAGTCTACGCGCTCAACAAGGAAGGCGCCGAGATCGTGCGTCGTGCCGCAATCCGCGCCGAGCGCGAGGATGGCCGTCGTCGCTTCGTCGCGGGCGCGATCGGCCCGACGAACCGTACGGCGTCGATCTCTCCCGACGTCAACAATCCCGGCTTCCGCGCCGTCACCTTCGATGACCTGCGTACAGCCTATGCGGAGCAGATCGACGGCCTGATCGATGGCGGCGCCGATATCATCCTGATCGAGACGATCTTCGACACGCTGAACGCCAAGGCAGCGATTTTTG
Source organism: Rhizobium sp. R693 (assembly GCF_002211315.1). Classification (NCBI taxonomy): domain Bacteria; kingdom Pseudomonadati; phylum Pseudomonadota; class Alphaproteobacteria; order Hyphomicrobiales; family Rhizobiaceae; genus Rhizobium; species Rhizobium sp. R693. The sequence continues at coordinate 139,481 of NZ_LOKY01000006.1, read as the reverse complement.
CCTGCGAAGAGCGCTTCGAGGCCAAGGGCGTCCGCCTGCCTGTCATGATCTCGGGCACGATCACCGATCTTTCCGGCCGCACGCTGTCCGGCCAAACGCCGTCGGCCTTCTGGAACTCGGTGCGTCATGCCAATCCGTTCACGATCGGTCTGAACTGCGCGCTTGGCGCCAACGCCATGCGTCCGCACCTGCAGGAGCTATCGGGCGTTGCTGACACCTTCATCTGCGCCTATCCGAATGCCGGCCTGCCCAACGAATTCGGCCAGTATGATGAGACGCCGGAACTGATGGCGGCGCAGATCGACGAGTTTGCCCGCGAGGGCCTCGTCAACATCGTCGGCGGCTGCTGCGGCTCGACGCCGGAGCACATCAAGGCGATTGCTGAGGTCGTGGCCAAGCACAAGCCGCGTCCGATCCCCGAGCATCGCCCCTTTATGTCGCTGTCGGGCCTCGAGCCTTTCGAGCTGACCAGGGACATTCCCTTCGTCAACGTCGGCGAGCGCACCAACGTCACGGGCTCCGCGAAGTTCCGAAAGCTGATCACCAATGCCGACTACACGGCAGCGCTCGATGTCGCGCGCGACCAGGTGGAAAACGGCGCGCAGATCATCGACATCAACATGGACGAGGGCCTGATCGATTCCGAAAAGGCGATGGTCGAGTTCCTGAACCTGATCGCTGCCGAGCCCGATATCGCGCGCGTGCCTGTCATGATCGATAGTTCGAAGTTCTCGATTATCGAGTCCGGCCTGAAACGCGTCCAGGGCAAGCCGATCGTCAACTCGATCTCGCTCAAGGAAGGCGAAGAGAACTTCCTGGCGCAGGCGAAGCTGCTGCATGCTTATGGTGCTGCTGTTGTCGTCATGGCCTTCGACGAGACGGGGCAGGCGGACAGCTACGAGCGCAAGGTCGAGATCTGCGCCCGTGCCTACAAGCTCCTGACCGAAAAGGCAGGCTTCCCGCCTGAAGACATCATCTTCGATCCGAACGTCTTCGCGGTCGCGACCGGCATCGAAGAGCACAACAATTACGGCGTCGACTTCATCGAGGCGACGCGGACGATCCGCAAGACTATGCCGCTCGTGCATATCTCGGGCGGCGTCTCGAACCTGTCCTTCTCGTTCCGCGGCAACGAGCCGGTGCGCGAGGCGATGCATGCCGTGTTCCTCTACCACGCCATCCAGGCGGGCATGGACATGGGCATCGTCAACGCCGGCCAGCTCGCCGTCTACGACCAGATCGATCCGGAGCTGCGCGAAGCCTGCGAAGACGTGGTGCTGAACCGCCGCGCCGATGCGACAGAGCGGCTGCTTGAGGTGGCCGAACGCTTCCGTGGCGCCGGCACCCGCGAAGCGAAGGTGCAGGATCTTGCCTGGCGTGAATGGCCAGTCGCTAAGCGGCTGGAGCACGCGCTCGTCAACGGCATCACCGAATATATCGAGGCCGACACCGAGGAAGCCCGCCAGCAGGCAGAACGGCCGCTGCACGTCATCGAAGGCCCGCTGATGGCCGGCATGAACGTGGTCGGCGATCTCTTCGGTTCCGGCAAGATGTTCCTGCCGCAGGTCGTCAAGTCCGCCCGCGTGATGAAGCAGGCGGTTGCCGTACTCCTTCCTTACATGGAGGAAGAGAAGCGCCAGAACGGTGGCGATGATCGGAAGGCTGCCGGCAAGATCCTGATGGCGACCGTGAAGGGCGACGTCCACGACATCGGCAAGAACATCGTCGGCGTCGTGCTCGCCTGCAACAATTACGAGATCATCGATCTCGGGGTCATGGTGCCGGCAACGAAGATCCTCGAGACCGCCGTTGCCGAGAAGGTCGACGTCATCGGTCTTTCCGGCCTGATCACGCCGTCGCTCGACGAGATGGTGCACGTGGCTGCTGAAATGGAGCGCCAGGGACTGGATCTGCCGCTGCTGATCGGAGGTGCCACGACCAGCCGTGTCCACACGGCCGTCAAGATCCATCCGGGCTATAACAAGGGGCAGACTGTCTATGTGACGGATGCCAGCCGTGCGGTCGGCGTCGTTTCTTCGCTGCTGTCACCTGAGGGTCGCGACGACTATGTGGCTGACATCCGCGCCGAATACGCGAAGGTGGCGGCGGCGCATGCGCGCAGCGAGGCCGAGAAGGTGCGTCTGCCGCTCGCCCGCGCCCGCGAGAACGCGCAGCAGGTCGATTGGGCGGCCTACAAGCCGACCAAGCCGAGCTTCCTCGGCACCAAGGTCTTCGACGGCTACGATCTGGCTGACATCGCCAAGTACATCGACTGGACGCCGTTCTTCCAGACCTGGGAGTTGCGAGGCCGGTTCCCGGCTATTCTCGAGGACGAGAAGCAGGGCGAGGCAGCGCGTGCGCTTTGGGCCGATGCGCAGGCGATGCTGACGAGGATCATCGACGAGAAGTGGTTCCACCCGCGTGCCGTCATCGGCTTCTGGCCGGCGAACGCTGTCGGCGACGATATCCGTCTGTTCAAGGACGATAGCCGCAAGGAAGAGCTTGCCACCTTCTTCACGCTGCGCCAGCAGCTGTCGAAGCGTGACGGTCGGCCGAACGTTGCGCTGTCGGACTTCGTTGCGCCTGTCGAGAGCGGCGTTCAGGACTATGTCGGCGGCTTCGTGGTTACGGCCGGTATCGAGGAGGTTGCGATCGCGGAACGCTTCGAACGCGCCAACGACGACTACTCGTCGATCCTCGTGAAGGCGCTGGCCGACCGCTTCGCGGAAGCTTTCGCCGAGCGTATGCACGAACAGGTGCGTCGCGAATACTGGGGCTACGCCAAGGACGAGCATCTCAGCAACGAGCAGCTCATCACCGAGGAATATGCCGGTATTCGCCCGGCGCCGGGCTATCCGGCACAGCCCGACCATACCGAGAAGAAGACGTTGTTCGGCCTGCTCGATGCCGAGAAGGCGGCAGGGGTGCAGCTCACCGAAAGCTACGCGATGTGGCCGGGTTCTTCCGTTTCCGGCATCTACATCGGCCACCCCGACTCCTACTACTTCGGCGTCGCCAAGGTGGAGCGGGATCAGGTCGAGGATTACGCGAACCGTAAGGGCATGGACGTTGCCGAGGTCGAGCGTTGGCTTGGGCCGGTTCTGAACTACGTGCCGCGCAAGCGCGACGAGGACATCGAGGACGCGGCCTGATCGGCTGGGTCTTCAGGATTCGATTCAAGGACTGGACAGATTGATTCAGCTTGTCGTCGCAAGGCGCTGAAACTGAATCGGAAACCGTCTCAGGTGCTGGGCGTCAATTGGACGAGTAGGGCCGTGGTGTCGTCGCTCTGCTTATAGCGCGGATAGCGCAGGCCTTCGGGATCGATCTCGCGTTCGAAGCGCCTGAGTTCCTCCACCATCGACCGCAGACCCTTTTCGCGCGCGGTGCGCACGAGGCTTTCGGAATCATAGGCCGCGTAGAGGACCGCCAAGTCCGAGAAGCCATCGCTGCAGATGATCGCGTGCGCCCTGCCTCTGATAACAAGCCGCTCGGAAACCAGATGGTCGGCGGCCTCCGGTACGAGGCCGAGGGTCCAAACCCCGCTCTCCGGCGTATTCTGCCGCTCGCGGTGCTGGCGCAACAAGGCGAGGGTCTCGGAATTGCCGAGCGCGCCACCTTCCTTCGTGATGCCGCCCGTTCGCGCAATGTGCTTTCGCGCCTGGTTTTGTTCATGCTGGTAGGCGCCCGGAATTGCCATGTGCATGGTGGCGAAGCCATTTTCCTCCAGTAGAAAAAGGCAGGAGTCGCCGAGGCCTATGAAGTGGAAACCGTCATCAGTCTGATGCAGCATCGCGAACGCGGTCAACGGCCAGGCGTAACGCGGCACGGTCTCGTGGCGGCTCAGAAACGCCGAGCGAGCTGCGAGAGACAGGTCGTGCGCAACCTCTGAGACACTGGACTCACGGGTGATCTGATCCTGAAAGCCGCGGGCGAAATGCCGGGCGATCCAGGCGGCGTCGCTGCCTGCCTCATCCATATACTGGCGATCGCCGAGGCCCGTTGCACCGTCGATGACGAAGGCGCAGGCGTCGTTATAGCCGAAGCTGTCGTCGTTCGGCTTTGCGGGATTTCCGGGATCGGAGATGCTGTCGAGGATCGTGATGCGAGTCGTCATGGGCATATTGAATAGACGCCCTTGACCGTCCCTTCAATGCGACCGGGCATCACGGCGCACCGATCGTCAGTTCGGCGACAAAATCATAGGCGTCGCCACGATAGAGCGAGCGGGTGAACTCGACCGCCCGGCCGGAGCCCAGATAGGAGATGCGTTCGATCGACAGCCCCGCGGCGCCGACGGGGACGCCGAGGAGATGGGCGTCGGCCTCCTTCATGTTTGTCGCGGAAATCCGCTGCACGGCGCGGACCGGGCGGACCTGGCGACGCTCAAGTTCCGCATAGAGCGACGTCGTCACGACGAAGGGATCCGGAAGGAATTCGCCGGAGACGCTGGCGTTTTCAATTGCCAGCGGCTGATCGTCGGCAATGCGCAGACGGCTGAGGCGTGAAACTCTGACATCGGTTGCGAGGCCGAGAATCATCATTTCATCGGGCGAGGGTGTATGAATGCCCTTGTGGAGCCATTCGGAGCGCGAGGTCATGCCGCGACGGGCCATATCCTCGGTAAATGAGGTGAGCTGCGAGAGGCGCTGCTCGACCTTCGACACCGGCTTCGTCACAAAGGTTCCGGAGCCATGGCGACGGACAAGCAGGCCGTCGGCAACAAGCTCATCGATTGCCTTGCGCACTGTCACCCGGCTGACCGTTGCAAATTCGGCGATATCGCGCTCGGGCGGCAGAGCGTCGCCATGGCTGAGCGTGCCCGTGCGAATGGCATCTTCCAGCGTTCGGCGCAATTTGACGTAAAGCGGCCCAGTACCGCCGGCTTGAAGGCGCTCGGGGGAAAGGAGGCTTGCGAAATCGTCGGTCATGCCGCGCCTGTTCCTTCCTCGTGCAAAAACTTCACCGCGAGATCGATGGCGCCCTGCAGGACATCTCCCCTGGGCTCTCGCAGCAGGCTAATGTGACGTTCCGCAAGCCATGGACGGTAGGCTTTCGCCAATCCACCCAACAGGCAAATCGCCTCGCACTCCGGCCAGAGCAGCGCATCAAGGCTCTCGCCGATCGAGGCCGCTGCGTTCCGCACGATCGCCGTCGCAACAGGGTCGCCCTTAGCGGCAGCCTCAAAGACGACAGGCGCATAACGAGCGAAGTCATTGGGGCGGGAGACATGGGCAAATTCCACGACACGCTCGGGATCGTCGCCATACTCGGCCATGACCGTCTGGGTCGCAGGCGAGGAGGGGCGCACGCCGTCATGCGCTAGCAAGGACTGTTCCAACAGGTCACGGCCGAGACGGGCGCCACTTGCCTGATCGCCGACAATGAAGCCCCAGCCGCCGATGCCGTAAAGCTTTCCGTTGCGGCGCGCATTGTAGACAGAGCCGGTGCCGAAGGCGCCGATTACGCCGTCCGAATCGCCCAGTGCGCCTTGGAGCGCGGTGGTCGCATCGGTGACGATACGACGTCTGGCAAAGGGCAGGGAGCGCTCGATCCGTTCGGCATAGTCGCCGACATTTGCGCCGGCGACGCCGATGACGGCTGCTACGCTGGAAACGGCTTCAGGGGGCAGGCCGGCGTCGCTCAACGCGTTCTTGGCCGATGCAATGATGTTGAGCAATGAATTGTCGAGGTCGGACAGGATGTTCGATGGGCCGGCCGTGCCACGACCAAGGACACGTCCTGTCGCATCCGTCACTGCGGCACGGCAGCTGGAACCGCCGCCATCAATGCCGATCGTAAGTTCTGTCATTGAACCACCAAAAATCCGCTCATTCCCTTGTTTTCATTACAATACCAAAAAAATACCATTTACCAAGTGCAAAGCGTGGCAAAAGCTCATCTTTTTATGCTATTGATTTTAAATGATAAAATTTTTAATGCGGCATTTCTGTTGCTTGGATGTTAAAATTGGCTGGACAATTGGTATTTTTTTGGCCTTAATTCAACTCAAAGGGAACAGAGCATCGGGCAGCGATAAACCGGCAGGACAGAGATAAGCCGGGCCACTCGATGAAATGCGGATTCGGCCGTGGCGGCTCTGCCGCCTTCAAGCCGTTCTCGCCATCAGTTTTCCCTTTCATGGCTGTGCCGGATCGGTTTCTTGTTCGGGTACGCTGTCTGGCCGACGGGGCGACCTGTCGTGCCGGTTGAGCTTCGGGCCGGCAGTTGTTGACGGCCCTTAAAGTGGCGTTGCGTGTGACCTCACGCACGCGAACGCTTGTTTCAGGTCAGGAACAGCGCTTCATCGGCGCATAAAACAGGAGAGGGAAATGAAGAACACCGCACTTAAAGGCTTCTTGCTGGCATCCAGCCTGCTGACATCAGTTGGCTTTGCTCATGCCGCCGACGTCACGCTGACGATTGAAAGTTGGCGCAACGACGACCTGCAGATCTGGCAGGAAAAGATCATCCCGGCATTCGAAGCCAAGAACCCGGGCATCAAGCTCGTTTTCTCGCCGACCGCGCCGACCGAATACAACGCCTCGCTGAACGCCAAACTGGATGCCGGTTCCGCTGGTGACATCATCACCTGCCGCCCGTTCGACGCCTCGCTCGAACTCTTCAACAAGAAACAGATCGCCGATCTGACGAGCCTGCCGGGCATCGAGAACTTCTCGGCCGTCGCCAAGGCTGCCTGGACGACAGATGACGGCAAGTCCACCTTCTGCGTGCCGATGGCCTCGGTCATCCATGGTTTCATCTACAACAAGGATGCCTTCGATAAGCTCGGCATCTCCGTTCCTAAGACTGAAGAAGAATTCTTCGCCGCCCTCGACAAGATCAAGGCTGACGGCACCTATATCCCGATGGCCATGGGCACGAAGGATCTCTGGGAAGCCGCGACCATGGGCTACCAGAACATCGGCCCGAACTACTGGAAGGGTGAAGATGGCCGCTTGGCACTCGTTGGCGGCAAGCAGAAGCTGACCGATGCGGAATGGGTCCAGCCTTTCGAGCAACTCGCCAAGTGGAAGCCTTATCTCGGCGACGGTTTCGAAGCCCAGACCTATTCCGATAGCCAGAACCTCTTCACGCTCGGCCGCGCCGCGATCTATCCGGCCGGTTCCTGGGAGATCTCGCTGTTTAACAGTCAGGCCCAGTTCAAGATGGGCGCGTTCCCGCCGCCGGTTCCGAAGGCCGGTGACCAAGGCTATATCTCCGACCATCCGGATATTGGCGTCAGCCTGAACGCCAAGAGCACCCATGCCGAGGAAGCCAAGAAGTTCCTCACCTGGGTCGCTTCGCCGGAATTTGCCGAAATCTACGCCAACGCGCTGCCGGGCTTCTTCAGCCTGAACTCGACGCCGGTGAAGATGAGCGATCCGCTGGCCCAGGAATTCGTCTCCTGGCGTGGCCCGTTCAAGTCGACGATCCGCTCGACCTACCAGATCCTGTCGCGCGGTACGCCGAACCTCGAAAACGAGACCTGGGTCGCTTCTGCAAACGTCATCAACGGCACTGTTACGCCGGCTGATGCCGCCAAGAAGCTGCAGGACGGCCTGAATGGCTGGTTCAAGCCGGGCAAGTGATTGCGATGTGAGGGACGGCATCAGCCGTCCCTCACTCCGGCTCAAAGCCAATTTCGTGTCCGCTTTTCCTCTCCCCGCCTCCTTCGAAACCCGAAGGGACGGGGAGACGAATAGAGGGAAGGGCGTTCTGCCCGCCGTGTCAGATGCGCCGCGCCAGGTGCAGCCAAGAAGAACAGGCAAAAGCCATGAGCGAAGCCCTATCCGCTGTCGATGTCGTTCCAATCAAGCGCCCCGTGCGCTGGCACATCGGCGTCTTTCTTTTCCCGGCATTCCTCGTCTATTCGGCGATCATGATCCTGCCGCTGATCGAAACGCTGCGGCTTTCGTTCTACAACACCGTTGATGGCGTGCCTGCCTTCGTCGGCTTTGCGAACTACAAGGTGTTGTTCGGCGATGCCCGCTGGGCACATGACTTCTGGAACGCGCTAGTCAACAACTTCATCTTCTTCGTCATTCACATGTGCGTGCAGAACCCGATCGGCATCGCGTTGGCGGCGCTGCTGTCGACGCCGCGGCTTCGCTTCGTGGCGTTCTACCGCACGGCCATGTTCCTGCCGACGCTGCTCTCCTTCGTGATTGTCGGCTTCATCTGGAAGCTCATCCTGTCGCCGATCTGGGGCGTCGCTCCGTGGCTGATGAGCCTCGTCGGCATGAAGTCGTTCTTCGCTCCATGGCTCGGACAGTCGGGGCCGGCGCTGGTTGCCGTGTCGCTGATCTCCAACTGGCAATATATCGGTATTCCGATGATGCTGATCTACGCGGCGCTGCTCAGCATCCCGGAAGAGGTGATCGAGGCCGCCGAGTGTGACGGCATCACCGGATGGGCACAGTTCTGGAAGATTAAGCTGCCCCTTATCCTGCCTGCCATCGGCATTATCTCGATCCTGACTTTCGTCGGCAACTTCAATGCCTTCGACCTGATCTACACCGTGCAGGGTGCGCTTGCCGGACCCGATATGTCGACTGATATCTTGGGCACTCTGCTCTATCGCACCTTCTTCGGTTTCCAGCTGCAGCTCGGCGACCGCTCGATGGGCGCCACAATCGCTACAGTCATGTTCCTGATCATTCTCGCCGGCGTGTCGTTCTACCTTTTTGCCATCCAGCGGCGCATGCGCCGGTACCAGTTCTGAGGAGTGCGCCATGTCCAACAGAGCACGCACATCCCCCATCCGCACCGGTCTCGTACACCTGGCGCTCATTGGCTATACGCTGGTTGCCATCTTCCCGGTGTTCCTGACGATCATCAACTCGTTCAAGGACCGCAACGCGATCTTCCGCTCGCCGATGCAGGTGCCGACACCTTCGACCTTCAGCCTTGTCGGTTATCAAACGGTGCTGGGGCAGGGTGACTTCGCGACCTATTTCCAGAACAGCTTCATCGTCACGGTCGTTTCGATCTTCTTCGTGCTGCTGTTCGGCGCGATGGCGGCTTTCGCGCTCTCTGAATACAAATTCAGGGGCAACACGCTAACCGGTCTCTACATGGCGATCGGTATCATGATCCCGATCCGCCTCGGCACGGTCGCCATCCTGCAGGGGATGGTGGCAGCCGGCCTCGTCAACACGCTGACGGCGCTTATCCTCGTCTATACCGCGCAGGGCATTCCGCTTGCGATCTTCATCCTGTCGGAATTCATGCGGACCGTCTCCGATGACCTGAAGAATGCAGGCCGCATCGATGGGCTCTCGGAATATTCGATCTTCTTCCGGCTGGTGCTGCCGCTGGTGCGGCCGGCTATGGCCACGGTCGCCGTCTTCACGATGATCCCGATCTGGAACGATCTCTGGTTCCCGCTGATCCTGGCGCCGGCTGAGGCGACGAAGACCGTCACCCTCGGCTCGCAGATCTTCATCGGGCAGTTCGTGACCAATTGGAACGCAGTGCTTGCGGCACTTTCGCTGGCAATCCTGCCGATCCTCGTTCTCTACGTCATCTTCTCGCGGCAGCTCATCCGCGGTATCACCTCGGGAGCGGTCAAGTGAGTGCGTCCGACAAGCCAATCCGCGTTCTCGTCGCCGGCCTCGGCAATATGGGACGCAGCCATGCGCTGGCCTATCACAACAATCCCGGCTTCGAAATTGTCGGGCTGGTCAACCGGTCCAAACCAAAGCTGCCGGAGGAATTGCAGGGCTACGAGATCTACTCGGATTTCCAGGCAGCGCTTGCCGAGTTGAAGCCGGATCTCTGCGCAGTCTGCACCTATTCCGACACGCATGCTGACTATGCGGTCGCTGCCTTCGAGGCCGGTTGCGACGTCTTTGTCGAGAAGCCGCTTGCGACGACCGTTGCCGATGCGGAGCGTGTCGTGGCGGCGGCGAAGAAGGCCGGGCGAAAGCTGGTGATCGGCTACATCCTTCGCCACCATCCGTCCTGGATGCGACTGATCGAAGAGGCCCGCAAGCTCGGTGGGCCGTATGTCTTCCGCATGAATCTCAATCAGCAGTCCAGTGGTCCGACGTGGGAGACGCACAAATCGCTGATGGAGACGACGTCGCCGATCGTCGATTGCGGCGTGCACTATGTCGATGTCATGTGCCAGATCACCGATGCCAAGCCGGTGGAGGTACGAGGGATGGGGCTGCGGCTCTCCGACGAAATCGCGCCTGACATGTACAACTATGGGCAGCTTCAGGTGCTGTTCGAGGATGGCTCCGTCGGCTGGTACGAGGCCGGCTGGGGGCCGATGATCTCGGAAACGGCATTCTTCGTGAAAGACATCATGTCGCCGAAGGGATCGGTCTCGATCGTCATGGACCCGAAGGCCAGGTCCGACGATATCGACGCTCATACCAAAACCTCGGTTATTCGCCTGCACACTGCGGAAACGGGACCCGACGGCAAGTTCATCCGACCGGACCAGGACATGACGATGGCAGGCGAGCCAGGCCATCAGGAACTCTGCGACCGCGAACAGGCCTTCATGCTGAAAGCCATTCGCGAGGACATCGACCTCAACCGCCACATGGCAGACGCTGTCGCTTCGCTGCGCATCTGCCTCGCCGCCGACGAAAGCGTGCGTACCGGCCAAGCCGTCAAGCTCCAAGAGCCGGTCAAACTGTAAGGAATACGACTAGTGGGATCGCTTCAACTCAAATCTATCCGCAAGAGCTACGGCACGCATGAGGTGCTGAAGGGCATCGACCTGGAGGTCAAGGACGGCGAGTTCGTCATTTTCGTCGGACCTTCGGGCTGCGGCAAGTCAACCCTTTTGCGCAGCATTGCCGGACTGGAGGACGTCACCTCTGGCGCCGTACTCATCAATGGCAAAGAGGAGACGTTGACGCCTCCCGCCAAACGCGGCATCGCGATGGTGTTCCAGTCCTACGCGCTCTATCCCCACCTGACGGTCAAGGACAACATGGGCCTCGGCCTCAAGCAGGCAGGCACGCCAAAGGACGAGATCGACAAGCGGGTGACCAAGGCATCCTCGATGCTGTCGCTCGAACCCTATCTCGCCCGGCGCCCGGCGGAACTCTCCGGTGGTCAGCGTCAGCGCGTCGCCATTGGTCGTGCGATCGTGCGCGAGCCCGCGCTCTTCCTCTTCGATGAGCCGCTGTCGAACCTCGATGCCGCCTTGCGCGTCCAGACGCGTCTCGAGATCGCCCGGCTGCACCGCAGCCTGAAGGCGACCATGATCTACGTCACCCACGACCAGGTCGAGGCGATGACGCTTGCCGACAAGATCGTGGTGCTGAATGCCGGTGCGATCGAGCAGGTCGGCTCGCCGATGGAACTCTACAACCGCCCGGCAAATACCTTTGTTGCGGGCTTCATCGGCTCGCCGATGATGAACTTCATTCCGGGCGACAAGGTCGCCGATGGCGGTGCAAAGACCGTTGGCGTCCGCCCGGAGCATTTGACCCTTTCGCGCGAGCAGGGCACTTGGCGGGCGAAGGTTGTGCACGTCGAGCATCTCGGCGCGGACACGATCATCTATCTTGAATCCGAGCAGTGCGGTCTTATCACCGCGCGGCTCTTCGGCGAGCACAGGTACGAGCCCGACGAGATCGTCTATGCGACGCCGGACACGAGCCACATGCATCGCTTCGATGCGAACGACAAGGCGATCCGCTAAGTCTGCCACAAACCAAAAGCCCCGCCATCGAGCGGGGCTTTCCATTTCTACCGATCAGCCAAGAACGGGGCGCATGAAACTGCGCTCGTAGCTGATGATGCTGCGGTTCCGCTTGTCGAGATCGAACGCGGCCTGGCATTCCGGGTCGCTTGCCATGCGCGTGCGATAGTCTTCGTAGGCCGCGAGGTTCGGGAACGAAAAGAGTGCGACGGCAATGTTGTTGGCGCCCTCGGACGGCAGGAAATAGCCGTGATGGGTGCCACCCATTCGATTGACGATCGGGATCCAGAGCCGCGCATATTCCTCGAATTCGCCGATCTTGTATGGGTCGATCGTATATCGCAGGTAGCAGGTAATCATTGAAACATCCTGTTTGGGGGGGCGTGCCGGCGTCGTCTTGGCGGGGAGATGACGCTCACTTTGCTGAACGAAAGCGTTTCAGCTGTCGTTCATGCAATTTCCGGCGCTGTAAAATACAGCGCCGGAAATCCGGAAACGCGCGTGGCAAAACCGCAAAAGTGGACGCGGAGTGCCCGATCAGTCGTGGATGACGAGCAGATCAGCCGCCATGAAGCGAAGCGTCACTGTTTCGCCGGCTGCCGGAGGGGCAACGCCTGGGCTATTGAACATGTCGAAGGAAATGACATTGCCGCCGACGTTCATGCGCGTGCGGATGACCGAGCCGAGGAAGTGGGCGGACACGACTTGGCCGGTCAGCTTGGTATCGCTCGGCGTTCCCTCGGCCAGTGAGCCGGCTTCCGGACGGAGCGCCAGCGATACGGTATCACCGGCGTTGAAGGCGGCGACCGACTGCTTCAAGGTCACGCCCTGATCGCCGATCTGGATCCGGTTGGCGGCCGGATCAACGACTTTCGCTTCGATCATGTTGAGCGTTCCGACGAAGGAAGCGACGAAGCGCGTCGCCGGCGTGTTGTAGATCTCGAACGGCGTGCCGATCTGGTCGGCGCGGCCGGCGTTCATGACGACGATGCGGTCGGAGATCGAGAGAGCTTCTTCCTGATCGTGTGTCACGAAGACGGTGGTGATGCCGAGCTTCTGCTGGATGGCGCGGATTTCCTCGCGAAGCGATACGCGGATTTTGGCGTCGAGAGCAGACAGTGGTTCGTCAAGCAACAGGACCTGCGGACGCACGGCAAGCGCGCGGGCAAGCGCAACACGCTGCTGCTGGCCACCGGAGAGCTGATAGGGGTAGCGGTCGGCAAGATGGTCGAGCTTGATCAGCCCGAGCATTTCCTTGACGCGGGCATCAATCTCGGCGGGTTGCGTGCCGGCGACTTTCAGGCCGAAGGCGACATTGTCGTGAACGGTCATGTTGGGAAACAGCGCATAAGCCTGGAAGACCATGCCGATATTGCGCTTGTTGGGCTTCAGATTGTTCTGCTCCTTGCCGCCGATCGCGATGCGGCCGCCCGAAGGCGTTTCAAAGCCCGCGATCATGCGCAGAACGGTCGTCTTGCCGCAGCCCGATGGGCCAAGGAAGGAGATAAATTCACCCTTCTCGATCTGCATGTTGAAGTCATGCACGACCTGCGTGTTGCCGAAGGATTTCTTGAGGTTTGCGAGTTCGAGAAAAGCCATGAAAACCAGATACCTTACGACTTAGCCGGGGCGGCTTTGTGGAAGCGGGAGACGAGTTGCAGGAGGCCCATGCTGAGCCAGGTGATCGAGAAGGCGATGACAGCCAAGGCCGACGGCTCGTAGGCGCGGTTGGCGCCGACCAGCTGGAGGTATGGCCCGAAGGCCGGACGATTGAGGAGCGCGGCCATGGTGAATTCGCCCATGACGATTGCAAGTGTGATGAAGGCGCCCGAGAGCACGCCGCTCATGACGTTCGGGAAAATGCACTTGAACATGATCGTCGTCCAACTTGCGCCGAGGCTTTCCGCGGCCTCGGTGAGCGTACGGACGTCGATTGCGCGCATGGCGGTGTCGACGGCGCGGTACATGTAGGGCAACGACAGCGTCATGTAGGACAGGACGAGCAGGATATTCGTACCCGAGGTCGAGCCGGTGAGCGGGAGGATCGACGACGAATTATACATTCTGAGGTAACCGAACACGATCACGATTGCCGGGATAACCAGCGGCAGCAGCGTGATGAACTCGACGATAGGACGGATCTGCGGCAAGCGCAGCCGCACCCAATAGGCCGTCGGAACCACGAGCAGCATGCCGAAAACGATCGTCAGCAACGCCATCAGCATCGAATAGCCGAAGGTCTCGCGAAATTGCGCATCGGAGAAAACCGAAGCGTAGGCGTCGAAACTGTACGTGCCGCGGCGCATACGCAGCGAGAATTCAACGGTGGCGATGAGCGGCAGGACAAAGTAGATCGCGCCGATCGCAATGGCGATCCAAGCTCCAAGGCGTGATGTCTTCATTTTTGCCACCGTTCGGCGCGCATGCGCAGCAGGATATAGAGGAGGTTGGACAGACCGGTGATGACGATCATGCCAAGCGCAAGGGCGTAGCCGAGGTTGGCATTGTGAAGCACGTCACCGCGGATCTGCGCATAGAGCAAGATCGGCACGATGTTGAGCGAGCTACCGGTCAAGGCATACGCGGTGGCGATCGCACCGAAGGCGTTTGCGAAGAGAAGCAGTGTCGTGCCCATCAGGCTCGGCCAGAGGATCGGGAAGGCGACCATGCGCCAGTACTGGCCATTGGTCGCGCCGAGGATCAATGCTGCTTCCTTCCATTCCTTCTTCATGCCGTCGAGCGCCGGCGTCAGGATCAGCACCATCAGCGGGATCTGGAAGTACATATAGGTGATGGTGAGACCGAAGAAGCTCAGCAGGTTAAAGCCGGTGGAATAGAGATTGAAGCCAAACCAGTCACGCATCAAAACGGTTACGAGACCGGTGCGTCCGAGCGTGGCGAGGAAGGCGAAGGCGAGGGGCACGCCCGCGAAATTGGAGGCAACACCGGAGAAGGTCAGGAGGCCTGAGCGAACCCAGTTCGGTAGGCCGCCGAGCACGACTGCCCAGGCGAGAAAGAAGCCAATCACCGCGCCACCGAGGGCCGATGCCACCGACACCTTGATACTGATCCAGTAGGCACTGAGGATCGACGGCGTGAACAGGTCGGCAATGTTCCGGAGGGTCAGGTCGCCTTCGGGCGTAAGGAAAGCGCCCGCTACCAGATAAACCGTCGGGATGATCAAGAACATCAGCGCGAAGATCATGAATGGCGCGATGCCGAGCCAGTCGATCACTCTGTCACGGTTTATCAGGGGCGTGGTGCTGACGACGGCGGTTGAAACACTGCTCATAGACGGACGGCCTTATCGGGCAACTGACTGGACGCCTCTCCGCCTCGCGGCGGAGAGGCAGTTTCAAACATTACTTGACGTTGGCGCCGACCACGGAATCCCAGTTCTTGGTGATGGTTTCCTTGGCCGCTTTCTGCTGCTCGAGCGTCGGGAAGATTGCCTTCTCATACGCGGCGGCCGGCGGGAGCTTGTCAAGAAGGTCCTTCGGGATCTTGTTGTTCTTTGCCAGATCGTTGAAGCGGATCGGATGGCAATAGCCCTTCAGCCAGCCAAGCTGACCTTCGTCGGAGTAGAGGTATTCCATCCAGAGCTTTGCTGCGTTCGGATGCGGAGCAAAGGCCGAGATCGCCTGGACGTAAACGCCTGCAACAACGCCGGTCTTCGGAACGACGACTTCAAACGGAGGATTGCCCTTCAGGCTTTGACCCCAGGAAAGGGCATTGTAGTCCCAGGCGACGATGATCGGCGTCGAGCCCTGAGCAAACGGTGCGGCCTTGCCGACGACCGGAACGAAGTTCCCGCTCTTGTTGAGTTCGGCAAAGAACTTCAGGCCTTCCTCGCCGGCCTTTGCAGCATCGCCACCTGCCGCCGAAAGACCGGAAGCGAATACGCCCTGAACGGCCTGGTTTGCAGTGCGCGGATCGCCAGCAAGAGCAACAGTGTTGGCGTAGTCGCTCTTCTTCAGGTCAGCCCAGTCAGCCGGAGATTCCTTGACGAGGTCCTTGTTCACGAGGAAGGAGAGAACGCCGTAGTAGTCGCCGTACCAAAAGCCGTCAGCATCCTTGGCGCTGTCGGGAATGGAGTCCCAAGTGGAAACCTTGTACGGCTGGATCAGGCCGTCGGCCTTGGCCGACGGACCGAAGGAGAGGCCGACGTCGACAACGTCAGGAGCCTGCGGGCCGGTGTTGCCTTTGTTGGCCTTGATTGCTTCGATTTCATCGCCCGAGCCTGCGTCCGGGTTCAGCTCGTTGACCTCGAGGCCGTACTTGGCCTTGAAGCCGGCAATGACGTCGCCGTAGCCGCACCAGTCGTGCGGAAGCGCGATCGTCGTCAGCGTGCCTTCCTTCTTGGCGGCAGCGATGAGTTCAGCGCTTGGTTCAGCAGCTGCGATTGCAGTAGAAGCAACGACAATCGCAGTAGAAAGCGAGAGCATTTTTGAAATATTAGAGATCACTGTTGTTCTCCTTCGGGTTTCAGTGTCCGACGATGCTGTTACTGACGTAACGTGAAGCTTTCGTGACAGTTTGATGACCTTCTTTTTTCTTTGTATAGCAGGCAGTTGGCGGCGATGCTTCGTTTACGACACGTTGTTCGCTCAAATGCTTCACGTCATCTGTCTGTCTTATTTTCCCTCCTAACTAAGTTTGCGGAAGAGCCTGGTTTGCTCGAACAGACCCTCCAGGGTCTTCATGCGTTCCTTCGTCTCATCCCAGGTCGAGCTTTGAACGGCCTCGATCAGCGCCTCGACGATGAAGAGAGTGACGACGGAAGAGTCCCATGCCGATGGCGCCTCGATCTGCACACGAAACGTGTGACGCGCGAGCTTGGCGGCTGGCGACCCCCATTGATCTGTGAAGACGACGATCTCGGCTCCGCTCTTGCGGGCGGCCGTCGCGAGACTGACCATTTCCTGCTCGTAGCGACGGATATCGAAGATAACCAGGAGGTCGCCGGGATTCATGTTGAGTACGTATTGCGGCCAGCTGCTGGAGTTGGAAGACAGCAGCGCGGTGTTCGGCCGAATGACCTGCATATGGGTAAAGAAGTACTCGGCCAGCGCGCCGGTGATGCGTCCGCCGACAAAGTAGAGGCTGCGCTTGCGATCGGACAACAACGAGGCAACATTGTCGAAGGTTGCGGTATCGAGCGCGCTCAGTGTCTGGCGCAGGTTGCCCATGATGGCGTCGGCGAAACGGTTGAGAATATGTGTGCCCGGCGCGTTGGAGGCCCAGCGGTCATGTTTGGTGATCGGGTTTGAGATCGTCGCTTCGACTTCCTGGTGCAAGTGCGCCTGAAAATCGGGATAGCCCTTGAAACCGAGCTTTTGAACCATGCGCACGACTGTCGGTGTCGACACACCGGCGTTCTCCGCAATCGTCGTGATGCTCCCCAGTCCGGAGACGGGGTAGTTGTCCAATAGGCTCTCTGCCAATTGCTTTTCGGCCCGCGTGAGCGTGCCGAAATGCGAATGGATTACGTCCGAAACTGTCTTCGACGCAGCGGTCACGCTAACTTGCTCCCCGGGATTGGTCTTGTGCCACTTTCCCACTGAAAGTTAACAACGCTGTCACAATCCATGTCAACTGCTGTCATGAAAAGAAATTTTCAGGGCGCGCTTGACAGTCGTCGGAACCTGAAGAATTCTTTTCTTATACATTTTTTATTAATGATCGGGATGCGGCTGTGGTGCCTGCTCAGTTCAAGGTCCTAAGCGAAGCGGAAGGCGAGTGCGTTGCGGTCGAACGGCCGAACGGCAGGAGCTCGTTACTGGTGATCTGCGAACATGCGTCCCGGTTGCTTCCTGAGCGGTACGGGACACTCGGTCTGTCAGCCGAGGCGTTGGAAAGCCACATCGCATGGGATCCGGGCGCGTTGGCCGTTGCACGCGGGATTTCCAGAGCCCTCGATGCCACTCTCATCCACCAGCGATTTTCGCGATTGATCTACGATTGCAACAGGCCGCCGGAGTCAGCTGGCGCCATGCCCGAGAAGAGCGAAATCTACGAAATACCGGGCAACGCCCACCTCAATGCGGAAGAACGCCTCGCGCGAACCGAAGCGTTGTATATTCCTTTCCACGACGGCATTCGCGCACTGATTCGCGATCGCAAGGCGAGGGGGCAGGAGACGGTGATCGCGACGATCCATAGCTTCACTCCGGTGTACCACGGCAAGATGCGGGCCGTGGAAATTGGTATATTGCATGACGAAGACAGCCGTTTCGCCGACAGCGTTTTGAACGTGGCGTTGACCGGCTCGCCTCTCTACAAAATCGAACGCAACGAGCCCTATGGCCCTGCGGATGGCGTGACGCACACGCTGGTTCTGCACGGGCTTTCGAACGGGCTGCGCAATGTAATGATCGAGGTCCGCAACGACCTCATCTCAGATCAAGACGGTCAAGGGGTCATGGCCGACTATCTGACAGGGCTTCTCCGGCAAAGCCTGGACGCCTGAAAACAAAGAAAAAGACCCCAGGGAGCAGTCTAACTGCGATCGCCCGTAGGCGAAAACGTCACGGGCACTTTGGCACTGGATGATCATCCGCAATTCCGCGGCTGATCGCTAAACAGGGGGAAGTCATGTCCGACTACACGGATCACGACAAGAAGCAGGATATGCATATCCTGCATTCCATGGGCTATGCCCAGGAGCTGGAACGGCGGATGAGCTCGTTCTCGAACTTTGCCGTCTCGTTTTCCATCATTTGCATTCTTTCCGGCGGTATCAACTCGCTGGCGCAAGCCACGGCGGGTGCCGGCGGTGCGGCCATCGGTATCGGCTGGCCGGTCGGTTGCTTCGTCTCGCTGGTCTTCGCCGTGGCCATGGCGCAAATCAGCTCGGCCTATCCGACCGCGGGCGGCCTCTACCACTGGGGTTCAATCCTCGGCAACCGCTTCACCGGCTGGCTCACCGCATGGTTCAACCTGCTCGGTCTCGTCACGGTTCTCGGCGCGATCAACGTCGGTACCTATTACTTCTTCATGGGCTCCTTCGGGACGAGCTACTTCGGTCTGACGGATACGACGACAGTTCGCATCCTCTTCCTGGTTGTCATTACCGGCGCTCAGGCGCTGGTAAACCACATGGGGATCGGACTGACTGCGAAGCTCACAGACTTTTCGGGCTATCTGATCTTCGCAACGGCAATCGCTCTTGCCGCAGTCTGCTTGCTCGCTGCTCCGTCCTACGATTTGGCCCGCCTTTTCACCTTCGCCAACTATTCAGGCGAAGCGGGCGGCAACGTCTGGCCGTCGACTTCGGGCACTTGGGTATTCCTGCTCGGCCTTTTGCTGCCGATCTACACGATCACCGGCTACGACGCTTCGGCGCACACGTCGGAAGAAACAGTCAAGGCCGCTCATTCCGTTCCGCGCGGTATGGTCTCTTCCGTTTTGTGGTCTGCGCTCTTCGGCTACATCATGCTTTGCGCCTTCGTGCTGATGCTGCCGAACATGGACGATGCGGCAAAGCAGGGCTGGAACGTGTTCTTCTGGGCAATGGACAGTCAGGTAAACCCCGTCGTCAAGGATCTGCTCTACCTTGCCATCTTCGTCAGCCAGTGGCTGTGCGGTCTGGCAACGGTCACGTCGGTTTCGCGCATGATCTTCGCCTTCTCGCGTGACGGCGGTCTGCCGGCCTCAAAGGCGCTGTCGAAGGTCAGCCCGAAGCATCGCACGCCGGTCGCGGCCATCTGGACGGGATCGATCCTGTCGGTACTGTTCGTTTGGTTCACCTCACTCGACTTCATGAAGATCGGTGAGACGCCGGTTTACACGATCGTTGTCTCGTGCACGGTCATTTTCCTCTTCTTCTCCTTCGCGATCCCGATCACGCTCGGCCTCGTCGCTTGGGGCACATCGAAGTGGGACAAGATGGGTCCGTGGAACCTCGGTGAAGGCATGTTCAAGCTGTTTGCAGTCTTGTCGATCATCGCGATGGTCCTGATCTTCGTCATAGGCATCCAGCCGCCGAACGGCGCTGCGCTTTACGTTACCGTCGGTTTCCTCTTGCTGACTGCGATCGTATGGTTCGGCTTCGAAAGCCGCCGCTTCAAGGGGCCGCCGATTGGCGACGAAGTCGCGCGCCGTCAGGCCGAGATTGCGGCTGCCGAAAAGGCCGTCGGCGAGGCCTGAGGTTTCGACTTCCCTCTATAGCCGCGGGGCCGCTCTGGCGGCCCCGTATCCCGGCTCAACGAAAACGCATGAGATACGGCGCGTCCGTTCGCGGCATGCTCTTTCGTTGCCCCGATTTTTCAGTTCAAGGTTCAGGCGGATTCAATATGAGCATCTATACTCTCGACGATCTCAAGCAGGATGTTGCCGACGGGCGCATCGACACGGTTCTGGCATGCCAGGTGGATATGCAGGGCCGCTTGATGGGCAAGCGTTTCCAGGCCGAGTACTTCCTCGAGAGCGCATGGAAGGAAACCCATAGCTGCAACTATCTAGTCGCTACCGACATGGAGATGGAAACTGTATCCGGCTACAAGGCGACGAGTTGGGAGAAGGGCTACGGCGACTATACGATGAAGCCGGATCTCTCAACGCTGCGCCGTATTCCGTGGCTCGAAGGCACGGCGCTCGTGCTTTGCGATCTGCTCGACCACCACACGCACGAAGAGGTGCCGCATTCGCCGCGCGCCATCCTGAAGAAGCAGGTCAAGCGCCTCGAAGACATGGGCATGAAGGCTTTCATGGCCTCCGAGCTCGAATTCTTCCTCTTCGACCAGACCTACGAGTCGGCGCATGCCTCAGGCTATCGCAACCTGAAGCTCGCCAGCGCCTATAACGAGGACTACCACATCTTCCAGACGACCAAGGAAGAAGAGGTCATGCGGGCAATCCGCACCGGGCTTCAGGGAGCCGGCATTCCTGTCGAGAATTCGAAAGGCGAAGCATCCGCCGGTCAGGAAGAGATCAACGTCCGCTATGCCGACGCGCTAACGATGGCCGACCGCCATGCGATCATCAAGAATGGCTGTAAGGAGATTGCCTGGTCAAAGGGCAGAGCAATCACCTTCCTTGCCAAATGGCACTACAACGCCGCGGGCAGCTCGTCGCACATTCACCAGTCTCTCTGGAGCGCGGACGGCAAGACGCCGCTCTTTGCCGACGAGAAGGGCAAATACGGCATGTCGCCGTTGATGGAAAATTACATTGCCGGCCTTCTCGCCCACGCCAGTGAGATCACCTATTTCCTCGCGCCCTACATCAACTCCTACAAGCGCTTCATGGCCGGTACATTCGCGCCGACAAAGGCGATCTGGAGCAAGGACAATCGCACCGCCGGTTACCGTCTTTGCGGCGACGAGACTAAGGCGATCCGCATCGAGTGCCGCGTCGGCGGCTCGGACCTCAATCCCTATCTCGCCTTCGCGGCACTGCTTGCCGCGGGCATCGATGGCATCGAGAACAAGATGGAACTCGAGGCGCCGTTTGTCGGTGACGCCTACGGCGCTCGCCGCGTCCGCGAGATCCCGCGCACGCTGCGCGCGGCAACGGTTGCCATGACGAAATCGAAGATGCTGCGCAGTGCCTTCGGCGATGACGTCATCGACCACTATACCCGTGCTGCCGAGTGGGAGCAGGAAGAGTACGATCGTCGCATCACCGACTGGGAAGTGGCGCGCGGTTTCGAAAGAGCATAATAGGCGTAGCCAAGGCCGGATGGCGTCCCGTCACACGATTTCCATCTGAGGAGATTGTTTGGGGTGTCCGCCGGTTTCGGCACGCGAAAACATAGGATGAAGATCATGGGAATGATCCAATGCATTTCACCGGTCGACGGATCGGTTTACGCCGAGCGTCCGGCGCTTTCGCTGGAAGCCGCGAAGGAGGCGGTGGCGCGTGCGCGCAAAGCGCAGAAGGCCTGGGCGAAGCGACCGCTGGAAGATCGTGTTCAGCTTGTGCTGAAGGGCGTTGCACGGCTCAATGAAATGTCCGACGTCGTCGTACCCGAGCTTGCCTGGCAGATGGGTCGCCCGATCCGCTATGGCGGCGAGTACAAGGGCTTTAACGAGCGTTCCAACTATGTCGCATCGATCGCTGCCGACGCGTTGGCGCCGCTGGTCGTCGAAGAGAGCGACAAGTTCGAGCGCCGCATCGAGCGCGATGCGCATGGCGTCGTGTTCGTCGTGGCGCCGTGGAATTATCCATACATGACGGCGATCAACACGATCGCGCCAGCGCTGATGGCGGGCAATACGGTTGTGCTGAAGCATGCGTCGCAGACGCTGCTGGTCGGCGAGCGGCTGGTGCAGGCCTTCGTCGAGGCTGGCGTTCCTGATGATGTCTTCCAGAACGTGTTCCTCGATCACGAGACGACGTCGTCGCTGATTGCCGCTGGTAGCTTCAACTTCGTCAACTTCACCGGTTCGGTCGAAGGCGGTCGCTCGATGGAGCGGGCGGCGGCCGGCACGTTTACCGGTCTTGGTCTCGAGCTTGGCGGCAAGGATCCGGGCTACGTCATGGAGGACGCCGACCTCGACGCTGCCGTCGATACGCTGATGGACGGTGCGACCTATAATTCCGGGCAGTGCTGCTGCGGTATCGAGCGCATCTATGTGCATGAATCGCTCTATGACGGCTTCGTCGAGAAGTCGGTCGCATGGGTCTCGAACTACAAGCTCGGAAATCCGCTTGATCGGGAAACGTCGCTCGGCCCGATGGCCAACAAGCGTTTCGCCAAGGTCGTGCGCGAGCAGATCGCCGATGCGGTCTCCAAGGGTGCCAAGGCGCTGGTCGATCCGAAGCTGTTTCCCCAGGACGATGGCGGCGCCTATCTCGCCCCGCAAGTCCTCGTCAACGTCGACCACTCGATGGCATTCATGCGGGAAGAAACCTTCGGCCCTGCCGTCGGCATCATGAAGGTGAAGAGCGACGACGAAGCGATCGCCCTGATGAACGACAGCCAGTACGGCCTGACGGCTTCGCTTTGGACGAAGGATCCCGAGCGGGCAGGGCGGCTTGGTCGCGAGATCGAAACCGGCACTGTGTTCATGAACCGCGCAGACTATCTCGATCCGGCGCTGTGTTGGACCGGCGTCAAGGAAACCGGCCGTGGCGGCTCACTGTCGATCATCGGCTTCCACAATCTGACACGTCCGAAATCCTATCATCTGAAGAAAGTCACAGCATGAGCAGCAACATCACAGCTAACTGGAGCTATCCGACAGCCTTCAAGCTCGGCCGGGGGCGCATCAAGGAACTGGCGGACGCTTGCAAGAGCCTCGGTATGAAGAAGCCGTTGCTGATCACCGATCGCGGCCTGGCGTCGATGGCGATCACCAAGACGGCGCTCGACATTCTCGAAGACGCCGGTCTAGGCCGCGCGATCTTCGCCGACGTTGATCCGAACCCGAACGACAAGAACCTCGAGGCCGGCGTCAAGGCTTTCAAGAATGGGGGCCATGATGGTGTGGTTGCCTTCGGCGGCGGTTCTGGCCTCGATCTCGGCAAATGCGTAGCATTCATGGCCGGCCAGACGCGGCCCGTCTGGGACTTCGAGGATATCGGTGACTGGTGGACGCGCGCCAGCGTCGAGGGCATCGCGCCGATCGTGGCGGTGCCGACGACGGCGGGCACCGGCTCGGAAGTCGGTCGCGCCAGCGTCATCACCAATTCCGAAACGCATGTGAAGAAGATTATCTTCCACCCGAAGTTCCTGCCGGGCGTCGTTATTGCCGATCCCGAACTGACGGTCGGCATGCCGAAGATCATCACCGCCGGTACCGGTATGGATGCTTTCGCGCACTGCCTGGAAGCCTATTCCTCGCCCTTCTATCATCCGATGTCAGCAGGCATCGCGCTGGAAGGCATGCGCCTCGTCAAGGAATTCCTGCCGCGCGCCTACAAAGAAGGCACCGATCTCGAAGCCCGCGCCAACATGATGTCGGCTGCCGCCATGGGCGCGGTCGCCTTCCAGAAGGGCCTCGGCGCCATCCACGCGCTGTCGCACCCGATCGGCGCCGTTTACAACACCCACCATGGCATGACGAATGCTGTGGTGATGCCGGCTGTGCTGCGCTTTAACCGCTTGGCGATCGAGGAGAAGATCGCGCGTGCAGCGGCCTATCTCGGCATCACCGGAGGCTTCGACGGCTTTTATAGCTACGTGCTGCAGCTCCGCTCCGAACTCGGCGTTCCCGACAGCCTGTCCGCGATGGGAATCAAGCCGGATCGAATCGATGAACTTTCGGCAATGGCGATCGAAGATCCAAGCGCCGGCGGTAATCCGGTCAAGATGACGCTCGAAAATACCAAGGCGCTCTTTAAGGATTGCTTCTGAGCTTAGAGAAGATGGCGGACCTGAAGTGGCCCGGAAAGCCTTGCTTTCCGGGATTTTTTTGTCCTAGCGCGTGGCCATTCGCGCGAGTGCAAGAAATGCCGGCCGCAATTTCAGGTGTTGCGTTTAGAAGTTATTAACCATGATTGGAAAGGATGCGTTAACCGCACAATGCTTCCGAGAGTGCGCGACAGAGCCATAGAGAGGCTCACATCCCTTCGAGGACCGACCATGCCAGTCATCACTTTCGCAAACACCAAGGGCGGCGCCGGCAAGACGACAGCCGTTCTTCTTCTCGCTACCGAACTTGCCCAGAAGGGCTATCGGGTGACAATCCTCGATGCCGATCCACAGCATTGGATCACGCGATGGCATGAGGTGTCCGGGCACGTGGCGAATATCTCGGTGATCGATTTCGTCACGTCGGCATCGCTGCCGCTGCACATTTCGGAAAACAAGCACAATACGGACTACTTCATCATCGATCTTCCGGGCGCGCGGAACCCGCTGCTTGCGACGGCGATTGGGCTTTCCGACCACGTCCTGATCCCGATACAGGGATGCGCCATGGACGCCCGGGGAGGCGCGCAGGTCCTCGAACTGTTGCAATATCTCGATGAGAAGGCCGGTATCCGCATCGGGCACTCGGTCGTGCTGACGCGCGTCAACTCGATGGTGACGACGCGGGCACTCTCGATCGTCAAGTCACTACTGAGCGAGCGGCAGGTTCCGGTGCTCGATACCGCGATCATCGAGCGGTCGGCCTTCCGCGATCTCTTTGATTGCGGCGGTACGCTGTACTCCCTCGATCCCGTTCGCGTCAGCAACCTCGACAAGGCGCGGGAGAACGCTCGCTGTTTTGCTGAAGAGATCATGGGCAAGGTCCCGGTGAAGCTTCCGGAGCCGGCGCGCAGCACTGGCCCGCTGATCCGCTCGGCCGCCTAGCAGAAATTGTCCGCAAAACAAAAATGCGCCCGTTGGGGCGCATTTTTTGGTGGTGGAACGGGTAGGATAGGTCAGTCGGTGAACTCGACTGTAACGCCCGGCTTGACCATCTTTGCCAGTTCGGTGGCATCCCAGTTCGTCAGGCGGATACAGCCGTGGCTCTGGGTACGGCCAATCTTCGATGGTTCTGGCGTTCCATGAATGCCGTAAGTCGGCTTGGAGAGTGCCATCCAGACCGTGCCGACCGGCCCGTTCGGACCTGGCGGAATGTTCAGGATCTTGTCGTTGGCGCCCTGCTGGAAATTGATCTTCGGATTGTAGGTGTAGCCCGGATTGAAGGCGACGCGCTCGACGGTCACCGTGCCTGATGGCGAAGGCGTATCGGTGGAGCCAATCGAGGCGGGGTAGGCGGCAATCAGGTTGCCAGCGTTGTCATATGCAAAGACCTGCTTGCGGCCCTTGTCGGCAATGATGCGCGCGACTGATCCCACCTTCACTTCACCGGGATTGACGACCTTGACGATCGTGCCGGGGACCGTGAAATCGACGCCCGGGTTCATCTCCTTCAAGAATCCTTCGTCCATATGGAAGCGCTCGGCGAGCATTTCTGTCGTCGAGGTGTAGCCGAGCGATGACATCGCAGCCTTGTGCGCATAGTCCTCGGGGATGGCGGCAACGTACGGGCCGGCAGCATCCGCAGGCGTGATCGTATAACTGACGAGCGGCAGTCCGCCGTTCATGCGCAGCTGCTCGAGAATTGCGTCGGTGTTATTAGGATCGAGCGTCTCGCCGGTCATCTGCTGATAGGCATAGATCGCCTTGGTGACGTTTGCGCCCATGTGGCCATCAATCGCGCCAGGGGATACGCCGGCGCGGTCAAGGAACACCTGCAGGGCGACGATCTCTGACTTCGACTTGTTCTTGAGGGTGATCACCGGCTCCTGAGAGGGCTTCGGCTGCGTCACATCTAGTGATTGCTGGTCCGGCTCGATGGACGCGTAGTCGTTTCCTTGCGGGTAGGGTTGGTCATCGAGCGGCTGGCGGTCGATAGGAGCGTTGTGCGGGATCGAGCCCGTCACAGCGCCCCGCTCAGCGTAACGACCATCGCCGTAGGGATCGTCGCCGTAGTAGGCATCGCCATTGTACGCGTCGCGCACCGGCGGGCGTGGGTAATAGCCGCGGGCGCGCATCTCGGTCGCAATTACATTGCCGTAGGGATCGACCAGCACGCGGTTGCCGCGTCGATCGCGCGCATAAGCCGCGCCCGACGGGACATAATCGAGAATGTCACCGTTCGGCGCCACGAAAACAACGTCGCCCTGCCGTCCGTTATAAAACTGCTGGGCATCGGCAGACGGCGCTGCGATAGCGATGACGAGCAGGGCAGTTGCGGCAGACAATCCCATTATTACAAAGCGATTCACGTCTTCATACCCTTCAGTGACTTGGTCGACACACACCCGCGAATTTTGACGCTAGTGTGGAATTTATGGAATCGTGCTGAACAAAAGATAAAAATCCCGTGATTTCTCCTTTAGTCATAAACATTTGGAGAGGCCAGCCAGTTCCACATGGCAAGGCGAGCCGTCGTGATTGACGAAATCCCTGCCGAGACATAACGCTGCAGAGGCCGTTACCGGGAGGACGTTGGACAATGATTGAATTTGCTGCTGCAACAGGGCCGAAACTGATCCTGGACGAAGCGTCGCTGATGGACATCGGCGGATGTGTCGTCAACGGTGTCGATATCGCTCCAAAGACGGCGGTTCCCGATGACGGCGATGCACGGATTTCGCATTCCGTGCAAGGCTTCCTCTTTACCTGTGGACCGGACCACATCCGTCACCGCGAACCGGTTCCAGGCCATACTGATGGCAAGGGCTATCCCCTGCATGGTTCGGGACCTGGCCACGCAGCCAGGATTCTCTGGACGAAATTCGAGAACGGGAATGCCGAGTGCCGGGCGGATATCGACATCGTAACGGTCGAAGGCTTGCCCGCCCGTATCGAGCGCCACTGGTTCATCGACGGGCGGACAGGCGAGGTCAATCTCAAGGACAAGGTCGTCAACGCGAGCGACGAGATCGTGCCGACCTTCCTGATGTACCATATGAATATCGGCGGGAAATGGTTCGATGCCGGCACACGTCTCGAAGGCAAGATGCTCGATGGCGGTGGATTCCCATGGAATTTCGGCGAGGAGCCGGGTGGAATCTTCTGTGTAGAGGCGCCGGCAACGGAGGGCGGCTTTGCCGAGGTCCGGCTTGGCCCCATTGCTGCGACCGGTGGCAAGGTTCTTCAGGTGCGCGTCCTTGCCGAGACGCTTCCGCACCTGCAGATCTGGCGCAATCAGAAGGCGCCCGCCGACGTGCTCGGTATTGAGCCGGTATCACATCGTTGGGTGTCGCGCTCCGAGTTGGAGGCATCGGGTGAGTTCGTCATGCTGAAGCCCGGAGAGAGCCGAAATTATGCGCTCAGCTTCGCCTTCGTTTGAGTGATCTGCGGTTGACGCTGCGCATGGGGCGGCGTAGTCATTCAGCCCACGATTCAGGAGGATTAGCGATGGACATTCGCCAGATCGACGACGAATATTCGGTTTCCGGGCAGATTTCGGTCGAGGATCTCGATCAGATCAAGACCTTGGGTTTCAAATCGATCGTCTGCCATCGCCCGGACGGCGAGAGCCCGGATCAGACACCCTATGCTCTGGTGGAAGCGCGGGCGAAGGAACTCGGCCTCGATATGGCACACGTGCCGGTCGGCCCGATGGGCGTCACCGAGGAAGCGATCGCCGGCATGGTCGACGCGCTCGATGAGTTTCCGCGCCCGATGCTCGGCTACTGCCGCTCCGGCGCCCGCTCGACCGCGATCTATCAGAAAACGCACCACATTCGCTCGTAGCGCTCATCGGCAAACCAAATCCGGCGCCGCCCGATCCCAGCGGCGTCTTTCGTTCGTAAACAGGAGAACATCATGAGCATCAAGCGTATCGACGCCGGCGCCCGCATGAGCGGCGCAGTTGTCCACGGCAACACCGTTTACCTCGCTGGCCAGGTCGGCGAAGGTGAGAGCGTCACCGAACAGTGCAAGTCGGCACTGGCCGAAGTCGATCGCCTGCTCGCTGCAGCCGGCTCGAACAAGTCGAAGATCCTGCAGACGCTGATCTATCTCTCCGACATGTCCTACTTCGCAGAAATGAACGCTGCCTGGGAAGCCTGGGTCGATCCGGCGAACACGCCGGCTCGCGCAACCAGCGAAGCCAAGCTTGCTGCCCCGAAGTACAAGGTCGAGTTCACGGTTACCGCCGCTCTCGACTAAGCCGAACGGGCATTGAAATCTCGAAAGCCGGTGGGTTCGCTCACCGGCTTTTTGTTTGGGCGATTTCGGAAAGGGTACGCGTCGGCGTAATGGCTTCCGGATCGAGCTTTACCTCGATAATCGAGGGCTTGCCGCTTGCCCTTGCGCGCTCGAAGGCGGCTGCAAAGCTTTCCGTCGTCTCGACCGTTTCCCCATGGCCACCGTAGGCGCGGGCAAGAGCGGCAAAGTCCGGGTTGGTCAGATCGGTGCCGCTGACGCGCCCCGGATACTCGCGCTCCTGATGCATCCGGATGGTGCCGTAAATGCCGTTGTTGATGACAACGGTGATGATCGGCAGGTTATAGCGCACGGCGGTCGCAAATTCCTGGCCGTGCATCAGGAAGCAGCCGTCTCCGGCGAAACATATGACCTCGCGTTCGGGGAAAAGCTGCTTGGCAGCCACCGCGGCGGGCAGGCCGTAACCCATGGAGCCGGACGCCGGCGCCGCCTGGGTGTTGAACTGACGGAATCGATGGAAGCGGTGCAGCCAGGTGGCATAGTTTCCGGCGCCGTTGGTGAAGATTGTGTCAGGTCGCGTGTTTGCCTCGATCCACTCCATGATCGGTCCCATGTGGACCGGGCCGGGACCGGTGTGAGGCGGTGTCGACCAGGCGATGTAGGCCTGGTGCATCCGCTCGGTGCGCTCCGCCCATCTGAGTTCGCTTGGTGCCTCGAGATCAGCAAGATCGGCAACGAAATCGCTCGGGCTCGCGCAGATTGCGAGATCGGGGCGGTAGACACGGCCAAGCTCTGAGGGGTCGGGATGAATGTGCACGAGCGATTGCTGCGGGTAGGGGACGTCGATCAGCGTATAGCCGGAGGACGGCATCTCGGACATCCGACCGCCGAGCAATATCAGTAGATCGCTTTCCTTGATTTCCTTCGCTAGTGCAGGGTTGATACCGATACCAACATCGCCGGCGTAGCTCGGGTGGAGATGGTCGAACAGCATCTGCCGACGGAACGAGCAGCCGACAGGCAGTGCGAAGCGCTCAGAGAAGGCTTTGAGGTCGACGACCGCGTCCGCATCCCAGCGCGTGCCGCCGACGATGACCATCGGTCGCTCCGCTTTTAGTAGGCGCAGGTAAAAGTCGTCGATCTGGCGGCGGCCGGGATGGGCTTCGACGCGCGAATAGCGTTTGGCGCGAGGCGCCTCGACCTCATCGCGCAGCATGTCTTCGGGCAGTGACAGCACGACTGGGCCCGGACGGCCGGAGGTTGCAATTGCAAAGGCGCGGGTAACGAACTCCGGAATGCGCGCAGCGTCGTCGATCTCACCCACCCACTTGCTGAATTCCGTCAGGGCACGGCGGAACTCGACCTCCTGAAAGGCCTCTCGTTCCCTTGCGTCGCGCTGGACCTGCCCGATGAAGAGGATCATCGGAATGGAATCCTGCCGGGCGATGTGCAATCCTGCGGTAGCATTCGTGGCACCGGGGCCGCGGGTGACCATGCACACACCGGGCTCGCCGGTGAGCCTGCCCCAGGTATCTGCCATCATGGCCGCGCCACCTTCCTGGCGGCAGACCATCACCTCGATGTCGCTGTCAAAAAGCGCATCGAGAACGGCAAGGAAACTCTCGCCGGGCACGCAGGAGAGGCGTTTCACCCCATTCGCTTTCAAGGCCTCGACAATCAGTTCCCCGCCAGTCTTTTTCATGATGGTCTTTTCCTCTCAAGTTCGGCGAGCTCCGCCAGAACTTCCTCCTGATGTTCCCCCAGCCTCGGGCTCGGACGCTCGTAGCGCAAGGGCGTCCGCGATAGCACGACCGGCGTCCTGACGCCGGGAATGACGGTGCCCTTTGCGTCGGCGAGATCTACCCGCAACCCACGCGCCTGAATTTGTGGATCCGCAAACATTTCCTCGATGGTGTTGATCGCGCCGGCAGGAACCGCGTCCGCCTCGCAGGCCCGCAACAGGTCGGTCTTCTGCCATTTCAGCGTTTCGGTGGAAACGAGCCTGCGGAGCTCGTCACGGTTCGCGACGCGCGCCTTGTTCGTCAAAAAGCGGGGGTCGTCGGCAATGCCCTCGAGGCCGAGGATCACACACAGGCGGCGGAACTGGCCGTCATTGCCAACCGCGAGGATCAGATAACCATCGGTGGCCGGCACCACTTCATAGGGGGAAATATTCGGATGCGCATTCCCAAGCCGCGTGGGCGCCCGACCGGAGACCAGATAGTTCATGTTCTGGTTGGCGAGTACGGCCGATTGTACATCGAGCAGTGCCATATCGACCAACTGCCCTTCACCCGTCCTCTGTGTGTGGATAAGCGCGGCCTCGATGGCTGCGACCGCATAAATGCCGGTAAAGATATCGGCGATCGCAA
The DNA here is from genome assembly GCF_002211315.1 of Rhizobium sp. R693. Classification (NCBI taxonomy): domain Bacteria; kingdom Pseudomonadati; phylum Pseudomonadota; class Alphaproteobacteria; order Hyphomicrobiales; family Rhizobiaceae; genus Rhizobium; species Rhizobium sp. R693. Next base: position 108,880 of record NZ_LOKY01000006.1, on the reverse strand, counting down.
CGCCTGCTTTCATCGGCTGCCCGTCGGGTTCGCCGGTAATCGACATGAAGCCGGACATGCCCTGAACGATATAATCGTAGCCCGCGAGGCTGGCATAGGGACCGTTCTGGCCGAAGCCCGTGATCGAGCAATAGACAAGCTTGGGGTTGATTTTCTTCAGGCTCTCGTAATCGAGACCGTATTTGACAAGCCCGCCGAGCTTGAAGTTCTCGATGACGACATCGGCTGTGGCGATAAGACGGCGGACCAGTTCCTGATCCTCTTCGCGCTTCAGATCGGCAGTAATTGAACGCTTGCCGCGATTAGCGGCATGGTAGTAGGCGGCGGAGAGGTTTTCGCCGTCGGCACCCTCGACAAAGGGCGGTCCCCAGTGCCGGGTGTCATCGCCTCCCTCCGGGTTTTCGACCTTTATCACGTCGGCGCCGAGATCGGCCAGCATCTGGCCCGCCCATGGACCCGCGAGCACCCGCGCAAGCTCGATCACGCGTATGCCAGACAGAGGCGGCTTTTGGGGCTGATTGTCCGTCATGTTCCTCCCACGAGCAGATCAGGGCGCCAGGGCCGATTGAGGTGTATCGGATACCGGCTTCGATGCAAAGCGTCGCTCGCGCCAAATGATGTACAAGCCCGATGCGATAATGATCAGGATGCCGAGCCACTTGAGCGCATCCGGGAAGTCGCCGAATACAAGCCAGGCGAAGATGGTCGCCGACACAATCTCGAAATACTGCAGGGGTGCCAATATCGAGGCGGGTGCCGCACGGTAGGCATAGACGCCGAAGATGCCGGCAATGGCCGCCGTGACACCGACGCCGAGCAGGTAGAGGTAGCCGCGGCCATCCGGCATCACCGCATCAAAGACGTCAGAGCCCGTGCCGCTACCGAGTGCGAGCAGGATGGCGCAGAACAGCAAACCCCAGACGCCCATCTGAAGCTGCATCGCCCACGGATCTTCCCGGTGCGACAGCACGCGGGTCATCAAGGCGAATATGGCGATGCAGAACGCGCTGACCACAGGCAGGAGCGCGACGTAGCCCACCTCCTGGAAGCTTGGCTGAATGATCAGCATCGCGCCGAAGAATCCGACGCCGCAGGCCGTGTAGCGGCGCCAACCGATCGTCTCCTTGAGGAAGATACTACTCAAGATCGTCAATATGATCGGTTCGACGAAGAAGATCGCGATGGCGTCGGCGACCGGCATGTACTTCAGTGTCGTGACAAAGGAGATCATGGAGACGGTTATGATGGCGCCGCGGATGGCGTGAAAGATGTTCGCCCGCCAGGAGAAGGTTTTCCAGCTTCCGCGCCAGATGACGATCGGCAACATGCACAGCGCTTGCACGACAAAGCGGGCGGCTGTGATCTCTGCCGCAGGAATCGTGGCGATCGCGAGCTTGGAGAAGATGTCGATGATCGGCGATACGAGCACCGACAGGAACATCAGGAGAATGCCGGTCGAAACCTCCGAAGTGGAGGCGGGACGGGAAGAAATACCATGGCTCATCGCGAAATCCTTCAGTTCAGGATCTTGCGATCGCTTCGTCGCACCAGTCGGCGAATGCGGTGATGGCCGCGTCCGCTCCAATTTCATTCAGCGTTTCGTGGCGCATGTCCTGATATATCTGTGTCGTGATACGGGAGAAGCCATGCGCTTTCAAATGGTTTGAAAGCCAGATCACCGCTTTTCCGCCATCTGTTGCCGGATCCTGCCCGCCTCCTACAAGGTGGATGGGTATCTGCTTCGGCAGCCGGTCCAGATGCGGCGTTTGTGGTGCGCGAAACGTCAGTTCGAAGATATCGAGCCAGAGGGACACCGAGGCATCGAAGCCGCACAGCGGGTCGGCGATATATTTGTCAACCTCGACCGGGTCGCGACTTAACCAGTCAAACTCCGTTCTACGATTGGCAATGGACTTTCCCCAAGTGCCGAAGGTGAGCTTCGGCAAGATACCGCTCGGAACATCGGAGCCTTTCAGGGCTCGTTCGGCCAACAGGATCGCCTGCGCGGCTCGCCCGGAGATGCCCGGGTTGAAATTCGAATTCCAGACGGCGACGGCGTCATATTTCTCGGGGTGGGTGACCGCAGCGTTAAGCGCGATGAGACCTCCCATCGAATGCCCGAATAGGATGACTGGCAGGCCGGGATACCGCTTTGCCGCATGTTCACGGACAGAGCCGACATCGTCGATCACCTGCCGGATACCGTCCCTGCGGGCAAAACGCCCGATCGGCGCATCCGGCGCAGTCGTTTCTCCATGTCCACGGTGATCGAAGGCAAAGACATGGTAGCCGCGAGCCGCCATCGCTGCCGCGAAACGGGCGTAGCGTTTGGAATGCTCGGCCAGTCCATGAGCGACAAGGATAATTCCGCGTGCCTCGAATTGTGCCGGTTCGTGATGAAAACCAAGCGAGGCGTTCGCCGTTTCAAGGCGTTGCGTATCTGCAAACATCAGATCCTCCCGTTGGCGGGAGAAGATCAGATCACCCAGAAAATGCAACACGTCCAAATATTTATGCGACGGGATATTCGCACCCTACGGATTGAGGGTTGTGAAAACGAACTTGGCGTGATTTCCTGTTCATGAATTGTTCTTTGTGGGGATGAAGATGAGCAATCCATTTCTGCGCATGGCTGTATTCCTGATTGCGATCATCACCGCGGGCGCTGCAGGAGCCGAGGATGCCGCGGGAAGAACGCGCTTCATTCTGGCGGCCAGTTGGCAACCCGCATTTTGTGAAACCAACCAGCGCAAACCGGAATGCAGCAACCAGACCAAGGACAGGTTCGATGCAACCAATTTCTCGCTGCATGGGCTCTGGCCGATGCGCAAGGACTATTGCGACGTCTCCGGCGACGTGCGCGCCGCGGACAAGGACGGCGACTGGAAGAGACTGCCGGAGGTAGAGCTTTCCGCCGCGACCACGGCCGCGCTCGAGAAGGCCATGCCCGGAACGCAATCCGGCTTGGAACGGCATGAATGGATCAAACACGGCACGTGCACCACGCTGAGTGCCGACGACTATTTCGCCACGTCAGTCCGGCTGATCGACGAACTCAATACCTCGGCGGTCCGCGATTTGTTCGCGACCAATGTCGGCAAGCCGCTGACGGCGGAGGCGATCAAGGCCGCATTTGATAAAAGTTTTGGGACTGGCGCCGGAGATCGCGTCAAAATGAGTTGCCGGCGTGCCGGTGGAAACCGTGTCATCAGTGAACTCACGATTGGCCTTTCGGAAGACGCGACATCGAATGGCGAAACAAGCCTGCGCGACCTCATCCAAGGAGCAGGGCGGACGTCGTTCGGCTGCAATGAGGGTGTCGTGGACGCGGCAGGGTTTTGATCTTGCCGCTCACGGAAAGCCAAAGCGTGGGCCTGTCTGCTGCAGAGCAGTGGACTAGGTCCCGTTCTCGACGACGGTTACAAAGGCGTCTAGTTTTTGGCCGCCGCGCGTTGCTCCTTGGTCTCAATTCGCCTACATAGCGGCAAAACTTAAATTCCCCCGCGGAGCGAGCAATCAATGGCACGTCAGTTCATCTACCATATGGCCGGCCTCAACAAGGCGTACGGCAACAAGAAGGTGCTGGAGAATATCCACCTTTCTTTCTATCCGGATGCCAAGATCGGTATCCTCGGCCCGAACGGTGCCGGTAAGTCGACCGTGCTGCGTATTATGGCCGGTCTCGACAAGGAATATACGGGGGAGGCTTGGCTCGCCGAAGGTGCTACGCTCGGCTATCTCGCTCAGGAGCCGCAACTCGACAATTCCAAGACCGTTCTTGAAAACGTCATGGAAGGCGTTGCTCCGAAAAAGGCGATCCTCGACCGCTATAACGAGCTGATGATGAACTATTCCGACGAGACGGCGGAAGAGGGCGCCAAGCTCCAGGATATCATCGATAGCCAGAATCTCTGGGACCTCGAAAGCCAGGTCGAAATGGCGATGGACGCCCTGCGCTGCCCGCCCGGCGACTCCTCGGTCGAAAAACTCTCGGGTGGTGAGAAGCGCCGTGTGGCGCTCTGCCGTCTGCTGCTGGCGCAGCCGGACTTGCTGCTGCTCGACGAGCCGACCAACCATCTCGACGCCGAGACGATCGCCTGGCTCGAAAAGCACCTGCGCGAATATCCGGGTGCCGTGCTGATGATCACCCACGACCGCTACTTCCTTGACAACGTCACCGGCTGGATCCTTGAGCTCGACCGCGGCCGTGGTATTCCCTACGAGGGCAATTACTCGGCCTACCTGCAGGCGAAGGCCAAGCGCATGCAGCAGGAAGGCCGCGAAGAAGCCTCCCGCCAGAAGGCGTTGTCGCGCGAACAGGAGTGGATTGCCTCCAGCCCGAAGGCCCGTCAGGCGAAGTCGAAAGCCCGTATTCGTGCCTACGACGAGCTGGTGGCAGCCGCCGCCGATCGTCGTCCCGGCGACGCGCAGATCGTCATTCCCGTCGGCGAGCGTCTTGGCCAGGTGGTCATCGAGGCTGAGAACCTTACCAAGGGTTACGGCGATACAATGCTGATCGAGAACCTGACCTTCAAGCTGCCGCCCGGTGGCATTGTCGGCGTCATCGGTCCGAACGGCGCCGGCAAGACGACGCTGTTCCGCATGATCACCGGCCAGGAAAAGCCCGACAACGGCGAAATCCGTATCGGTGAGACTGTCAATCTTGGCTATGTAGACCAGAGCCGTGACGCCCTCGACGGCAACAAGACCGTCTGGGAAGAAATCTCCGGCGGCAATGACATCATCAAGCTCGGTAAGCATGAAGTGAACAGCCGTGCCTATTGCGGTGCTTTCAACTTCAAGGGTGGTGACCAGCAGCAGAAGGTCGGCACGCTTTCCGGCGGTCAGCGCAACCGCGTTCACCTCGCCAAGATGCTAAAGGCCGGCGGCAACGTCATCCTGCTCGACGAACCGACCAACGATCTCGACACGGAAACGCTGGCGGCACTCGAGGACGCGCTCGAGAACTTCGCTGGTTGCGCTGTTATTATCAGCCACGATCGCATGTTCCTCGACCGTCTGGCGACGCACATCCTCGCCTTTGAAGGCGACAGCCATGTCGAATGGTTCGAAGGCAACTTCGAAGACTACGAAAAGGACAAGATGCGCCGTCTCGGTGTCGACTCGATCAACCCGCATCGGGTAACTTACAAGCGTCTGACGCGCTGATCGCTTTAAATCGCTCCAAGATCTAAAAGCCCCGGTTCGCCGGGGCTTTTTTGCGCGCACCGATGTCGCGATCCGAGCAGCTAATTTCGTGAACGGATGGAATTCCAGCTTGCCACGCTTGTTCAAATCACATAAAGATATCTTTATATGTTGATTGGATCGGGTATGGGTGAGCCTATCAGACTTGGATTGGATGCGTTGGTGGACGTCCTCAGGGCGGCCGGCGAACCGACGCGTCTGCGGCTGTTGGCTCTGTTGGCTGCCGGCGACCTGACGGTTACTGATCTTACCGAAATCCTCGGCCAGTCCCAACCTCGTATCTCTCGTCACCTGAAGCTGCTGGGCGAAGCGGATCTCATCGATCGCTACCAGGAGGGCGCATGGGCCTATTTCCGGCTCCGGCAGGATGGCAAGGCAGCGACGTTCGTGCGCGGCCTGCTCGCGCATGCATCCGAGAATGATCCTGTGATCCTGCGTGACAGCGAGCGCCTGGCTGCAGTGAAGCGTCAACGGGCTGAGCGCGCGCAGGCCTATTTTAGTCGCAACGCCGCCGAGTGGGACGAGCTTCGCCGTCTGCATGCCGCTGACGAAGAGGTCGATGCCGCCGTCATTCGGATGCTTGGGAGCCAGCCGATTGACTCGCTTCTCGATCTTGGCACCGGAACCGGGCGGATCCTTGAACTGCTGTCCGGCCTTTATCGCCGGGCGATCGGTGTGGATGCCAGCCGCGATATGTTGAGCGTGGCGCGCGCCAATCTCGATAAATCAGGAATCACCAAGGCATCTGTTCGTCACGCCGATATTCTGAATCTGCCGTTTGAGGCCCAGGATTTTGACGTGGTGACGATACACCAGGTGCTGCACTTCTTCGATCAGCCCGAGATCGCGATCGGTGAGGCAGCGCGCATGCTGCGGCCAGGCGGACGGCTGGTTATCATCGATCTGGCGCCGCATGGGCTGGAATACCTTCGTGACGAGCATGCGCACGTTCGCCTCGGCTTCTCGCATCAGTCGATATCCGACTGGCTGCGCAAGGCTGGGCTGGATGTCGAGCAGGTCGTCGATCTTCATCCGGGTCATCAAAGCGGGCAGGGGCTCACTGTCACTGTCTGGCTTGCGCGCGACCCTCGGCGCCTTATGGCCTCCTCAGCGAGTGAAGGTGCCGAACCCATACTTGCCGGGAGATAATCATATGGCTTTGAACAGCGACGCGCGCCGCAAGATCGGCATTTCCTTCGAGTTTTTTCCGCCGAAGTCGGAAGAGATGGAAGGTCAGCTGTGGAATACGGTCAGCGAGTTGCAGGACTGGAACCCGGACTTCGTATCGGTGACTTACGGTGCCGGTGGCACCACCAAGGCGCCAACGCTGGCAACGGTCTCGCGTTTCATTGCCGAAACCCCGCTTGCCACGGCGTCGCATCTTACCTGCGTTGGAGCGACGAAGGACGAAACGCACGGCGTCATCGAGACCTTCCGCAAGGTTGGCGTGAAGCATTTCGTAGCGCTTCGCGGCGACGCGCCCGGAGGCGTCGGGGCGCCCTACCAGCCGCATCCGGGCGGTTATGCGAATGCGGCGGCGCTGGTTGCCGGCCTGCGCGAGATCGGTGATTTCGAGATTTCGGTCTCCGCCTATCCCGAAAAGCATCCGGAGAGCCGCGATACGGCTGCCGACATCGACATGCTGAAGCAGAAGGCGGATAACGGCGCAACCCGGGCGCTGACGCAGTTCTTTTTCGATAACGATAATTTCGAGCGCTATCTGGAAAAGGTGCGGGCCGCTGGCGTCAACATTCCGATCGTGCCCGGCATTATGCCGATCCAGAACCTGACGCAGCTGAAGCGCTTCGCCGGCGCCTGCGGCACTGTCATACCCGCGTTTCTCGATGAGCGTTTTGCGGGCTTCGACGACAAGCCGGAGGAGAGAGCCAAGGTAGCCGCCGAGGTCGCTGCGGAACAGATCGAGGATCTAGCCCGTCGCGGGCTCACAGATTTCCACCTGTACACCATGAACCGGGCGCCGCTCGTTTCGGCCGTGCTGACCAATCTCGGCTTCACACGGGAAGGCGCTAAAAAGGCCGGTGCCGCCGCATAGGCTGCTTCCATCAGAAGACAAAAAGAAAAGCGCATCTCCTCGTGGGATGCGCTTTTCCGATTCATTGAACTGTTTCGCTACTCAGGAGTCTCGGTACTGTTCGATTGCCACGACGTTCAGATGAAAAGCATTGTCAATACAAATGCAAACGCCGCGCTGACCAAAAGGACATTCAAGGATTGTGTAAGTCCCATGTCTGTCTCCTCGCGTTAACGATGCGATAATATGTCGTGATTGTGTCGCTTGGAAAGCGGATTTTATACTGCGCTGCGGCGAAAATGTCACATCGCCAATGCGGTGCTGTCGCTAATTCACTGGAATCATGGAACAAATTCCTGCAGAAAAATACTCACAGATTTTAACCTGCCGTTAAAGTCGGCGATCCTGTCTTCACACTTGCGGCAAGATGAAGGCTTTGCTTGAAACCTCTGAAACCATGGAATAATCCGCGCAAACGAAAGGCCGGGTGCGAAACCCGGCCCGAAGCGAGTGCTTAAGGAGGCGTGATCAGAGGGAATTGAGGAGTGTCGGTGTTGCCCAGCCGTCTGCCGGTATGCCGAGACGCTGCTGTTCCTTCTGGATTGCAACCCGCGTCCCCGAACCCAGGATGCCGTCGACCTTGCCAACGTCATGGCCCAGCGTTCCGAGTTTCGTCTGCAGCTCCTTCATCTGATCGTTGGAAAGCCCCTGTTCGGGCGTGCCCTTGAGATAGGTCTCGGCGCCGGCGAGGCGGGTCGCGAAATAGGCGGCCGAAGTCGTGTAGATGAACGACTTGTTCCATTCGAGGTAGATCTGGAAGTTCGGGTAAGCGATGAAGGTCGGACCAAGGCGGCCCTGCGGCAGTATCAGGTCGCCATGCAGGTTACCGAAGCTCGTGTTGCCGTCGCGCGGCCTGACCCCAAGGGCAAACCACTCACCGGCCGTCAGAGGACCGCCGATACCGGATTTTTCCCAGGGGAGGTTCTCTGGGAGAGTAACCTCCTGGATCCACGGCTGGCCCTTCTGGAAACCGAGATGCTGGATGAACTTGGCTGCGGTCAGGATGGCGTCGGGGCCGCTCTGCTTGAGGCGCACGTGGCCATCACCGTCTCCGTCCATGCCGTAGGCGACGATATCGCGGGGCAGCATCTGAACCTGACCGATTTCGCCGGCCCAGGCGCCAGTGTTGGTTGCCGGGTCGAGGTCGCCGTGCTCGACCATTTCGATAAGGGCGATCAACTGCGGGCGGAAGAGCTCCGGCCGGCGGCAATCATGAGCAAGCGTCACCAGGGCGTTGCGAGTATTGAAATCGCCCTGCACGGCGCCGAAGTCGGTTTCCATCGCCCAGAAGGCGGTGATGACGCCGGCGGGCACACCAAATTCCTGCTCGGCACGGGCGAAGACATCGGCGTATTGCTTCATCTTCTGGCGGCCGATGTCGAGGCGAGCCTGGCTGACGGTACGTTGCGAGAATTCCAGAAAGGTCTGCTTGAACACGCCCTGGGCACGGTCGCGGCTCAAGACTTTCTGGTCGATCTGTGCGCCTTCCAGCGCCTTGTCTGCGGCCTCGGCGGATGCGCCTGCTGCGATCGCGTCGGCCTTCACGCCTGCCAGAAATTCTGAGAGATCACCGTCACATGCCGGGGCAGCTGTCTGCGAAGCCGGTGCACTCGGTGCCGGCGTCTGCGCGGCAGCGCCGGTGGCGAGACCGGCAGCAAGAAGGAGTGCAAGTGCCGTGCGGCTTGCGGGCGAGCGGTACATAGTTTCGATCCTCGTCATCAAATGGAATTTCCGTCGATTTCCCAAATGATTGTGACGGAAGCAAGAAAGACCGCCGGACGTTACTAAGAATTTGTGTCCTTGGATACCGCGGCTACCCAGTTGTGCCAGTTCTGCGTCGATCCCGCAAAAACATTGATGTCCGTTGGTCCCTTGATTCCGGGGATGACGCCAGTCGACGTGTATTGCCAGAAGGCCCAACGGCGGTCGGCATAGGTAACTTCAGGATGCTTCGCGACGGAGCGAACCCAGAAGTGATAGTTCTGGAAATAGCCGACGAGATTGTCGCGATGGAAGTCGACCGATGTATAGATGATCGGGCGCTTGCCGTAATAGGCCTCGAGACGATCCATGAAACGCTGGAGTTGTGCTCGGACGGTCGCCGGATCGGGTCGATAGCGGCAGGTCTTCGATTCCGAGTTCCATTCGACGTCGAGGACCGGCGGCAAGCGCATTGATTCCCTCGGCACGTTGCTGATGAACCAATCGGCCTGTTCGTCGGGCGTCGAGCAGAAATAGTAGAAATGATAGGGGGCGTGCGGGATACCCACAGCGCGGGCGCGTTGCCAGTACTCATTGAAGCGCGGATCGACGCGATCCTTGCCCTCGGTCGCCTTGATGAACGCGAAGGCGACGCCGGAACTCTTAACTGTCTGCCAGTCGATATCGCCTTGCCACTTCGAGACGTCGATGCCGTGGATCGGTTGCAGCTCCGGATGCTTTGATCCGAAGTCCTGAGGATCGGTGTCCTTAAAGCGTGTTTTTGGCTTTACGGACGCTGTTTCGAGATAGTCATAGCCCGATGACGTGCATCCGGCGAGCATGACGGCCAACGGCAAAACGCAAAACAGAAGCCGGCGCATAGATGTTCCGTCGCGAAACGAATGGAATTTTTGCCCCACAGCTCGACCTTCGTAATAGACGCGTCCAGCAGAGGAATGTCCCCTCTATTTCCCATAACAACGTAAAAATTCGGTTAGTTTCAAGCGAAATGTCAAGGTTTGGTCACAATGACAGCCCGCCAGGCATATCCGCCGTAGATGCTCTCGAATATTAGTCGTGCTTGATTTTCAGAGGCTTGAGACTCGAGGACCTGCCTGAGATCGGCGCGCGGCGACACATGAAATTTTCGCAGCCATGCCTTGAGGAGGCGAGCAAACCAGCCTGGCAGTCGTTCCTGCTGACCAAAATCGACGATGTGCAATTCGCCACCAGGGACGAGGGCGGCGATGGCCGAATCGATTGCGCATTCCCAGTCTGGGATCATGGAGAGGGCATAGGAGATGAGGACGCGGTCGAAGCCGCCAACCCCGAACTCCCGTGGTGTGAAGGCCGTCGCGTCGGCGACGCGGAAATCCGGGAGCGTGGCTTTGGTCTCGAATGTCTTGCGCGCGGAGATCAGCATCTCCTGCGATATGTCCAGGCCATAGAGCCGCGCCTTCGGGTAGTATTTGTGGGCCAGCGCCAGATTTCGACCGGTCCCGCAACCGACCTCCAGCAAGGTTCCACCGGCGGGCACATTCAGATTGCGGATCGTCTGATCGCGGCCGAGCAGGTAATACTTGCGCGTCAGATCATAGATGTGGCGCTGATAGCGGTACATGCCGTCCATCAGGGCGGCGTGGCCGTCGTCCTTTGCGACCGGGGTCACGCCGAGCTCGCTCACGCCGTCTTCCTGTAGATGTGGAAGCCACCGTAGATTGCCGAGCGATCCAATGCCGTCAGTTCGAGCGAGCGCTCTGCCATGTAGGTCCACTGATCGCGGATTGCAGGCGACAGACGCCCTTCGATGATGCTCTTTTCGGCTGCCGTACGGAAAATTACCCGTGCACCTTCGCGGGCGGTGCGGCTGATCTCGGCCCAGAGATCGTTGAGCTGCTGATCCGTCATCCAGTCCTGCGCGTCGAGAAGGATATAGCGATCGCGCGAGGCGGCGGGCTCGCCAGCGAGCAGCTCGGTGAAGTTTGCATGATGAACGGTGACGCGATCCACATTGGCACGGATCGCTTCGTAGTGAGCAGGCTCGAGATAGGTCGGAAGCGGACCTTCGCCCTTCGGCGCGTAGCGGCGACCGAATGCCTGCCAGGCAAAATAATTTTCCTGCATCGGAAAGTGGCAGGCGAGCTTCTCAAGACGGTGGCGCAGGACCGGCGCGATCGACTGATCCGCCGCGAGGCTTGCAAGTTCATCATACTGCTGTGGCGGGATGCCTAGGCCGAACAGCGAGCTCTTGCGACCGGTGATCCAGCGTACGACCGGTCTATCAAAGAGCGGCGCGATCTTCTCGTCGAAGAACTGGCGCTGCTCGCGCAGCGAACGAGCTTTCGTAATCTCGGTCAGGTCGACACCATGGAGGCGGGCAAGCAGATGAGCTGCGCCGATAAACCGTCCGAGCAGACCGGTTTCGTAGATATTGCGGTCGAACACCGTTACACGCCGGCGACCGAACTTGCGGCCGTTCCAGTAGGTCCGGGTCGCTTCATCGAGATTGCCAGCGAGGAAGTGGTCAAATGCGTGGCTGTTCGATGTCTCGCGCGGAGTGGCGAGGAAGCGAACGAGATCGGCATGGCCAGGAAGATGACGGAACGCGGCAAGCTTCAGGCGGTTGAGCGCGATGTGATGCGGATTGAGGTCTACGACATCGATCGAAGCCGGGCTCTTGGAAAGATAAGCGAGCATATTGCAGCCGCCGGAGCCGATCGTCACGACGCGATGATGGGGCTGAAGCTCCATCGCAAGCATATCGAGATCGGGATCTTCCCAGATCTGCGGATAGACCAAACCGGAAAACAACAGGCCGAAAAGCCGTTCAGAAAAGCCGGCCTTGGAAAAGGCACTGTGGCGGAGAAGAGCTGCCTTGAGTTTCCGGTTGTTGCGGAAGCTGGCATCCGGTGCAAATTCCGTCATATGAGTCTTTCACCCTTTTAGCGTTCAGGGCGTTTAGCGCGCCGTCACTACAGTTTGATGACGCCGGCTGTGGGCGGGCTTCGTTTGGCAGAAATGGAAAACCATGCGAGGCGTTGGGCCTTTCCCGCGGCGAGCTTTCCTGCTTCTCTTGCAGCAAGGAGGATCGCTCATGCGATTTGTGCTGCGTCTCTTGAAATCACTTGCTCTTCTGTTTGTCGTCATCGTCGCCGCGGGCGCTGCTTGGCTTTATGCCAGGCCACCTGAGTTGCTGCGGGTGGGCGATGGCTATGCGGCCAAGATCGTTTGCTCGAACGTATTTCTCGCAGGGCGCGATCCTGAGCAGGTGCTCTATGAAGATGTTCAAGCTCCGGGAAATCCGTTGTTACGGCTGGTACGGGTGGCTGTCGACAGGCAGGAAAAACGGGTTACTGCGCGCATTCTCGGGCTCTTCGCACCGGGCTATGCAATGTACCACGGCACGCTTGGCTGCAGCAGCGTGCCGGACGGTGACTTTGAAGCGGCGGCCGGCGCAGTGGCCGATCACCCGGTCGCCCCAGAATCGCAAAACGACGCTATCTGGCCGGACGGCAATGCCGTCGCGAAGGCTAATGACACCCACTTGCAGGCGCTGCTTTCAGACGGCGATTTGACCGGTCCGGCAATGCGTGCGGTTGTCGTCGTTCACAATGGCCGCATCATTGCGGAGCGCTATGGGGATGGTTTCGGTCCGACAATGCGGCTGATCGGCTGGTCGATGACGAAAACCATAAATGCGGCGATCGTTGGCCGGCTGATGCTCGACAACAAGATGGCATTCGATGACGCTGCACTCCTGCCGGAGTGGCAGGACGGCGATTATTCGAAAATCAAGCTCAGCGATCTGTTGGGCATGGAGAGCGGCCTGGCCTTCAACGAGAGTTATGGCACGGTCGCCGATGTCACACGCATGCTCTATCTCGATCCCGATATGACGGCGCGACCAGCGAGCCTCCCGTTGGAGGCGAGCCCCGGCGAGCGCTTCAACTATTCGAGCGGCACGTCGGTCCTGATCTCAAAGATATGGATGGACAGGATCGGCAGCCTGCAGGCAGCGCTTGCCTATCCAAAGACAGCGCTGTTCGATCCGATCGGCATGTCGAGCGCTGTACTGGAAGTTGATGCTCGTGGCACCTTTGCCGGTAGTTCCTACCTTTATGCCACCGCGCGGGACTGGGCGCGCTTCGGACAGTTCCTTCTTCAGGACGGCGTCTGGAATGGACAGAGGCTGTTGCCGGAGCGGTTCATGACTGCGATGAGGACGCCGACGATGGCCTCAGGTGGCAAATATACGCAGGCGCAGGCCTGGCTTGCCGCGCCGGGCGGCGACAGCAGCGCCGTTGCCGGTCTGCCAGATGACACCTTCTGGATGGAGGGGCACGATGGGCAGAGCGTTGCGATCGTGCCATCGGCCAAGCTTGTCGTCGTCAGGCTCGGGCTGACGCCGAGTTGGCTCCGTTATAAGCCACAGGTCCTAGTGAAGGAGATTCTAGCGACGCTGCCTCGGCAGTAGTCAGTAGTTGCCGTTCGCGACGTTGTCCATGCCCTTGCGCTTGGCGTCGTAATAGTAGCCGCGCGCATAAAGGCGGACTGCATCATCTTCGCTGTTGTCGGAGACGAGCCACGCGCCACGAAGATATTTGGCGGCGTATTTAATGTTGGTCTCGGCGTCAAACAGGCCGGCGGGTTCGCCTTCGTAGCCCATGGACTTGGCCGTATTGTATTTGATCTGCATCAGGCCGAAGTAACCGCGCTTGTTATAGGCCTTCGCATTGTATCGGCTTTCGCGATGGACGACGCGATGAAGCAGCGAAGCTGGCACTTGGTAAAGCTTCGAGTACTTGTCGATGATCTTGGTGATCGCACTCTTCTCAACCGTCGGGGCGCCATCGTCGTCACTGTCGCTGAACATGGGAGGCGCGGTCGGCGGGTCGGATGGGCCCGATGTGTCGAAGCCGTAGTCCATCATCGGATGCGGCGTGGTATCGATTGCGGAAAGCGCCGCGATGGCGCTACCGGCTTGAGGCGTCGCGGCAAAAGCGAGCTGCGTCGACGGGGAAGGGGTGCCCGGGCGCGGGATCGGCACGACGGACTGAATCGCGGTCATCTCCGGCGTAAGCGGAATCTGCGCATAACCCGCAGCCGTCGTCGCCTGGGCTTGACCGCTTGACTGAGAAGTATCGGTTGCCGGCATGGCGGGTGCTGCCAAAGCCGTTGCCGTTTGACTGGCGGCGGTGATCATCGCCGTCTGCGTCGCTCCTTCGCCGGCGGGCACGGCCGCAAGCGTAGCGTCTTCGCCGGGCTTGGGAGTGGGAACAACGGTCTGGGCTGCGGTCAGTTCTGCCTGCGACGTGTATTCGACGCTCGTGCATCCGGCAACAACGCCGCAGAGCATCGTCGAAACGATGAGACTGCGTTTCAGGCCGGAAAAACCGATCGCTACCATACTCTCACTTTCGTGAATGCGCCGCCCCGGCAGCGTTAGAAGTTATCAAAAACCTTAAGCCCGGATTCCGCAATTAACGTATTCGTTGCTTCGCTGCAACCCGCCGAAAATCTTTACGCGGCGATGCGGCGATAGCCGGCCGTTACGGCGCCTGCGGCAATGAGCAAAGTGCCGCCGGTACGGTTGACCGCGCGCTGAACGCTTGCCTTGCGGATCAGGCCGCGTGCCGCGTTTGCAGCCAGCGCATAAATGGAGGCATTGATGGTTGCGAGCACCAGGAAGGTGGCTTCCATGATGAGCATCTGGCCGAAGAACGGCTGAGACGGATTCAAGAATTGCGGAACGAATGCGACGAAGAATACGATGCTCTTCGGGTTGAGAGCCGTCACGACGTAGGCGTGGAGGAAAACCTTGAGCGATTTCTTTTCGGGCAGGTTGTCATTGTCTGCCATCGGTTCGGAAATCACCGGCGCACGCCAGAGTTTGATTCCGAGCCAGATCAGGTAGGCGCCGCCGATCCACTTCAGCACGGTGAACAGCGTCGCGGAGGCCGCGAGCACGGCCCCCAATCCGAATAGCGATGCGGTCATCGCGGTGAAGTCGCCGAGCGCAACGCCGGTTACCGTCGCGAGCGCCGTCTTGCGTCCATGGCCGAGGGCATAGGAAACGACGAGGAGAATCGTCGGGCCCGGGATGGCGAGCATGATTGCAGACGCAGCGGCAAAAGCGAACCAGGCTTCGAGCGACATGGAATCTCCTCCTATTCCCTAGGGCAAAAGCAAAGACACCATATTAACTGTCAGTCAATCATGCGCCCCGGTATTTCTGACCAATCGTATCCATGACTTCGCCGAACCAGTCGGCTGAGACGTCGAAGGCTTTGCCGCCCTTGATGCGCGGGAACTCGATCGTCCTCAGCTTGCCGTTCTGCGCTTCGTCGTGACCGGTGACGCCAGATACCTTGTTGAGCGCGCTTTCGACGGCAAGGTCGGTCATGCTCTGAATGAGGCGAAGGTCATCGCCGTTGGCGGGGGCCGAACGTGCAAAGTAGCCGGACTTCTGCACCAGCGAGCGCTCGGCATTGATGAGGCCCGCGAACTGCTTCTGGAACCAGCCGCCGACATTGATCGTGTCGATCTTCACGTGGCCGAAAGCGTCGCGCTTGATGGTCTCGCCGGCCGCTTCGCGTTCCGCCACGATGGCGTCAAGGCAGGCGCCTTCCGAGACGAATACGGTTGCATGGCCCGTTCGGTCCATGACTTCCTTCAAGCGAGCCGCTTCCGCATCGAGGTCGAACGCCATTTCGGGCAAATAGACCGCGTCGATGCTCTTCATCTTGGCGTTCGTCATCATTCCATCGACATATTCATAGTTCTTCGTCCGCTGCAGATAGGCGCGGGCGGTCGCCGCCGTCAGCCAGCCGCAGTGACGTCCCATGACTTCATGGATGATGAGGGTGCGCGGTGCTGCCGTCTGCTCGTTGCTGACGTTGTCGAAGAAGTGCGCGCCGACTTCGGCGGCCGTCCACGCGCCGAGTGACTGGCGGATGGGCACGACATCGTTGTCGACCGTCTTTGGCAAACCGACGACCGTCAGATTGTAGCCATTGGCGGCGAGATATGCCGCGAGATCGGCGGCCGTGGTGTTGGTGTCGTCGCCGCCGATCGTGTGAAGGATGGTGACGCCATCGCTGGCGAGCCGTTCGGCAGCCACGCGCAGCGGATTTTCGCCTTCCTTGACGAGTCCGCGCTTCACGCAGTCGGCAGCATTTGTGAGCTTGACGCGGCTATTGCCGATTGGCGAGCCACCATAGCGATGCAGAAGCGGCGCCTTCTCCCGCATGTCGGCAGTGATCTTGATGCTGTCGCCGAGGAGCACGCCCTGGTAGCCGGAGCGATAGGCGACAAGCTCGATGTCAGGCGCCACGTCGCTGTAGCGTTCTATCAGTCCGCCAACCGCGGACGACAGACAGGGTGCCAGGCCTCCAGCCGTGAGCATTGCGACTTTCTGTTTGGCCATGATCCCTCCAATGTCTCATATCAGCGCTGTTGCGTGCTGCTTACCTGACGCATGGATGCGACAGGGAAAGAGGCATGTAAAGTGTAGTTATTGTGAAAATAGGGCCCGGAACGGCGAAGATAGACAGAAGCGATGATATAATCGTTTCAAGCTCGAGATCGCACTTCAGAAGGGCTGTGGAAAGCGCGATCGTCGCTCGCCGGCCGCAATTAGAACCTGCCGCGTACGCGATCTTGCGAGGCTTCGCACTGCGACCGTAAACGAATTGTGAAAAGTCTATTCAACCCTACGACCAATCGCCGCCTTGCAAAGGCAGGCATTATTTGGTCAAGGTATTTCTCCTATTTGCACTGCGAGAGACTTTTATGTCCTTCTGGGAAAAACTGCTGAATGCCATAGGCAACACCGCGGGCAACGTTCTTTCTGCGGTGGTCGAGGCTATCCGGACAGTTTTCGAGGGTGATCCCGAGACGCGCCGCAAGGTCGCCTTCTCGGTCGCCATCATCGCTCTGTCGGCAAAGATGGCAAAGGCGGACGGAATCGTGAGCGAGAAGGAGGTGAGTGCCTTCCGCGAGATCTTTGAATTCCCGCCCGAGCAGGCAAAGAATGTCGCTCGCCTCTATAATCTGGCGCGTCAGGACGTCGCCGGTTATGAAGCCTATGCGGAACGTCTTTCGTCCTTATGCGTGACATGCGCAGCCAATTGCCCGGTGCTGGAAGAGGTGTTGGACGGTCTCTTCCACATCGCCAAGGCCGACGGGCTCATCCATGAAAAGGAATTGGCGTTCCTGCGGCACGTCGCCGAGATCTTCCATATGAATGAAGAGCATTTCGAACGGATCGCCGCGCGCCATGTCTCCATGGGTCGCGATCCCTATAAGGTGCTCGGCGTTTCGCCATCGGACGACTTCACGACGATTCGCCGCCGTTATCATGGGCTTGTGAGCGAACACCATCCGGATCGGCTGATTTCCCGCGGCGTTCCGGCCGAGTTCCATGCCATTGCCAACGAGCGTATGGCTGCGCTGAATGCAGCCTACGAGGCGATCGAGAAGGAACGCCGCGCCGCATGACCTCATTCGAGGCCGATTACCGGAAGGCAACTGTTCGTCCTTCGCCCAATCACGGCGAGCGTGCGGACGGGCGCAAGCCTAACATGATCCTTCTTCACTACACAGGCATGCCGACGCCCGAGGGAGCGCTGGAGTGGCTCTGTCGCGACGACAGCCAGGTGTCGAGCCACTACTTCGTAGGTGAAGATGGCGCAGTTCTCCAACTGGTGCCCGAGGAGCGTCGTGCCTGGCATGCCGGCAAAAGTTACTGGCAGGGCGAGACCGACATCAACTCCTTGTCGATCGGGATCGAGATTGCCAACGCCGGTCATCCTGGCGGACTTCCTGAGTATCCCCAAGAACAAATTCGGGCGGTCATCGAATTGTGTCGCGATTGCGGCCAACGTTGGTCCATTGCCTCCGAGAGGGTGCTCGGACACTCCGATGTGGCGCCGATTCGGAAGGTGGATCCGGGGGAAAAATTTCCTTGGTCAGAGCTCCACAGGGCCGGTATCGGCCACTGGGTTGAGCCCGCGCCGATCTCCGGTGGAAGATTTTTCCAACGCGGCGACCGCGGCCAACCTGTCGAAGCCCTACAGTCGATGCTCTCGCTCTACGGTTATGCGACGGAAATTACAGGCGAATTCTCCGACAAGATGGCAGGCGAGGTCGAGGCCTTCCAGCGGCATTTTCGGCCCGCCCGAATCGACGGAATTGCGGATTTTTCGACGATTGACACGCTGCACCGTCTGCTGGCGTCGCTTCCGCGTTACTGCTCATAAGTAGTACTTTTGAAGTGGCGCTGACTCCCGGGATTTCGAGAGTCTGCTACGTCGCCACATCATTTCCCTATTATCTCCTCATTGCGATGGTCTAACGCCAATCGTCGAACGGCGCCGCTTGTTTTGTTTGGGGTTTTCTAGCGGTCGTCAATTGAAACAAAAAGAATTGTTGCAGAATATCTAATATAGATCTGCTGCATATGTCCGGATTGTTATTTCAAACACGATCCGGAAGTTCTTTGGGTCGGAGTAATTAGACTGAATGAATAGGTTTATTTCTGCTGCAGTGTGCGCGGGTGCACTGTTGATGGGTATGAATTGCGCGTTCGCGGGCGAATGGGGTGCAAGATCTCAGACGGTTCCTTTGAAGACTGTTGACCGGACTAGTGGCTATGCGATGCCGGACTTCACGACCACGACCAACCAGTATTCAGCTCTCATCGTCAAATACGCAAACCAGTACAATGTGCCGGTCGAGCTTGCTCAAGCGGTCGTGCGTGTAGAGAGTAATTTCAATCCGAATGCACGCGGTAGCGCGGGCGAAATAGGTCTCATGCAGATCAAGCCGGCGACGGCTAGGATGATGGGCTATTCGGGGACGAGTAAGGGATTGTTCGATCCGGAGACAAACATCAAGTTCGGCATGAAATACCTGGCCGCGGCGCATCAGCTTGGCGGTGGTGAGACCTGCGACACGATTCTGAAGTACAATGCCGGCCACGGCGCAACCCGCATGAATCCGGTCTCGAAGGCCTATTGCGGCAAAGTCCTGGCGATGCTCGATTGATCAGCTGAAACTGCTTGTTCGAGAGTCACGTCGACGAGGCACTTAACAATATGATTCAACATGACGCCCGTGTTATCTGGCCTCGGAAATGAGGTGACACGTGGCAGTTGATTTCAAGGTGATCATCGTCGGGCGCGGAATGATGGGCGCGGCTGCTGCCCGCCATCTTTCCGGGATGATTGAGGGTATTGCGCTCATCGGCCCCAGTGAACCGGTCGAGCGCAAGAGCCATAATGGTGTTTTTGCCAGCCACTATGACGAGGCCCGCATCACGCGGTCCTTCGACGACAATGTGGTCTGGGCGACGCTCGCGGCTCGCTCGCTCGATCGCTACGGGGAAATCGAAGCGAAAAGCGGTATTTCCTTTTTCTCGGAAGCGGGTTGTCTGTTCGCCGGACCGCCCACGCGACGGGGTGAAGGGTATCTCGGGCGGGCGTTGCAGGTGAGCGAAACGCTCAATCTCGACGTCGAATTGTTGACGCCGGCGGCGTTGCGCGCGCGCTTTCCGCAGTTTTCCCTCAATCCTTCGTTCGACGGCTATTTCGAAGGGCGGCGGGCAGGCCACATCAATCCGCGCGCTTTGGTTCGGGCGCAAACCAAGCTTGCCGAGCAGGCGGGTGTGACGGCCATCGACGCGACCGTTACCTCCGTTCGCGACCAAGGCGCATCCATCGAAGTCCGCGCAGGCGGCAAGAGCTATACTGCAGAGCGCGTACTGGTCGCCGCCGGCGGCTTCAGCAATTTCAACAATCTCCTGCCAGCGCCCATCGATATCAGAGTTGCTGCCCGCACCGTTGCGTTCTTTGAACTTAGCGAGCGGGAGACGGCGATTTTCTCGAAAATGCCTTCAACGATCGTCTTTGGCGACCGCGACGAGGACCACGTCTATATCTTGCCGCCTGTGCGGTACTCTGACGGTCGGACCTATCTGAAACTAGGCGGCGATCTTGAGGCGCGGTCATTCGAAACGCTCGAAGATATCGCGGCGTGGTTTCACTCTGACGGAGATCTGCTGGAGCGCGATAATCTGGTCTCAACGGCACTGCAACTAATGCCGGCTCTGGCTGGCTGCCCGACCACCTCCGCGCCGTGTGTGGCAAGCTTCACGACAACAGCCTATCCCTATGTGGGCTATACGGATTCTCCCCGAATTGCAGTTTTGGCAGGTGGCAATTTCGTTGCCGCAAAGTCATCCGATGAGCTCGGCCGACTGGGCGCTATCGTCCTGACGCAAGGCTGGCTCGGCGCCGAGGACTTTGGTAGGGAGCTGACGCCCGTCTTCCGCTAGGCACGCATCCGGTCGGGGAGGTGCCTTGTCGCCTGTTGCATGTATGCGTAGAGACCCACGATATTTCAGTGGCATTCGCTTCGCGTCTCCGCTAAGGGAGCCGTGCCAGTTGGCCGGGCAGCCGCGCTTTACCAATGCCGAAAGGCGGTAGGGTGAGGAAAGTCCGGGCTCCACGGAAACACGGTGCCGGATAACGTCCGGCGAGGGCGACCTCAGGGAAAGTGCCACAGAAAGCAAACCGCCTGCCTCGGCAGGTAAGGGTGAAAGGGTGGGGTAAGAGCCCACCGCATCTCCGGCAACGGCGATGGCAAGGTAAACCCCACCGGGAGCAAGACCGAATAGGGATGACGTGGTAGGCGCGAGCCTTCCGGCCGGTTTCCAGGTCAGTCGTCCGGGTGGGTTGCGTGAGGCAGCGTGCAAACGCTGTCCCAGAGGAATGGCTGCCACGTTCCGGCTTCGGCCGGGGCCATACAGAACCCGGCTTACAGGCCAGCTGGCGAACTCTCTTTGCAGATGTTGTCGATTGTTAGTGGGCGGTCGGTGCCTTCGCCAGGCATTCATCGCAGGTGGTGCTGCTGCGGGCGAGAATGGACCAGCGCTTGAATATCTTGCCGCAGGAAACGCATTGGATATCGGTTGTCATGCCAGACTGCGACAACGGAATACGCTTTTCCGGCTCAAAGCGACCGTAAAGAAGTCCCTTTAATGTGAAGTTTGTCATAGCATTACTCCACGATTACTTATTTAGTTTTCAGTAATATGCTGTAGCGCTGAACTAATTCAATTCTCCGGCTCCTTATTATTTTGCACGTGGCAATATCCGAATAGCTTGGTCGCTTACTTCAAAGGAGATAGCGGCCGCATGCCTCGTCATGCGGGCGCCTCCGACCGGCGTCCGCCACCATTGAGGAGCGAGCCCTAAGCCTTTGTTGGAAATCGCATATTTGGATGTACCGATATGAAACATGTCCGCCTTTCGGAGCGTGCTTGAAGCGCGCCTGCCTGGCATCGGCAAGCGCGATCCTAACGCTTTGTTAAACTTAACAGCTTATAAATTTTCGATACTGCGCTCATCGTGAGACGGGCGTTTCCCATTGACGCCCATATGGTCCCATGTTATCCCATTTATGCACTGCGCAAGGGCAAGTATGTGCCCGCCAATCGCAAAGCCAAGGTGTCTTCCGTTCCGGAAGCGCCGGATGGGATCTTGCCCATTCGGCTCGCGAAGCTGTGCCTGAATTTCGAGGTTCCGGGCTTGTGAGTTCAGTCCGGGCTCTTTCGGGAACGGATGTTTCGTGTCATGAGCCGCTTCCTTTCAAATGCGACCAACAGAATCGATTCCAAGGGCAGGGTTTCCGTGCCGGCGGCCTTTCGATCCGTGCTGGCGCAGCGCAATGTTCAGGAGCTCTATTGCTTCCAGGACTTTGTATTTCCGGCGATCAGCGTCGGCGGTCCGGATCTCCTGGAGAGATTCGAGCGTCAGATTTCTGCGGAGGATCCGTTTTCGCCGGACGCGAACGAGATGTCGCTTCTCATCCACGGGGGCGGTATTTTCATGAAGCTCGATGCGGAAGGTCGGCTGATGGTCACGGATTTCATCCGCGACTTCACCGGTATCTCGGACGAGGTGACCTTCGTCGGTCGGGCGGATCATTTTCAGCTGTGGCAGCCGCAAGCATTTCAGGCTGCCCAGATGCAGGCACGAGGAGGGCGTCGGCTGGCGGGCGGGCGTTCCTAACGGTACGAGGGAACGGAATGGCGGCGAATCCTGGCGGAGATTCAATTGATGCCGGTGGCGGACCGGTTCGCCACATTCCGGTTCTTCTCAACGAGGTTCTGGTTGCGCTCGAGCCGTTGCCCGGCAAAATCATTCTGGATGGCACCTTCGGCGCTGGCGGCTACACTTCTGCCATTCTGGGCGCTGGTGCCTGTGTGATCGCCTTGGATCGCGATCCGACTGCTATCGAAGCCGGTCAGGCCCTTGTCGCGGAGAGCCAGGGTCGTTTGAAGCTCGTTCATTCGCAGTTCTCTCAATTGGCCGAGGCTGCTCCATCCGAAGGGTTGGATGGGGTCGTGCTCGACATCGGCGTGTCCTCAATGCAGATCGATGAGGCTGAGCGCGGCTTCTCGTTCCAGAAGGATGGACCTCTGGATATGCGTATGTCGGCTGCAGGCGTTTCCGCGGCCGATGTGGTCAATCGCGCCAAGGTCGCAGATCTGATCCGCATCTTTCATTTTCTCGGAGAGGAAAGTCAGTCGCCGCGCATCGCGCATGCGATTGAAAAGCGGCGGGCTGAAAAGCCGTTCGAGACCACGCGCGATCTTGCCGGGTTGATTGAGCTCGTCACGCCGCGCAAGATGAAGGACAAGATTCATCCGGCGACGCGTGTCTTCCAGGCGCTCCGGATATTCGTCAACGATGAGCTGGGCGAACTGGCGCAGGCGTTGTTTGCGGCCGAGCGCGTCTTGAAGCCCGGCGGACGTCTTGTTGTCGTTACCTTCCATTCGCTCGAGGACCGGATCGTCAAGACGTTCTTCTCCGATCGCGCCGGCAAGGCTTCGGGCTCCCGTCATCTGCCCGTCGCGCATGAGCGGGCGGCGACCTTTGAGCGCATCGGCAAGCCCATGGTCTCGGCAAGCGAGGCTGAAGCCGCTGCAAACCCGCGGGCTCGGTCAGCCAAGTTGCGGGCAGGGTTGCGCACTGCGGCGCCCGCTGAAGCGGCAGATATTTCCATCTTCGGATTGCCGAATCTGGCGAGTCTCGGAAAGCTCGGAGCCTGATATGCTGAGAACCTTGGACCTCATCCTCGTCGGTGTCATGACAGCGGCTGCGGCTGTCACTTACACGATCAAGCACCATGCCGAGCTCAAGCTCGAGGAAGTTCATCGCCTCGAAGCGGAGATCAAGCTTGAGAAGGATACCATCGATCTGCTGAAGGCAGATTGGGCGCTGCTGTCCCAGCCGAACAGGCTCGAGCGGCTCGTCAACAACTACAACGGTGAGCTTCAATTGCAGCCAACGGCTTCAACGTCGCTGGTTCACTCCAAAGAACTGCCGATGTTGAAGTCGCAGGTCCCTGTTCCTGACGTTACCGAAGCGAAGGCCGGTTCTGGAAAGGCAAAGCCGAAGGCAGTAGCGCCGCAGGCCGAAGAAGAAGACATGATGGCAACCGGATCGGTGGAGTAGAGATGTCGTTTCTTTCACGCATCATGGTCTTGAAGAGCCAGGCGCATTTCTCCGCCGGCACACACAACCGCCTCGGCGGCAATATGCCGATCGAGGGATCGCGAAAGAAGAGGGCGGGACAGGCCAAGAGCCGCGTTGGGCTCCTGATCGTCGGCTTCCTCGGGGTCTATTGCGTCATCGGCGGGCGTCTTGTCGAATACGCGATCCGTGATCCCGAGGTCGTGTCCAGCATCCTGCCACCGGATCGTCTGATGGCCTCGCGTCCGGATATCCTGGATCGAAACGGCGAAGTGCTGGCGACCGACATTCGCACGGTCTCGCTCTTTGCCGAGCCGAACAAGGTCGTTGACGCTGACGAGGCGGTCGAGAAACTTGCCACGGTTCTGCCCGACCTTGACATGAAGGGTACCTACAAGAAGCTCGCAAACCGCACCTCCCACTTTGCTTGGCTGCGTCGCCAGCTGACGCCGAAGCAGCAAAGCCAGATTCTCGCGCTCGGCATTCCCGGCATCGGCTTCCGGCCGGAGAAGCGCCGCTTCTATCCGGGCGGCCCGACTGCCGCGCACATCCTCGGTTACGTCAACATCGATAACCGTGGCGTTGCCGGCATGGAAAAATACATTGACGATCAAGGTCTTGCCGACCTCGCTTCAGTCGGTATGACAAGCGACCAGCCGCTCGAGCCGGTTCGCCTGTCGATTGACGTCCGTGTCCAGAACATCGTGCGCGATGTCGTCGTCAACGCCGTCAAGAACTACGAGGCAAAAGGCGCCGGCGCCGTTATCCTCGATATTCATACCGGTGAAGTGCTTGCAATGGCATCGGCCCCGGATTTCGATCCCAACAACCCGTTGGAAGGCGCCAAGGAAGGCTGGCTTAACCGCATGTCGAACGGCACGTTCGAGATGGGGTCAACCTTCAAAACCTTCTCCCTCGCAATGGCACTCGACACCGGGAAGGTCAGCCTCAACGACAGCTTTGATGCGACGCAACCGATCCGTATCGGCGGCTTCACCATCCACGACTTCCACGGCCAGCGCCGTTGGCTGACGCTGCCCGAGGTGTTCCAGTACTCGTCGAACGTCGGTACCGCCCGTATCATCGACATCGTCGGCATCGATGCGCAGAAGGACTATCTGACGAAACTCGGTCTGCTCACCAAGATGCGGACGGAGCTACCCGAGGTGAAGATGCCGAGCCAGCCGAAGGTCTGGAAGAAGATCAACTCGGTGACGATCTCCTTCGGTCACGGCGTTTCCACGACCCCGCTGCAGACGGCGGTTGCCGGTGCGGCACTCGTCAATGGCGGCAAGCTGATTGAGCCGACCTTCTTGCCGCGTAACCGCGAACAGGCCGACGAAGTTGCAGAAGTAGTCGTCAAGAAGACGACCAGCGACGACGTTCGTTATCTCTTCAAGCTGAACGGCATCAAGGGCTCGGGCCGTAATGCCGACGTTCCCGGCTTCAACGTCGGCGGCAAGACCGGCACGGCGGACAAGGTCGTCAACGGCCGTTATGCGTCGAACCTCAACTTCAACGCGTTCCTTGCGGCATTTCCGATCGATGACCCGAAATATGTGGTGCTGACGTTCTGCGATGAACCGCACAATGGCGAGAAGGGGCAGAACATCGCCGCGTATACGGCAGCGCCTATGGTGAAGAACATCATTGCTCGTGCAGCGCCTATTCTCGGTGTGGAACCGAAGTTCGGTGACGACGGATCGGCCATGTTGGTGTCTTATTGAGTCTGAATGAATGTCGGAGCCGATTCGCCACGGGGGCGCGGCGGCTTGAGAGAGAAAAGTACATTCGATGAACTTGCGAGACATCGCCGGAGATGCATTTCCGGAACTTGAAGATCAATTGGCTGGGCCTGTCGGGGCGCTGGCGGTTTCAGGCGTCTCGTCCGACAGCCGCAAGATCGAACCCGGAATGGTGTTTGTTGCTGTCGCCGGGACGAAGGCCGATGGAGCAGGCTTTATCGCGGACGCGGCTACACGCGGCGCCGTCGTGGCCGTTGCGTCCCATAGTATTGATACTTCCATACCCGTTCTCGTCGTGAACGATTCACGCCGCTTCCTGTCGATCGCGGCCTCTCATTTCTATGGCAAACAGCCGGAAACGATGGTTGCTGTGACCGGCACCGCCGGCAAGACGTCGGTTGCCTCCTTCACTCGACAGATCTGGGCCTATGCCGGACATCCGGCCGCAATGATCGGCACGACGGGCGTCGTCTCGCCGACACGCAACGAATACGGCTCGCTAACGACACCCGATCCGGTGTCGCTTCACAAATTGCTGGCCGAGCTTTCCGACGAGGGTGTCACGCATGCCTCGATGGAAGCCTCCAGCCATGGTCTCGATCAGTGTCGCCTCGATGGCGTCAAGCTCGCGGCCGCTGCCTTTACCAATCTCGGCCGCGATCATATGGACTACCATCCGACGGTCGAAAGCTACATGGCCGCGAAAATGCGGCTGTTCGATACGCTGCTGCCGAAGGGCGCACCGGCTGTGATTTTCGCCGACGATGCGTGGTCGGAGCAAGCAGTCAAAGCAGCGCGCGACGCGGGCCACGATGTTCGCACCGTTGGTCGCAAGGGCGACTACCTGACGCTGAAGCGCGTCGAGCATTTCCGCCACAAGCAGGTGGCCGAAATCCATGCCGGCGACGAAATCTTCGAGGTCGATATTCCGCTTGCCGGCGATTTCCAGGTTGCGAACGCCCTCGTGGCGGCGGGCCTTGCGATGTCGACGGGCGTGCCGGCGAAGGTCGCCATGGCGGCGCTCGAAAAGCTGCAGGGCGCATCCGGCCGTCTCGAATTGGTGGGCCACACCAGGGACGGTGCACTCGCTTATGTCGACTACGCACACAAGCCCGACGCGCTTTCCAACGTTCTGGAATCCGTTCGGCCGTTTACGACCGGCCGGGTGATCGTCGTATTTGGCTGCGGCGGCGATCGTGATCGCGGCAAGCGCCCGATCATGGGTGAAATAGCCTGCCGTCTGGCCGACGTGGTGATCGTCACCGATGACAATCCGCGCTCGGAAGAGCCGGCTTCCATTCGTGCCGAGATCATGGCAGCCGCAGGCTGCGCAACAGAGGTCGGCGATCGCGCGGAGGCAATTCGCACGGCGGTTGCCATGCTGACATCT
The DNA here is from genome assembly GCF_002211315.1 of Rhizobium sp. R693. Classification (NCBI taxonomy): domain Bacteria; kingdom Pseudomonadati; phylum Pseudomonadota; class Alphaproteobacteria; order Hyphomicrobiales; family Rhizobiaceae; genus Rhizobium; species Rhizobium sp. R693. The sequence goes on along the minus strand of NZ_LOKY01000006.1, from coordinate 82,204 downwards.
GGCGACACGCTGATCGTTGCTGGCAAGGGGCACGAAGAAGGGCAGACGATCGGGAGCGTCACCCTGCCTTTTTCGGATCACGCCGAATTGCGTAAGGCTTTGGAGGAGCTGAAACCGTGAACTGGCTTTGGACGACGGAAGACATGATTGCCGCCATGGCAGGGCGGCCGTTCGGCACTTTGCCTGAGGGCATTACCGGGATTTCCATCGACAGCCGCTCCATTGCGCCCGGCGAAGCCTTCTTCGCCATCAAGGGCGACCGCGTTGACGGCCACGACTTTGCGTCGATGGCAATGGCAAACGGCGCCGCTCTTCTCGTCGTCAGCGAAGCTCGCCTTCCCGCCATGGGGCGGCTCACCGTTCCAGTGATCGTCGTCGAAGATGTATTGGCGGCTCTCGGCAAGCTCGCGATTGCCTCGCGTGCGCGTTCTCGCGCCCAGATCATTGCCGTCACCGGTTCAGTCGGAAAGACCACGACCAAGGAGATGTTGCGGCGCGTCTTGTCCCCATCGGGCAAGGTGCATGCTTCGGTGGCCTCGTTCAACAATCACTGGGGCGTGCCTTTGACGCTCGCCCGGATGCCGCTTGATACCTATTTCGGCGTTTTCGAAGTGGGGATGAACCATCCGGACGAGATCCGTCCGTTGGTCAAGATGATCAGGCCGCATGTCGCCGTGGTCACGACGATCGCGCCGGCTCATCTCGGCAATTTCAAGAGCATACGGGAAATCGCGACCGCCAAGGCGGAGATTTTCGAAGGCGTCGTGCCGGGCGGGCAGGTCGTGCTCAATCGCGACAACGATCAGTTCAACTTCCTGGAGCGTACCGCGCAGGCCCAAGGTATCCAGCACATCCATTCGTTCGGTCAGCATGCCAAGGCGGATTTCCGCCTGGCGGAGTTTAACGGCTCCGATCAAAGTTCGACGTTGTGGATCACCATTGACGGCGATACGAAGGAAGTGGCGATCGGCGCACCGGGCCGACATATAGCCGAAAATGCACTGGCCGCCCTTGGTGTTGTCAAGCTTGTCGGTGCGGACATCCACCAGGCAATCACCGCCCTTGCGACGCTCCAGCCGGAGAAGGGCAGGGGCCGCCGTCATCGGCTGACGATCGACCACGGCACTTTTACTGTCATCGACGAAAGCTATAACGCCAATCCTGCCTCGATGCGGGCGGCAATCGCTGTGCTTGCGAGTTCGGTGCCAGCGGGCGCCGGGCGGCGCATCGCCGTGCTTGGCGATATGCTGGAGATGGGTGACTACGCGGAGAAAGTTCATTCGGATCTGGCGGGGCCGTTGCTCGCAGCCGGTATCGAGCATGTTTGGCTCGCCGGGCCCGAAATGGTTGCGCTGAAAGATTCGCTCCCCGAGAGCGTGCAGGTCGTCCACTACGAGAAGACCGAAGAACTAGCAGAATATGTATTGAACGCTGTCGCGGCTGGCGACGTGCTGATGGTAAAATCGTCACTGGGCATCGGTTTCGGCAAGATCGTCGCCGCGCTCCTTGACAAATTCCCGCCATTTGCCGACACGCAACGCGATTTTTGAGCGGGTAACAAGGGGCCCTGAATGCTGATTTGGCTTGTCGAACTGTCGGAACACCTGAAATTCTTGAATCTGTTCAGGTACATTACCTTCCGCACGGGCGCCTCCCTGTTTACGTCCGCCTTCATTGTCTTCCTCTTTGGTCCGACGATCATCAATTCGCTGCGCATCCGCCAGGGCAAGGGGCAGCCGATCCGTGCCGACGGTCCGCAGACGCATTTCAAGAAGGCCGGTACGCCGACCATGGGCGGCTTGATGATTCTTGCCGGCATCGTCGGGTCGTCGCTGCTGTGGGCTGATCTTTCGAATGTCTACGTGGTTGCCACGCTGCTCGTCACCCTCGGCTTCGGGGCGATCGGGTTCTATGATGACTACCTCAAGGTCACTAAGCAGAGCCACAAGGGCTTCTCCGGCAAGGCGCGTCTCGGGATCGAGTTCGTCATCGCCGGTATTGCCGTCTACTTCATGATGCGCACGGCACTGGCGTCCGGAACCGCGGGCTCGACGTTCGGGTCATCGATCGCGTTCCCATTCTTCAAGGACTTCATGATCAATCTCGGCATCATGTTCGTCGTCTTCGGCGGCTTCGTGATCGTCGGCGCCGGCAATGCCGTGAACCTGACCGATGGCCTTGACGGCCTTGCCATCGTTCCGGTCATGATCGCTGCGGCGTCCTTTGGTGTGATTGCGTACCTCGCAGGTAACGCAGTCTTTGCAAACTATCTGCAGATCAACTTCGTCCCCGGCACGGGCGAGCTTTCAGTGGTTCTCGGCGCGGTTATCGGCGCCGGTCTCGGCTTCCTATGGTTCAACGCACCGCCCGCCGCTATTTTCATGGGCGACACCGGCTCGCTGGCGCTTGGTGGTACGATCGGCACGGTGGCTGTGGCCACCAAGCACGAGATCGTCATGGCGATCATCGGTGGCCTGTTCGTGATGGAAACGCTCTCGGTCATCATCCAGGTCGGGTACTTCAAGATGACCGGCCGGCGCGTCTTCCTGATGGCGCCGATCCATCACCATTTCGAGAAGAAGGGCTGGACTGAAAGCCAGGTGGTCATCCGCTTCTGGATCATTGCGGGCGGTCTGGCCTTGCTTGGTCTCTCGACCCTGAAGCTGCGGTAAGCGGCGATGATCCCCGTTACAACCCTCTCAGGAAAGAAAGTCGCGCTCTTCGGGCTCGGTGGCTCTGGCTTCGCCACGGCGCGCGCGCTGAAGCTGGGCGGAGCCGAGGTGACGGCATGGGACGACAATCCTGATAGTGTCACCAAGGCTGCGGCTGAGGGTATCCACACGGCAGATCTGCGTTCCCTCGACTGGAGCGCGCAATCGCTCTTCGTGCTTTCGCCGGGCGTTCCCCTGACACACCCGAAGCCGCACTGGACTGTCGACCTTGCTCGTGCCGCTGGCGTCGATATCGTCGGTGACGTCGAGCTTTTCGTGCGCGAACGCCGCGCACATGCGCCAGATTGCCCGTTTATCGCAATCACCGGCACCAACGGCAAATCGACGACGACAGCGCTGATCGCGCATATTCTGAAGTCGAGCGGTCGCGACACTCAGCTCGGCGGCAATATCGGCACGGCCGTGCTGACGCTCGATCCGCCGAAGGATGGACGCTTCTATGTTGTCGAGTGCTCGTCTTACCAGATCGACCTTGCGCCGACGCTCAATCCGTCGGCGGGCATCCTGCTCAACCTGACGCCAGATCATCTCGATCGTCACGGAACGATGCAGCACTATGCTGATATCAAGGAGCGTCTGGTTGCCGGCAGCGGTGTCGCTGTGGTCGGCGTGGACGACAGCCACTGCGAGATGATCGCAGATCGTATCGAGCGAGCCGGCGGCAAGGTTACGCGGATTTCCCGTCGCCATGCGCTGCCCTATGGCATTTATGCGGAAGGAACGAAGCTCATCCAGGCTTCGGGAGGCGCGACGAAGCCGATCGCCGATCTTGACGGCATCCAGACACTACTCGGTGGCCACAACGCGCAGAATGCCGCGGCAGCGGTTGCTGCCTGCCTCGCAGTCGGTGTCTCCGAAGAGGAAATACGTGCGGGGTTGGTGTCCTTCCCCGGGCTCAAGCATCGCATGCAGCCGGTCGGACGGCGCGGCAGCATCGTTTTCGTCAACGACTCGAAGGCTACGAATGCTGACGCGGCAGCTCCAGCGCTGTCGAGCTATGACCGTATCTACTGGATTGCCGGTGGATTGCCAAAAGCCGGAGGCATCACCTCACTGACGGGGTTTTTTCCGCGCATCGCTAAGGCCTATCTGATTGGCGAGGCGGCGGCCGAATTTGCCGCGACGCTCGGAGAGGCGGTGCAATACGAGATTTCCGGTACGCTGGAGCGCGCCGTCGCGCACGCGGCTGCGGATGCCGAAAAGGATGAAAGCGGCCCGCTGGCCGTGATGCTATCCCCGGCTTGCGCAAGCTTCGACCAATATAAGAACTTTGAAGTCAGGGGCGATGCATTTGTCAGCCATGTGGCAGCGCTCGACGGAATCACCATGCTGATCGGTTCGGCAACAGGAGATAAGTGACATGGTAAGCCGCGCGGAACGTGGGCCTCTGGCCGATTGGTTTTGGACCATCGACCGCTTTTTTCTGGCGATGTTCATCTTCCTGATGGGCATCGGCTTCATGCTGTCGTTCGCCGCGTCACCAGCGGTTGCCGAGCGTATCGGGCTGGAGCCGTTCCACTTCGTCAAGCGCCACGCGGCTTTCATGATCCCGTCACTCGCGGTGATGGTTGGGCTGTCCTTCCTGACGCCGCGCCAGGTGCGACGCACGGCGATCATCCTGTTGATCGTTGCGCTCGCCATGATGCTCCTGGCACTGTTCTTCGGCGTTGAGGTCAAGGGTTCCCGCCGCTGGGTCACGTTGGCCGGCATCTCGATCCAACCCTCCGAATTCATGAAGCCCGCCTTCGTGGTCGTTTGCGCTTGGCTCTTTGCCGAGCACGCAAGGCAGCCTGAGATACCAGGCAATCTCTTTGCCATCATCCTCTTCGGCATTGTCGCAGCACTTCTGGTCGCACAGCCTGACCTTGGACAAACGATCCTGACGACCGCCGTCTGGGGCGGCATGTTCTTCATGGCCGGCATGCCGTGGATATGGATCATCGTGCTCGGTGCAGGCGGTGTCGGCGGGCTCGTCAGCGCCTACTACATCTTCCCGCACGTGGCGCTGCGCATCGACAAGTTCCTGACCGGAGAAGGCGACACCTTCCAGATCGATACGGCGCGCGAAGCGATCATCCGCGGCGACTGGTTCGGCCAAGGCCCGGGCGAGGGCATCGTCAAACGTATCATCCCGGATGCGCATACCGACTTCATCTTTTCGGTCGCAGCCGAGGAATTCGGCATCGTCTTCTGCATGGCGCTCGTCGCGCTGTTTTCCGTTCTCGTGCTGCGTGGTCTCTCGCATGCCTACAAGGAACGGAACGACTTCAACCGCTTTGCAGTCGCTGGCCTCGTGCTGCAGATCGGCATACAGTCGATCATCAACGTGGGCGTCAATCTCGAACTGCTGCCGGCAAAGGGTATGACCTTGCCGCTGATTTCCTATGGCGGTTCGTCCATGGTCGCTATCTGCGTCACCGCCGGGTTTATTCTCGCACTGACGCGTCATAGGCCGGAAAAACGTGCGCAGGATCGGAGCCTCTTCCGCGTCGCGCACGGTATGCCGGCGGAGTAACTGCTTATGAGCAAAGGCATCGTCCTGCTTGCCGCCGGGGGGACCGGCGGCCATGTGTTTCCCGCGGAGGCCCTGGCCCACAAGCTGAAGGAACGCGGCTATTCCGTGCATCTGGTCACCGATCGCCGTGCCGAGCGTTATGCCGGCAAATTCCCCGCCGACGAAATCCACGTCGTGCCGTCGGCGACGATCGGTTCGAAGAACCCGGTTGCCGTCGCTCGCTCTCTGTGGACGCTCTGGAGCGGTATGCGGGCCGCCAAGAAGCTGATCGCGCGTCTCAAGCCCGCGGTGGTTGTCGGCTTCGGCGGATACCCGACCGTACCGCCGCTGCTGGCCGCCACGCGCCTTGGCGTGCCTGCCATGATTCATGAGCAGAATGCGGTGATGGGACGCGCCAACAAGGCGCTGGCGAGCCGTGTGCAGGCGATCGCGGGCGGGTTCCTGCCTGAGGGCGGCGGGCAGTTTCCCGACAAGACGGTGACAACTGGCAATCCGGTGCGCCCGGCCATCATCGAGGCGGCGAAAGTGCCGTATTCTCCATCCAATCCCGGTGAGCCTTTCAATCTCGTCGTCTTTGGCGGCAGCCAGGGCGCGCAGTATTTCTCCAAGACGATGCCGACGGCGATTAGCTTGCTTGAGGACGGGCTTCGCGATCGCCTGCGCATCACCCAGCAAGTGCGGCCGGAAGATATGGGCATGTTGAGCGCCTGCATCGCTCAACTGAAGATGGCTGCGGATACGGCGCCGTTCTTCACGGACATGGCCGAACGACTTGCCGCGGCACATCTCGTCATCTGCCGTTCCGGCGCATCGACAGTTTCGGAGATTTCCGTGATCGGGCGACCGGCAATTCTGGTGCCTTATCCGCATGCGCTCGATCACGACCAGGCGGCGAATGCGGCGGCACTTGCGGCGACCGGCGGCGCCAAGGTCATTCCACAGGCCGAGCTTTCGCCGGAGAAGATCGCTTCGATCCTCGCTCATGTGATGAATGACCCGGAAAAGCTCGCCCGGATGGCCGCCGCCGCCAAGCAGGCGGGTAAACCCGATGCTGCGAACTTGCTTGCCGACATGGTAGAGGCTATTGCGGCACGACGTACAATTGCAGAGTTTAAGGGGAAACGCGCATGAAAATGCCGAAGGCCATCGGCCTCGTTCATTTCATCGGCATCGGCGGCATCGGCATGAGCGGCATTGCCGAGGTGCTCCATAATCTCGGTCACCGCGTGCAGGGATCGGATCAGGCCGACAGCGCCAACGTGCAACGTCTGCGCGACAAGGGCATCGAAGTCTTCGTCGGTCACAAGGCAGAGAACCTCGGTGACGCTGAAGTGGTGGTCGTCTCGACTGCGATCAAGAAAAACAATCCTGAGCTCGTGGCTGCGCGCGAAAAGCTGCTGCCGGTCGTACGCCGGGCGGAGATGCTTGCCGAACTGATGCGTTTCCGCAATGCGATTGCGATCGGAGGTACGCATGGCAAGACCACGACGACCTCGCTCGTGGCGACGTTGCTGGAAGCGGGTGGGCTCGACCCTACGGTCATCAACGGCGGCATCATCAATGCCTACGGCACCAATGCGCGCATGGGCGAGGGTGAGTGGATGGTGGTGGAGGCCGACGAGTCCGACGGCACCTTCCTAAAGCTCCCTGCCGATGTCGCTGTTATCACCAACATCGACCCCGAACATCTCGACCACTACGGCAATTTCGATGCCGTTCGCGCCGCATTCCGACAGTTCGTCGAGAACGTGCCGTTCTACGGCTTCGGCGTTCTGTGCCTTGACCATCCGGAGGTCCAGGCGCTGGTTGGCCGCATCGAGGACCGCAAGATCATTACCTATGGTGAAAATCCTCAGGCTGACGTTCGTTTCATGAATGTCCGTGTCGAGGGTCCGCGTTCTATCTTCGACGTCGAGATCCGCCGCCGGCGAACCGGACAGGTCATCAAGCTCGACAATCTCGTGATGCCGATGCCCGGACGCCACAACATCTCCAATGCCACCGCCGCGATCGCGGTCGCCAACCGTCTCGGCATGTCGAGCGAGGACATCGCCAAGGGACTCGCCTCCTTCGGCGGCGTCAAGCGTCGTTTCACTCTGACTGGTGAGTGGAACGGCGTACAGATCTTCGATGACTACGGCCACCATCCGGTTGAGATCAAAGCGGTGCTGCGGGCTGCGCGTGAGGCCTGCAAGGGTCGCGTGATCGCGGTCCATCAGCCGCATCGCTATTCGCGGCTATCGAGCCTCTTCGAGGAATTTGCGTCCTGCTTCAACGACGCGGACAGCATTTTCCTTGCGCCTGTTTATGCCGCGGGTGAGGATCCTATCGAAGGGGTGAACTCCGAGGCACTGGTGTCGCGGATCAAATCCGGTGGCCACCGCGAGGCCCGCTTCCTGCCGTCCCCAGAGCTTTTGCCTGAAATGGTCGCAGAGATTGCAAAGCCGGGGGATTTTGTGGTTCTGTTGGGGGCTGGGAGTATCACGTACTGGGCGGCAGCGTTGCCCAAGCAATTGGAAAGCCTTTCGGGAATATCTGCATGAAACAGGTGAATGGGGAAAAGCTTCTTGCGTCGCTCGGCGGCAGCGTAAAGGACATCCGTGGAAGAATCACGCCGGATGCACCGATGGACCGTGTGACCTGGTTCCACGCTGGTGGTTTGGCGGAACTGATGTTCCAGCCGCACGACGAGGACGACCTTATTGCTTTCCTCAAGCTTTTGCCGGAAGAGGTTCCGGTCACTGTCGTCGGCGTGGGCTCCAACATTCTCGTGCGTGATGGTGGCATTCCTGGCGTTGTCTTGCGGCTTTCGGCTAAGGGCTTCGGCTCGGTCGAGCTCGCTGGCGAGAACCGCATCCGTGCCGGCGCGATCTGCCCGGACAAGCACGTCGCGGCCATGGCAATGGATAATGGCATCGGCGGCTTCCACTTCTACTATGGCATTCCCGGCAGCATCGGCGGCGCAGCACGCATGAACGCCGGCGCCAACGGCGCGGAGACGCGTGAGCGGCTCGTCGAGGTGAACGCGGTTGACCGCAAGGGCAATAAACATGTCTTGTCGAACGCGGACATGGGTTACTCCTACCGCCATTCGTCCGTACCGAATGATCTGATTTTCACGTCGGTGCTCTTCGAAGGGTACGGCGAGGATCGCGCCAAGATCCGGGCCGAGATGGATGCCGTACGCAACCATCGCGAGACGGTCCAGCCGATCCGCGAAAAGACCGGTGGCTCGACCTTCAAGAATCCCGAGGGCCATTCCGCCTGGAAGCTGATCGATGAAGCGGGGTGCCGCGGGCTGGTAATCGGTGGCGCGCAAATGTCGTCGCTCCACTGCAACTTCATGATCAACATGGGGCAAGCGACGGGATACGATCTCGAATATCTCGGTGAACAGGTCCGCCGTGAGGTCTTCGAGAATTCCGGTATCAAGCTCGAGTGGGAAATCAAGCGTTTCGGTGTCTTCATGCCAGGACGCGAAGTCCGCCCTTTCCAGGGCGTAACCAGCGAATAGCCGGTGTCGGGAACGTTCCTGCAATGAGCGACCGGAAGTAGCTCTTTCCGCTTGCGCTACAGATAACAAAAAGGCCGCAAAATCTTGATTTTGCGGCCTTTCGTTATCAATGCAGGTTAATTTCAGACCTCGTCACGGCCCGATGCCAGGATACAGATCAGAGTGATGACAGCAGAGAGACCGAGATAGTAGCCGACATACTGCATGCCGTAGTTTGCCTGCAGCCAGGTGGCGATGTAGGGCGCCAGCGAAGCGCCGAAAATGCCGGCAAGGTTGAAGGTGATCGACGAGCCAGTGTAGCGGACGGCAGTCGGGAAGGGCGCGGCAAGAGCCGTGCCGATTAGGCCGTAGGTCATGCCCATCAGCGCCATCGCAACGATCGCGAAGACCACGATGCTGCCTTCGCCGCCGGTCATCAGCCCGGGCAGGAAGAACGAGAAGATACCGATCAGCACGGTGGTGATGATCAGGACCTCGCGGCGGCCGAAGCGCTCCGCAAGCTTGCCGACGATCGGGATAAAGATACCGAAGGCGACAGAACCGACGATCTGAATCTCAAGCGCGTCGAGGAACGGGATCTTCAGGACCTTGACGTTGTAGGACAGTAGGTAAGCCGAGCCGATGTAGAACAGTACGAAGGTTGCCAGCGCCACGAAGGTGCCGAGGAACAGGCTGCGCTTGTGCTTGCGGAAGAGCACGGCAACCGGGACGGCTACACGCTCCTGCTTGTCGATCGCCTTCTGGAAAGCCGGCGTCTCGGTGATCGAGAGGCGGACCCAGAGACCGATGACGATCAGCAGGATGGACGAGATGAAGGGAACGCGCCAGCCCCAGCTGAGAAGCGCATCCTGAGACATGACCTGCAGCAGCAGCCAGAAGATACCCGAAGACAGGAACAGGCCGACCGGCGCGCCGAGCTGCGGGAACATGCCGTACCAGCTGCGCTTGCCTTCTGGCGCATTTTCTGTGGCGAGCAGCACTGCGCCGCCCCATTCGCCGCCGAGGCCGAAGCCCTGGCCGAAGCGGCAAAGTGCGAGCAGCAGCGGCGCGATGACGCCGATCGACTCGTAGGAGGGCAGAAGGCCGATCACAACCGTCGAAATGCCCATGGTGAGCAGGGCGGCGACGAGCGTCGTCTTGCGGCCGATCCTGTCGCCGAAATGGCCGAAGACCACGGCGCCGAGCGGACGGGCGAAGAAGGCGATCGAGAAGGTCGCAAAGGACGCAAGCAGTGCGGTCGTCGGGTCGCTGTTCGGGAAGAACAGCGTCGGGAAGACCAGCACGGCAGCAGTTGCATATACGTAGAAATCGAAGAATTCGATCGTGGTGCCGACGAGGCTTGCGATCAGAACGCGCGCCGGCGAGTTGACTTGCGCACTGTTCGATGAAGCGGGAGTCGGCGATACTCTGGATATCGCGTCTGACATTTTCATTCCAATTGGGATCATAGAAATGCCTGTGAAAGGCAGGCGGCTCTTAACGCAATTTTAATTCGGCGCAAATGCCCGCAGGGCAATAAACGAATAAAAGATTAGTAGGCTTTGCATTTTTTCCGCTCATCGACGCCGCGCATAGTCACTTGACCAGAAACAATATGAAGCAGATTCCTCATGAACGCTCTGGTTGAGCGCGGGAGGGAGGGATGCAGAAAAGTCTTATTGCAGAATTTCTTGGAACGTTCTGGCTCGTGTTTGGTGGATGCGGCAGTGCCGTGCTCGCCGCAGCATTTCCCGAGCTTGGAATTGCCTTTGTAGGTGTTGCATTTGCCTTTGGGTTCACGGTCCTGACAATGGCTTTTGCCGTCGGCGGCATTTCCGGTGGGCATTTCAACCCGGCAGTTTCCGTTGGTCTTGCCGTGGCCGGCAAGTTCCCGGCGGGTCGCGTAATTCCCTATATTGTGGTGCAGGTTATTGGCGCGATCGTTGCCGCGGGTGTGCTCTATGCCGTCGCCAGCGGCAAGGCCGGTTTCGAGCTCGGGGATTTTGCGGCGAATGGTTATGGCGAGCATTCGCCGGGCGGCTATTCACTTTCTTCTGCACTGGTGATCGAAATCGTCCTGACGTCGTTCTTCGTCTTCATCATTTTAGGCTCGACGAGCACCAAGGTGCCGGCAGGTTTCGCGCCAATCGCCATCGGTCTTGCACTGACATTGATTCACCTGATTTCGATTCCGGTCACCAAGACGTCGGTCAATCCTGCACGCTCGACAGGGCAGGCGTTGTTCGTCGGCGGCTGGGCCTTGCGGCAGCTTTGGCTGTTCTGGGTCGCGCCGCTTGTGGGCGGTGTTCTGGGTGGTCTTGTTTGGAAGTTAACGGGCGAGAAAGCCCCGAACTGATGCGACTTCCTTGTGGAAACCCCGCACGGCACGCGCCGTTGCCGCGGGGTCTTGCATCTTGCGCGGCCATGCCCGGGCGGCCTTCCGCGGCAAAAATTAACGAAAGTAAACACTTCATTAACCATAATCGGGCTCTAATACACCTGCATCACCGAACGAGATTCGGACGAGAAACAAGCTTGGTGCAAGCGTCGGAACTCAGTGTGCAGGTTATTTTTGGGGGTGTTGATGAGTCGTAAGCATGTCGCTGTCCTGATGGGTGGATTTTCTTCGGAGAGGCCGGTAAGCCTTTCTTCCGGGACGGCGTGCGCGGATGCTCTTGAGGCTGAGGGCTTCCAGGTGACGCGGATGGACGTCGATCGCGACGTGTCAGCGAAGCTTGCTGCATTGCGACCTGATGTCGTTTTCAATGCGCTGCATGGCCCCTACGGCGAGGACGGCACGATCCAGGGCGTTCTCGAATATCTTGAGATTCCTTATACCCATTCCGGCGTGTTGGCGTCGGCGCTTGCCATGGACAAGGAGAAGGCCAAGGGGGTTGCTGCCGCTGCCGGCATACCTGTTGCTCAGTCCGAGGTGATCAATCGCTTCGCCTTTCCGGCAGAGCATCCGATGAAGCCGCCCTATGTTGTGAAGCCCGTGCGAGAAGGCTCCAGCTTCGGTGTGGTAATCGTTCAGGAGGATCAATCCCATCCTCCGCAGATCATCAGCTCCCCGGAATGGCGCTACGGCGAACAGGTTCTTGTCGAGCGCTACATCTACGGTCGAGAGCTGACTTGCGGCGTTATGGGGGGTCAGGTGCTCGGCGTGACCGAGGTCGTGCCGATGGGGCATGGCTTCTACGACTACGATGCCAAGTACGTCGCGGGTGGATCGAAACACGTCATTCCGGCGGAAATTTCACCGAATATTTACCAAAAAATACAATCATTGGCGTTAAGGGCGCATCAAGCAATTGGTTGCCGTGGCGTCAGTCGCTCCGACTTTCGTTATGACGATCGCTTCTCCGAAGATGGCGAAATCATCTGGCTGGAAATCAACACTCAGCCGGGCATGACGCCAACCTCCCTGGTGCCCGAAATGGCCGCTCATGCCGGCTACTCGTTTGGGGAATTTCTCCGTTGGATGGTGGAGGACGCTTCTTGTTCTCGGTGACGGTTAAAAGAATAGGGCGCCCGAGTCATCAGGTGGCGCCTTCGTATCCCGAGGGTGATGGTCGGCTGATTCTGCCGCGCCCGTTGCGGCGCGTCGTTCGCTTTCTTGTCAGTCTCGGAAGTGGCCGCATCCACATTCCGGCCCATGTCGGGACGGTCTCCGCCTTGGCTTTCTTGGCAGCAACCGGTCTTTACGGCATGTCGCTCGGTGGTCACACCGAGGCCGTTGCACAGGCGACGACGACCGCTGCCGGCTTTGCGATCGATGACGTGAAAGTGTCCGGTAATTCCGAGACCTCTGAAATTGAGATTCTGCAGTTGTTGGGGCTGGACGGTACAACCTCGCTCGTGGCGCTCGACGTCGATGCAGCGCGCCAGAAGATTGCCAAGCTGCCCTGGGTCGAGAACGTCGAGGTTCGCAAGATCTATCCGAAGACGATCGAGGTGAAGCTCAAGGAGCGCCAGGCCTACGCCATCTGGCAGCATGGCCAGGAGCTTTCTCTCGTGGAGAAGGGTGGTTCGGTCATCGCTCCGCTGCGCGACAATAAGTTTTCGCAGTTGCCCCTGGTGGTCGGTCGCGGTGCTGAGGTTGCTGCAACCTCGCTCGAAGCCGAGTTCGCAAACTGGCCGGAGATCAAGGCGCGGGTGAAGGCCTACGTCTGGGTTTCGGGTCGTCGCTGGGATCTGCATATGGACAACGGCATTGCGGTCAAGCTGCCGGAAGACGATGTCGATCTGGCGTTGGCGCGGCTGTCGAAGTTCATGAAGGAGCAGGACCTTCTGGAGCGCGATATCGCTGCGGTTGATCTCAGGCTCACCGACCGCACGGCAATTCAGTTGACGCCGGAAGCGATGGCGCGCCGGCAGCTTGTGCTTGATCAGCGGACCAAGGATTTGAAGAAGGCGGGGCAAAATATATGAGCTTGTTCGGTTCGTCCCATTTCGGATTGCCGCGCCTGAAGCCGCTTTCGTCGAAGCGGTCCCATGTCGTTTCGGTGCTGGACATCGGCTCGACGAAGGTCGTCTGCATGATCGGCCGCCTGACCCCCCGCGAGGAAAGCCAGGTGCTGCCCGGCCGCACGCACAACATTGAAATCATCGGGATCGGCCACCAGCGCTCTCGCGGTATCAAGACCGGTGCGATTTCCGACCTCGATGCGCTGGAAAGCGTGATTCGTCTTGCCGTTGACGCCGCCGAGCGCATGGCCGGCCTGACCGTCGAAAGCCTGATCGTCAACGTTACTGCGGGTCGCTTGACGAGCGATATCTACACCGCAACCATCGATCTTGGCGGCCAGGAAGTCGAACTGAACGACCTCAAGAAGGTTCTGTCGGCTGCCTGTCAGCAGTCGCTGCGACAGGATCGTGCCGTGCTGCATTCGCTGGCGACCGGCTTCTCGCTCGACGGCGAGCGCGGTATTCGCGATCCGCTGTCGATGTATGGTGACGTTCTCGGCGTCGACATGCACGTCGTCACCGCCGAGCGCACTGCGCTGAAGAACCTCGAGCTCAGCGTCAATCGCGCGCATCTCTCGGTTGAGGGAATCGTTGCGACGCCTTACGCTTCCGGCCTGGCTGCTCTCGTCGACGACGAAGTCGAGCTTGGCTGTGCTGCGATCGACATGGGCGGTGGCACGACGACGATTTCCGTCTTCGCGGAAGGCAAGTTGGTGCACACCGATGCCGTCAGCCTCGGAGGCCATCACGTCACCACTGATTTGGCCCGCGGTCTTTCGACCCGTATCGAAGATGCCGAACGCCTGAAGGTCGTTCATGCGTCCGCCATGCCGAATTCCTCGGACGAGCGCGAATTGATTTCGATCCCGCCGATTGGCGAAGACGAACGCGACCTGCCGACGCAGGTGCCGCGCGCTTTGGTATCGCGCATCGTCAGCGCCCGTATCGAGGAAACAATGGAATTGATCCGCGACCGCATCCAGCGCTCGGGCTTCAGCCCGATCGTCGGCAAGCGTGTCGTGCTGACGGGTGGTGCGAGCCAGCTCACCGGCCTTGCCGAAGTTGCGCGCCGCATTCTTGCCCGCAACGTCAGAATCGGTCGTCCGATGGGCGTCTCGGGCCTGCCGACTGCAGCGAAGGGCCCTGCCTTTTCGACCGCCGTCGGTCTGATGATCTATCCGCAGGTCGCGGACCAGGAAACACATGCGTCACAGAGCGGTCTGCTCATGTCGCTTGGGGGAAATACCAGCCGCTTTGCCCGCATGGGGCAGTGGTTGAAAGAAAGCTTCTGATAATTGCGTGAATTGGCCGGCGTGGCGATGCGGCCATAAAGAGAAGGAACGGTAACATGACTATCAAGCTGCAAAAGCCGGATATCACTGAGCTTAAGCCGCGTATCACCGTGTTCGGTGTTGGCGGTGGCGGTGGCAACGCTGTCAACAACATGATCTCCGCTGGCCTCCAGGGCGTCGACTTTGTCGTTGCCAACACGGACGCCCAGGCGCTGACGATGACCAAGGCGGAGCGCATTATCCAGCTCGGCGCCAACGTCACCGAAGGTCTCGGTGCTGGTTCGCAGCCGGAAGTCGGCCGCGCAGCTGCTGAAGAGTGCATCGACGAGATCGTCGATCACCTGAACGGAACGCACATGTGCTTCGTCACCGCCGGCATGGGCGGCGGCACAGGCACGGGCGCTGCTCCGGTCGTTGCGCAGGCAGCCCGTAACAAGGGCATCCTGACGGTTGGCGTCGTTACCAAGCCGTTCCACTTCGAAGGCGGCCGCCGCATGCGGCTTGCCGAGCAGGGTATCCAGGAACTGCAGAAGTCTGTCGACACCCTGATTGTCATTCCGAACCAGAACCTTTTCCGCATCGCCAACGACAAGACCACCTTTGCCGATGCATTCGCGATGGCAGACCAGGTTCTCTACTCCGGCGTTGCCTGCATCACCGATCTGATGGTGAAGGAAGGTCTCATCAACCTCGACTTCGCCGACGTCCGATCTGTCATGCGCGAAATGGGCCGTGCGATGATGGGTACCGGCGAAGCATCCGGCCAGGGCCGCGCGATGCAGGCTGCCGAAGCTGCAATCGCCAACCCGCTGCTCGACGAAACCTCGATGAAGGGTGCACAGGGCCTGCTGATCTCGATCACCGGCGGTCGTGACCTGACCCTCTTCGAAGTCGATGAGGCTGCGACCCGCATCCGCGAAGAAGTCGATCCGGATGCCAACATCATCCTCGGCGCGACCTTTGACGAATCGCTCGAAGGCATCATCCGCGTGTCGGTTGTTGCAACCGGCATCGATCGCGCGATCAACGAAGCTGCTGGCAAGACGTTCCAGCCAGTCGCAAAGCCGGTTATCCGTCCTTCCGCGGCCGTTGCTCCGGCGCCGGCCGCAGTTCAGCCTGCACCTGTCATGCAGCAGGCCCCGAAGCCCGTCGACCCAGTTGCGCAGGCAATCCGCGCGGCCGAGGTCGAAATGGAGCGCGAGCTTGAGATCCACGCCCCACGGGCAGCAGCTCCCGTTCAGCAGCCGGCGATGCAAGAGACCTTCCGTCCGCAGAGCAAGATCTTTGCTGCGCCGGAGGCCGCTCCAATCATTCGCCCGGCTCCGGTTCAGCAGGCCCCGGTTCATGCACCAGTCATGAGCCAGCCTGTTCAGCAGCCGATTATCAGCCAACCCGCGCCGGTCATGCAGCAGCCGGCGGCCGCCCAGCAGGCCGTCCGTATGCCGAAGGTGGAGGATTTCCCGCCGGTCGTGCAGGCAGAGATTGACCATCGCTCGCAGCCGGCCGCTCCGTCTCACGCTCACGAGGAGCGTGGTCCGATGGGTCTCCTGAAGCGGATCACCAACTCGCTTGGTCGTCGCGAAGAGGAAGTTGCTCCGGAAATGACGTCCGCTCCGGCAGCCGCGTCGCAGCAGCGCCGGCCGCTTTCTCCGGAAGCAAGCCTCTACGCACCACGTCGCGGAAATCTCGACGATCAGGGCCGTACCGTTCCACAGGCTCGCATGATGCAGGAAGACGATCAGCTTGAAATTCCTGCATTCCTGCGCCGCCAGTCGAACTGAGGCAACGGATAGAATCGCCACAAGGATGCCCGGGAGTACGCTCCCGGGCATTGCCGTTTCAGCACCTTGAATCCGGAGCTAATTGCCTTGTTATTTCAAAGACATGCTTTCGTAACAATGCGAAAGAAACAGTGATTTGGATTGGAACCCCGGCGCACGTATGTATGTGCTCAAGAAACCGTCCTCTTGCGCTTTATGGCGAGGCTTTGACGGAGTGAAATGAACCCTGGCAGATGGTTCGGCATGTTAGCCGCAGCGGATCACCAGGGATAATAAAGGCAAAAATTTATGGTTATTGGCATGTTGGGTTTTCAAACGACAGTATCGCGCCCGATCGCGCTTTCGGGCATCGGAGTCCATTCCGGTGCTGACGTTTCGATTACCTTCAACCCGGCAGAAGCTGACACTGGCGTCGTCTTCAATCGCATGCATGAGAATGGCGAGGTTTCCGAATATCGTGCCGTGTCCTCGCAGGTCGGCAATACAGATCTCTGCACCGTTCTTGGTTTCTCGCCGGCGCGCTCGGTCGCGACGATCGAACATGTCATGGCTGCAGTCTACGCGCTTGGTCTCGACAACGTCGTGATCGAGGTTGATGGCGCGGAAATGCCGATCATGGACGGCAGCTCGATGCCCTTTATCGAAGCGATCGAACAGGTTGGCCTGGTATCGCTCGGCGTGAAGCGCCGCTACATCCGCGTCACCAAGCCGGTTCGCATCGAGCATGGCGGTTCGTGGAGCGAGTTCCGCCCTCATGACGGCATGCGCTTCGAAGTCGAGATCGATTTCGACTGCCCGCTGATCGGTCGGCAGAAGTGGGAAGGCGACATGACGGCTGCGACGTTCAAGTCCGAACTGTCGCGCGCTCGTACCTTCGGCTTCATGCGGGATGTCGAGCGTCTTTGGGCCTCCGGCCACGCGCTTGGTTCGTCGCTTGAGAATTCCGTCGTCATCTCGGACGATAATACGGTTATCAATGTTGAAGGCCTGCGCTACGCCAAGGACGAGTTCGTGCGCCACAAAGCACTCGATGCCGTTGGTGACCTCGCGCTAGCCGGTGTTCCTTTCATCGGTTGCTATCGCTCCTATCGCGGCGGCCACAAGATGAATGCCAATGCTCTCAAGGCGTTGCTCAGCGATCCGACCGCCTACGAAGTGGTCGAGACGTCTGCGCCGCGTCAGCGCGTTGCTGCCCGGGACTTCATCCGGGTCAACGCACCGGAATTTGCTCCCTGGTCGGCATGACCTCCATCGCATTTACTAGGCCAGGGCCGCCTCCTTCGGGAGGCGGTTTCTTTATGGGGAACAGACTCACGGTGATTCCCCGATACATGTGTTGCCGCAGATGTTTAGCGGCAACAGGCGCAGCTTTCGCAGTGTAAAACCGGTGTTTATCGCCTGCATCGCCACAAAAATGCGTTAATGCGTCATCATTGCGTTGCTCTGGCTCCACATTTGTGGCTAGAAACGCCAGCAAGGCGTGGCTGCCGTTGAGGGATGGCGGCGTTGGGATTGTTCCGATGGGTTATGCAGGGTCTGAAAGTATGATGAAGACAGCGCGCGCTTTGTTCGCATCGCTCTTGGTGCTGAGCGCAGGTGCCTTAATTTCCGGATGCCAGTCGGACCCCGATATCGATATTACCAAGCTCGGCGTCGAGAGCGATCCGCCGGATGTTCTCTACACGCAGGGCCTCGCCAACATGAAGGCCGGCAATATGGCCGAAGCCGCGCGCAAGTTCGACGCGATCGACCGCGAGAACCCGTTCTCGGAATGGGCACGCAAGGCGCTCGTGATGAGCACCTTCGTGAAATACCGTCAGGGCCGTCTGGACGACGCTCTTGCCTCCGGTAACCGCTATATGGCGCAGTATCCGAAGTCGAAGGATGCTCCCTATGTACAGTATCTGATCGGTCTGACTTACTCGAAGCAGATCGTGGATGTCACTCAGGATCAGCGCGCGGCTGCGAAGACTGTTGAGGCCATGCAGGCGGTTATCGACAACTATCCGGATTCCGAATACGTCGATGACGCGCAGGCGAAAATCCGCTTCGCGCGTGACCAGCTGGCCGGCAAGGAAATGCAGGTCGGCCGCTACTACATGGAACGCAAGGAATATCTCGCGGCGATCTCGCGTTTCCGCACGGTCGTCGAGAAGTATCCGAATACCAACCAGATCGAAGAAGCGCTCGCGCGTCTTGTCGAAGCTTATTACGCAATGGGCATTGTCGAAGAGGCGCAAACGGCAGCTGCGGTTCTCGGCCACAACTATCCTGACAGTCAGTGGTACGCGGATTCCTTCAAGCTCCTGAAGAATGGTGGCACCGAGCCGCGTGAAAACCCAGGTTCGTGGATTGCTGCCGCAGGCAAGAAACTCCTGCTCGGTACCTGAGGCCAATGCTGATCCAGCTTTCGATCCGCGATATCGTCCTGATCGAGCGGCTGGATCTCGCCTTTGAGACCGGCCTCTCGGTGCTGACCGGGGAGACCGGCGCTGGCAAATCCATCCTGCTTGATAGCCTTTCGCTCGCCCTTGGCGGGCGCGGAGACGGTGGTCTTGTTCGCCATGGCGAGGACAAAGGGCAGGTAACGGCTGTCTTCGACGTCGGCCCGGATCACGGCGCCCGCAAGCTGCTGCGCGAAAACGGCATCGATGACGATGGCGATCTTATTTTCCGCCGTGTCCAAAACTCCGACGGCCGCACCAAGGCCTATGTCAACGACCAGCCGCTCAGCGTTCAACTGATGCGCCAGGCCGGACAGATGCTCGTCGAGATTCACGGTCAGCATGATGATCGTGCGCTCGTCGACACCCACGCCCATCGTATCCTGCTCGACGCCTTCGCCGGCGCGAACGAAGACGCTGCGGCCGTTTCCAACCTCTACCGGATTTGGCGCGATACCGAACGGACGCTGAAGAAGCAGCGTGAGAAGGTGGAGAATGCCGCCCGCGAGGCGGACTATCTGCGGTCATCCGTCGAGGAGCTGGAAAAGCTTTCGCCGCTGGATGGCGAGGAGGACGAACTCGCCGACCGTCGCCAAAAAATGATGAAGGCCGAACGAATCGCCGGCGATATTGCCGAGGCCTCGGAATTCCTCAACGGCAATGCTTCTCCTGTGCCGCACATCGCCTCGCTGATGCGCAGGCTGGAGCGCAAGAGCCACGAGGCCCCGGGCCTGCTGGAAGATACCGTGGCGCTTCTGGACGCCGCTCTTGACCAGCTCTCCAATGCCCAGATGGAAGTCGAGGCTGCGCTGAGGAAGACGGAATACGATCCGAAGGAGCTCGAGCGCGTCGAAGAGCGCTTGTTTGCCTTGCGCGCCGCCTCCCGCAAATATTCCGTTCCGGTAACCGAACTGCCGGCGCTGGCGGTCCGCATGATCAGCGATCTTGCCGATGTCGACGCCGGCGAGGAAAAGCTGGCCAAGCTCGAAGCCGAGGTCGGTGTCGCCAGGGCGAACTATGACGCGGCGGCGCGGACGCTTTCCGACAGGCGTCATCATGCCGGCGACGCCCTGGCTGCTGCCGTCATGGCGGAGCTGCCGGCACTAAAGCTGGAACGTGCGCGCTTCATGGTGGAGATCACCACCAATCCGGAGGACGCGACCTCTGAAGGTATCGACGTGGTGGAATTCCACGTTCAGACCAATCCGGGCACGCGTCCTGGTTCGATCATGAAGGTGGCGTCAGGCGGTGAGCTTTCGCGCTTCCTGCTGGCGCTGAAGGTGGCGCTTGCCGATCGCGGTTCCGCACCGACGCTCGTTTTCGACGAAATCGATACCGGGGTCGGCGGGGCGGTTGCCGATGCGATCGGTCAGCGGCTTAAGCGGCTTTCCGACCGTGTACAGGTGCTTTCGGTCACGCATGCGCCGCAGGTCGCCGCGCGGGCGGCAACGCATCTGCTGATTTCGAAAGGCCCGGCTGCCGAAGGCTCCGAGAAGATCGCGACCCGCGTCGCGACGATGGCGCCCGGCGACCGTACCGAGGAAATCGCACGCATGCTTGCGGGCGCCTCGGTAACGGAAGAGGCGAGGGCAGCGGCTGCCCGGCTGCTGGCCGGGAACGGTTGAATTCTTAATCGCCGAATTGGGGAGAGGGCGAACGAGGACCTCTCGCTCTCTTTCAATCCACTCATTTTGCTCTAAAACCGACTCCAGATTCCGTGGAGCGAGAGCCGTATGTCGACCGAAGCCATAGCCGTTGATGCCCTGACGATCGAAGATGCCGCCGCCGAGCTTGAGCGGCTTGCCAAGGAGATCGCCCGCAACGACGAGCTTTATCACGGCGAGGATCGCCCGGCGATTTCCGATGCCGAGTATGATGCGCTGAAACGGCGCAACGACGCGATCGAGGCGCGCTTTCCGGAACTCGTTCGCGAGGACAGTCCGTCGCGGCGCGTCGGTGTCGCCCCTTCGGTAACCTTCGCGCCAGTTGTCCATGCGCGGCCGATGCTGTCGCTCGACAACACGTTCTCGCAGGAGGACGTGCAGGATTTTGTCGCGAGTGTCTATCGCTTCCTCGGCCGGCTGCCGGACCAGTCGATTGCCTTTACTGCGGAGCCGAAGATCGACGGTCTTTCCATGTCGATCCGCTATGAGAACGGCAGGATGGTGAGCGCGGCAACGCGCGGCGACGGCACAACAGGCGAGAACGTCACGGCCAACATCCGCACGATCAAGGAGATTCCCCAGACACTGCCTGCGGGGGCGCCCGCCATCGTCGAGGTGCGCGGCGAGGTCTACATGGCCAAGAGCGACTTCCTGGCACTCAACAAGCAGATGGAAGCCGAGGGCAAGCAGACCTACGTCAATCCCCGTAATACCGCTGCCGGATCGCTGCGGCAACTTGATGCCAAGGTGACGGCAAGCCGCAAGCTCAAATTCTTCGCCTATGCCTGGGGGGAGATGTCGGACATGCCTGCCGAGACGCAGTTCGGCATGGTTGAGGTGTTCAAGAGCTGGGGTTTTCCCGTCAATCCGCTGATGAAGCGGTTGAATTCCGTCGCCGATATTTTGGCCCATTACGATGAGATCGGCCTGAAGCGACCTGACCTCGACTATGATATCGACGGTGTCGTCTACAAGGTCGATAGCCTGGAACTGCAGCAGAGGCTCGGATTTCGTTCCCGCAGCCCGCGCTGGGCCACGGCGCATAAGTTCCCGGCAGAGCAAGCTTTCACGACTGTCGAGAACATCGATATCCAGGTAGGCCGCACCGGTGCACTCACTCCGGTTGCACGGCTAACGCCAATTACGGTCGGCGGCGTCGTCGTGACCAATGCAACATTGCACAACGCCGATTACATCGAAGGCATCGGCAATTCGGGCGAACGTATTCGCGAAGTTGGGCACGACATCCGGATCGGTGATACGGTCATCGTGCAGCGAGCGGGAGACGTTATCCCGCAGGTGCTTGACGTCGTGATGGAGAGGCGGCCCGCCGAGGCGGTCCGATACCCTTTCCCGCAAAAATGCCCGGTCTGCGGCAGCCATGCTGTGCGGGAGAAGAACGAGAAGACCGGCAAGCTCGATTCAGTCACGCGCTGCACCGGTGGTTTCATCTGCCGTGCGCAGGCGACCGAGCATCTGAAGCACTTCGTCTCGCGCAATGCCTTCGATATCGAGGGTCTGGGGTCGAAGCAGGTCGATTTCTTCTTCGAGAGCGAGGATCCGTCACTGCAGATCCGAACAGCACCAGATATTTTCACGCTGGAGAAGCGGCAGGCTGGCTCGCTCACCAAGCTCGAAAACATTGAAGGCTTCGGCAAGGTCAGCGTCGGCAAGCTTTATACGGCGATCAATGAGCGGCGGAACATTGCGCTGCACCGGTTCATCTATGCGCTCGGCATCCGCCACGTCGGCGAGACGACGGCCAAGCTTTTGGCGCGCTCCTACGGCACCTACACCGATTTCGAGGCAGCGATGAAAGCCGCCTCGTCGCTTTCCGGCGATGCCTGGAACGACCTCAACGCTATTGAAGGCATCGGTGAGATCGTCGCGCGCGCGATCGTCGAATTCTACAAGGAACCTCGCAATGTCGAGGTAATCTCGCGCCTGCTTGCTGAGTTAAACGACGGGACGCCCCTGCCGGCAGAGAAAATCTCAGCTTCAGACAGCCCTATCGCCGGCAAGACTGTCGTCTTCACCGGTTCGTTAGGGAAGTTCACGCGCGACGAGGCCAAGGCGCGGGCTGAAAGCCTTGGCGCCAAGGTCGCGGGATCGGTGTCAAAGAAGACCGATATCGTCGTTGCGGGGCCGGGAGCGGGCTCCAAGCTCGACAAGGCGCGCGAGCTTGGCGTCCAGACGATGGACGAGGACGAGTGGCTGGCGCTGATCAGCCGGTGAGAAATCGGTTTTCGTCGACCTCAAAGCGTTCCTTTATCGCTTGATGCGCGCCATCGCATAGGCATCGACGTAGCTGCCGGCCCGGAAGGCGTAGGCACGAAGTATGCCTTCCTCTTCGAAGCCGCACTTTCTGTAGAGGGCGAGGGCGGCTTCGTTGTCGGTGTAAACGGTCAGCTCCAGGCGCATGATGTTCAGCCAGTTGTCCGCGGCGTCGATGATCGCCGCGAGCAGCGCACTACCGATGTCGCGGCCGGTAAAATCGTCATGCACGCCCATGCCAATGCTGGCGACGTGGTTGCGACGACCACGATAGCGGGTCATGCCGATGTCGCCCACGATCTGCTCGTCAATCGTCGCGACGAGGCGCATCGCGTCCGGATTGCTGTTTTCGAGATGGCGGCGGGTTTCTTCAATACTCTGGTAGGGTGGACGCAAGGTCCCAGCGCGAAAGCCCGGTAGATTGACCAGCGTTGCCAGGGCTTCGGTATCGGATGGACGGACGGCTCGGATCAGTAGTCCGACCGGTATTTTTCTGCGACTTGGATTTTTCTGCATGCAACTCTCCTTCTCAGTTTGAGGAGAGCCGGTTTCCAAACCCTGCTCGCCTCGGCAGGGTTTAGGGGATGACGGACTGCTTCTAACGCACCATCGCTCCCGCCAACCCCGCAAGGGTGGTCGTCAGCACAACCGTAGTGGTCATCGATCCGTTCATGGGCGCCATGTTTCGCAATCCGCTTGCGGATGTCAACAGCCGGATTTGCGCGGAGAGGGCGGGGAAGCTATGCCAGATCAATGCAATCGAATCGGAAATCTCGTTGAAAACCATTGCCATTGATTTCGAGACAGCCAACGAACAGCGTGGCAGTGCCTGCTCGGTCGGGCTGGCATGGATCGAGGACGGCAAGGTCACCCGCGTCGAGGAGCGGCTGATCCGGCCGAAGGAGATGCGCTTCTCCGGCATGAACATCGCCATCCATGGCATCCGGCCGGAGCATGTTGAGGACGCGCCGGAGTTTCCGGAGGTGATGGACGAGTTCCACGATGATTTCCGAGGCGCGACCATGATCGCGCACAACGCTTCTTTCGATTTCAGCGTGTGGCGCGCGAGCCTCGATCTCTATCGGCAATCCTATCCGGAATTGACCTATCTCTGCAGCCTGAAGATGGCGCAGAGGATCTGGCCGCACTTCCTCTCGCATCGGCTGAACATGATCGCCGAGCATCTCGGCCTGCGTTTCGCCCATCACAATGCCGGCGAAGACGCTGCCGTCTGCGCGCATGCGGCGATTGCGATGGCAAAGACAGTCGGGGCCGCAGCGGTCAACGCCATTCCGGCCCTGATCGGCATGAAGCCAGGGCGACTGACTTCAACCGGATACGAGGCCTGCACCTGCAGGAAGGCGTGAAGCCTTCCTTGTAAAGGCATCACTCGCACTTACCTTAGATGCGGATCTAATCAGGGAATCGCCATGTCCGGAAAAAGCTACACCGCGCTCGCTGCCGCCTCGCTCATCGGCCTCTGCGCCGGCACGGCATCTGCTGATCAAGTCGGCAAGGTCGGGGTCGACTGGATCGGCAACGACATCATCATCGATGCGGTGGCTGACCCGCAAGTGAAGGGTGTGACCTGCCACGTCACCTATTTCGACCGCAGCGTCATCGACCGCGTGAAGAACGGCAACTGGTTCGAGGATCCCTCGAACAACTCCATCTCGTGCCGCCAGACAGGGCCGATCGAGATCGGCGATATAGATCTGTCGAAGGGCGGTGACGAAGTCTTCAAGACAGGCATGTCGCTGATCTGGAAGAAGCTGGTCGTCAACCGGATCTACGACAAAGAGAATGACACGTTGATCTATCTCTCGCATTCCCGCGAACTGACCGACGGCTCGGCCAAGATGGCGATTTCGACCATCCCGCTATATGGGCAGAACGTCACGTGGAAGAACGGCAAGCCGCAATAGCAGCACGTCCGCGCTAGTCGCAACTTTTGGGGTGTGCCGGAAGCTCGTCGCAGATGACATCCCACGACACCTTTTCGGACGTCCAGACGTGAAAGGTCGGGTGATATGCATTCGGCTCGTCGAGACTGACGGTCATCATGTCGATCAAGTCGGGGTCCGCATCGTTTTGATAACTGAGCGGGGAGCCGCACAAGCCGCAGAACGTGCGCACGACGCCCTTCGAAGAGGCGAAGGCCCGCGGAGCTCCTTGTTCATAGACCAGTGTTCGTACAGGGAAGGTGACAAACGGCAAGGTGGGAGCCGAAGCAACCTTTCGGCAGGTCTGGCAGTGACAGATGCCACTCGCCAACGGCGCTTCGTCAATTCTGTAGCGGACCGCGCCGCAGCCGCATCCCCCGGTGTGACGGGTCTTCGCCTCGCTCATGTTCCGTACCCCGTTGCTCTTCAAACACCGCCCTGTGCTTTGTTCAGTCAAAGCTGTGCGGAACGCGCGGTGAGCAAATAGCCTGCAATGCGGCCCTAAGAATGGCATGCAGAAAAAAAACCGCTCGCGCCGGTTCCGGCGCGAGCGGCTCAAAGTTCCCTTGGGATGGCTGGGTTTTGCCGAACCCGCCAGTCTCGTCAAGCCGCCTGTGCCAGCTCGTCGGCAATGACCGTGTCGAGGTTCAGGAAGCAGACCATTGTCTTTTCGAGAGCCACGATGCCGCGGCAGAAGGCGCGCTGCGCTTCCGGAATAATCTCCGGCGCCGGCTGCAGGTCTTCGCTCTTGATGGTCATCATGTCGGAAACCTGCTCGACCAGCAGGCCGACGAGCTTGCCGGCGATATCCGTGACGATGATCGCAGAGCGCTCGGATGGCTCGGTCATCTTCATGCCGAGGCGGCAAGCCATGTCGATCACGGGGATCACCGCGCCGCGCAGGTTGATGAGGCCTAGCACGTAAGGCGGTGTGTGCGGCATCGGCGTTACCGGCGCCCAGCCGCGGATTTCGCGGATCGCCATGATATCGATGCAGAATTCCTGCTCTCCGAGATGGAAGGAGACGATCTCGAGATGCGAGCCGGTCTGGTTGATGATGGTGTTGTTCATGATCAGAATTCTTCCCAGTTGTCTCCGGCCGGTGCGGCCATGGCCCTGGCGGTTGCGCCGCCGCTGAATGCGCCCGCGACCTTGCCGATCAGGCTTCGTGCGGGAGATGGTTTCGGATGCGAGACTGCGGTGGCTTCCCGCGGCGTGGAACGGGCATTCATGCCCTCGCCGATCTTGAATGTCTGGATCAGGTGGATCAGGCTGTCGGCATCGGTGGCGAGCGCGTGGCTTGCTGCGTTCGTTTCTTCCACCATGGCCGCATTTTTCTGAGTGACCTGGTCCATCTGGCTGATGGCCGAATTGATTTCGTTCAGTCCGGTGGATTGTTCGCGCGCAGAGGTTACGATTGATTTAACATGCTCGTCAATGCGCAAAACATCTTCCCCGATCCGGCGCAACGCTTCACCGGCTGCCGTCACGAGTTCACCGCCTGCCTTTACTTCGGCACCGGATTTTCGGATCAAGGCCTTGATATCCTTGGCGGCGCCGGCGGCACGGCCGGCGAGTTCGCGGACTTCCTGCGCCACGACCGCAAAACCCTTGCCGGCTTCGCCTGCGCGGGCTGCTTCGACGCCGGCGTTGAGGGCGAGGAGGTTGGTCTGGAAGGCGATCTCATCGATGACGTTGATGATCGTTCCGATCTCACGCGAGGCCGTGGCGATTCGCTCCATGGCGGCCATGGCGTCGGTGACGACCACATCTGATTTCGTCGTGTTCTGTCGGGTATGGGCCACCATGTGGCTGACTTCCTCGGCACGGCTGGCAGCGTTGCGGACCGTTGCCGTGATCTGATCGAGGGCCGCGGAGGTTTCCTCGAGCGAGGCGGCCTGCTGTTCCGTGCGCTTTGCAAGGTCGTCGGCCGCCGAGCGCATCTGCTGACTGTTCGCCTGAATGGAGACGCCGTTCTGGGAGATCCCGGCCATCGTCTGGCGGAGGGTGGCTGTGGCCAGATTGAAGTCGCTGCGGAGGCGTTCCAGTTCCTGCTTGAAAGGTTGCTCGATGGTGACAGTCACGTCACCGCCGGCGAGCCGTGTAAGGCCATGGCCCAGTGCATTTACCGCATTGTTGAGGGCTTCGGTATCCGCCAATTTTGCCGCTTCGCGGCTGCGGCGTTCGGCATCGCTCTGCTGGCGTTCGCTTTCGCTCCGCGCTTGGAGTTCCAGCTTCTCGACTGCGGCGAGGCGAAAGCTCTCGGCGGCGCGCGCCATGTCTCCGATCTCGTCGCCACGGTCGGTGGCGGGAACATGGCTATCGAGATCGCCACGCATGATCCCCTGCATGCTCTTGCGCACGCCCTCGATGCCGCGGCGAATGGCACCACCATGGATGTACTGTA
The DNA here is from genome assembly GCF_002211315.1 of Rhizobium sp. R693. Lineage (NCBI taxonomy): Bacteria > Pseudomonadati > Pseudomonadota > Alphaproteobacteria > Hyphomicrobiales > Rhizobiaceae > Rhizobium > Rhizobium sp. R693. The sequence goes on along the minus strand of NZ_LOKY01000006.1, from coordinate 55,192 downwards.
GGATCGCCATCGTCAGTATGGCCACGACGCCAAGTGCGAGCTGGATCTGGATCGCCTGCTGCGAGATCGCGTCCGCGTCATCAATCCGCTTCTTGGCTAGTTCGCCGCCTTCGCGCGCGAGCTTGTCCAGTGTCGAGCCCACCTTGTCGCCGCCGCCGTCGATGGCGTCATCCAGCTTGTCGAATTCGCTTTCTGGCGCGCCTGATTCGACGGCAGCCTTTAGGTTTCCGACAATGTTCTGCCCCAGGGCCGCCACATCAGCATCGTAGGTAGACAGCAGGCCTCCTGCGTTCAGCTCTTCTCCCAGGCGATGCATCTCCTTGGAGCTGCTCTGCAACTCAACGATTGCATCGTTCATCAGTTTCAGGCGTTCAGGCTTGACGCTGCGATCGCCGCGATCGACGATGGTGTCCATGGCGGCAAGAATGAGAGTAAGGTTCGCGGCGCGCATCTCGTTGATGTGGTCTACGCTGGCCTGGATCTCGTTGGCGTGCCTCAGAGCGAGATCGGCGCCCGAGTTCTGGTACCAACCAACCCCAAGCATCGAACCGAAGCCAATGAACGCCGCACCGGCCAGTGTCCACAAACGTTGGCCTACAGAGAGGCTCTTGCGCACTTTCATATCAGTCATTTGACGATCATTCCCCTCCGCGATGAGACGCGGTATGCATCTTGCGCTCACGCGGATCGCCGGGGTTGAAGTGCCAGGCAGACGTCATGTCACGAGAACGGCGGGCGTTCTATCCATGGCTAAATATAGAGGTGTATTTTTAAGCATTTGCTAACCCTCAAAGATTGCAGGCACCCCTGATTAATTTGGTAGGTATTTGAAAATATTTTATTTTCCTGTCTGGATTGCGCTTTTTCCGTGTGTCGGTGGGGCAATCGGTCGCCTTTGGGAAAACGTCTTGTTGAATTGCGTCCCGGAGAACGAGGCGATATCACGCGGGAGGCGGGAATGATCCCGATCTCAGAGGTTCGATAGATGAAGACTGTCCGCATAGCGGTCTGGGTTGCGGTGTTGCTAATGGCCGGAATTCTCGGCTGGCTGACGCTCAATGTCACCAAAACAAACGAGGCGATCTCCGAGGGACCGTTCGGCGTGCCTTTCACGCTGGTCGCCCAGGACGGCAAGCCGATCACCGAGCAGGCCTTCCGCGGCAAGCCGACGGCACTCTTCTTTGGCTTCACGCATTGCCCAGAAGTTTGCCCGACGACTCTGTTCGAAATGAACGGTTGGCTGGAGAAGGTAGATCCTGAAGGCAAAAAGCTGCAGGCCTATTTCGTGACTGTCGATCCCGAGCGCGATACGCCCGAAGTCATGAACGAGTACGTCTCCAATGTCTCCAAGCGGATCGTCGGCATTACTGGCGCTCCCGACAAAGTTGCCGAGGTCATCAAGGGGTACCGGGTCTACGCCAAGAAGGTTCCGGTGGACGAAAGCAAACCCGACGGCGACTACACGATGGACCACACTGCCTCCGTCTTCCTGCTCGATTCAGCAGGGCGGTTCTCCGGGACCATCGCCTATGGCGAAAATCCCGATACGGCTGTAAAAAAACTGGAGAACCTCGTCAGCAAGGGATGACGGCATGGCGTCAGGGCATCGCAGCATCTTGATCGCCGGGGCCGGTACGACTGGTCTGACTGCCGCTCTTGAACTGGCCCGGCGCGGACACCTTCCGCGCATCGTCGATAGCGATGCCGGGCCTGTGTCGCTCACGGAAAGCCGCGCACTTGGCGTCAATGCAAGGACGCTGACGCTGCTTTCACCCTCCCGCGTGACGGATGCCATACTGCAAGAAGCGCAGCAGATCGCGCGGTTCCGGATCACGGCTAAGGCGAGACAGCTAGTCGACCTCGACACGACCAGGCTTCGCGGTCCCTACGGCGCGATCTACGCATTGGCGCAGGGACATACAGAGCGCTTGCTGCTTGGCAAGCTCTCCGATTACGAGATCGTTCCGGAGTGGCAAACCGTCGTGGAGACGGTTTCCGGCGACCTTGCGAAACCGCAGGTGACGCTGCGAAAGGCTGACGGCTCGGTGGAAACCACCGATTTCGATATCGTGATCGGGGCGGACGGATCCCATTCGGCGGTGCGCAAAGCCGTGGGCATCGATTATCCTGGGCAGTCGCTGGAGAGTAGCTTCTATCTGGCCGACTTTCGTTATGCTGCGCCGATCGACCCGGGCTTTGCCGAGATCAGCTTGGTCGATCCCGGTATTATCGGGCGTATTCCTGTTACGCGCGATGTGCTGCGCTACATCTCGACGCTCCCGGATTTCGAAAGCCGCATTCAACATCCCGCGCCTGTCGCCGAGCGCGTATGGGCATCCGATTTTCGAATTCACTTCCGCCACGTCGACGCGATGGCAAAGGGCAACGTGTTTCTGGCCGGCGATGCCGCGCACGTACATTCGCCAGCCGGTGCGCGCGGCATGAACCTTGGGATTGAGGACGCGTGCTGGCTCGCCTGGCTAATCTCCGACGGGCGGGAGAGAGAGTATACCGAACTCAGGATGCCGGCCGTCAAAACAGTGCTGAAGCAGACGTACCAGTTGACATCGTTAATCACCATGAGCAATCCGATAGCAATCGCGATCCGCAATCTTGCCGTGCCGCTGATTTTGCGGATACCTGCGTTCTCGCAAAAATTGCTCCGCAGCGTGTCGGGATATGATACGCAGTCGCCGCCCTGGATCGATGGCGCCCTATAGAAGAAAGACCGACTGTGAGCGAAATACGCCTTTATGTAACGACGACCGAAGTGCAGGCAGGTGAGATTCTGGACCTGCTGTCCGATGTCTTCGGCGAAGAAGACTTCGCAATCGCGACGACTGAGATCGACGAGAAGAAGGACATTTGGGAAGCCTCGGTCTACATGATGCGCGAGGACGAGGCGCAAGTTCGGTCTCGTGTCGAGGAAGCACTGAAGACGAGCTTTCCCGACGCCAAGGTCAAACGTGAGATTATCCCGGATGTCGATTGGGTCGCGAAATCACTCGAGGGGCTGAAGCCGGTTCGGGCAGGGCGGTTTCTTGTCCATGGCTCACACGACCGCGACAAGGTGCGGCCCGGCGACATTGCTATCGAGATCGATGCGGGCCAGGCATTCGGTACCGGTCACCACGGGACGACGGCCGGATGCCTAGAGACGATCGATCGTGTTCTTCGCTCCCGCCCGGTACGGAATGCGCTCGACCTCGGAACCGGCAGCGGCGTTCTGGCGATTGCCGTAAGGAAGCTGCGGAACATTCCGGTTCTCGCCACCGATATCGACCCGATCGCAACGCGGGTCGCGGCCGAGAACATCAGAACCAATGGGATCGCTTCGGGTATCTCAACCGCGACGGCGCCGGGGTTTCACTCGACCACGTTTGCGGCCAACGGTCCTTTCGATCTGATTATCGCCAATATCCTGGCGCGACCGTTGATCAAGATGGCGCCACAGCTCGTCAATCACCTCGCGCCAGGCGGTTCCGTTATCCTCTCCGGTATTCTGGCCTCGCAGCGCTGGAAGGTGCTCGCGGCCTATAATGGTGCGCATTTGCGGCATGTCCGCACGATCTGGCGCAACGGTTGGGTGACGATCCATCTCGACCGCCCCTGAGATGGGCAAAAGAAAAGGCGGTGCCAATGGCACCGCCTTGAGACCAGTTTCCCGGTCATGCCCGCGAGCTCGAAGGAGGAGGAGCGCTCGAGCGGGCTTCCACTTGTTCTGATCGCCGGTCCCGTGAGGGAGGAGGAGAAGGGAGCGGCGAGTTGCTCAGAACGCGTAGCTGGTTGCGACCTGATGGCGCGTAACCTTTTGGCCGGCGCCGAGCATCTTGAGGGTATCCTCATGCAGCGGACGGCGCGAGCCGATGATGTGACGCACAGTCTGGCGCTCGCCAGCCTGCACCGGGCTGCTGTAAGCGAAGCGCGACAGAGGGGCAGTCATATCTGAATTCCTTTTGTTTCGTTTCAGGTTCGTCTCGAACCCGTTTGATGGCGCCTATATAGCGATTTAGAAAAGTTGAGGGAGAGGGTTTCATTCATGGGAGCCATGCGTTGAATGCATAAAGCGTGCCAGTTTCTGAATCGGCGCCTCATTTCCGCCGAATTATTGGGCGGCTTTCGCTTAAGCATCACTCCGCGAATTTCTCGTATTCGCCTGAAATTCCGATAACATAGCCGAATCCCTTCGGTGAGGGATTCGCACACAAACCAGGTTATTGAGCATGTTCCAGTCTTTTGAAGTCACCTCGACGCCACAATTCGGCCGCGATCGCGTCTCGGCTTTGCGCGCAAGTTTTGATGCGCTTGGTATCGACGCCTTTCTTGTGCCGCGCGCCGATGAGTTCAACGGGGAATATGTCCCGGCTTGTTCGGAGCGCTTGTCATGGTTGACGGGCTTCACGGGGTCGGCTGGCGTCGCGCTGGTGACGCGTTCGGCGGCGATCGTCTTCGTGGACGGACGCTACGTGACGCAACTTGCCGAGCAGGTGGACAACTCCGTCTTCACCGGTGGAGATCTTGTGAACGAACCGCCTTATGCCTGGCTTGCGAAGAACGGCTCCAACGGACTGCGCCTCGGTATCGATCCCTGGCTGCATTCCGGCGCAGAGGTGCGGCGACTTGAAAAGGCGCTTGCCGAGATTGGCGGTTCCCTCGTTATCCTGCCTCACAATCCTCTCGACAAGCTCTGGAGCGACAGGCCGCAGGAGCCGCTCGGGCAGGTGACGATCCAGAACATCGTGCAGGCGGGCGTGCTCGCAACCGACAAGATCGCAGCGATCGCAGCTGACCTTGCAAAGAAGAACCTGAAGGCGGCGCTGATCGCGGATCCGTCTTCGGTCGCCTGGATCTTCAATATTCGCGGTGCCGACGTGCCGCATACGCCGCACCCGCTGGCGCGTGCAATCATCTATGCCGACGGTAAGGCGGACCTTTTCCTCGATAAGCGCAAAACTGGTATCGAGGCCGAGGCCTATCTCGCGCAGATGTGTACGCAGCTTCCTCCCTCGGAACTCGAAAAGAGGCTGGCAGCGGTTGGGAAGGATGGCGGTCGAGTTCTCGCGGATCCGGACCTTACCTCGCATGCCTTGGCGGAGATTATTCGCAAGGGAGGTGGTGAGGTCGTCGAAGGGAATGATCCCGCCAAGCTACCGCGAGCCGTCAAGAACAACGTTGAGATCAACGGTTCCGCAGCCGCGCATCTGCAGGACGGCGCGGCGATGGTCGAATTTCTCTACTGGCTGTCGCAGACGAAGCCGGGGACCGTGACCGAAATCGAGGTGGCGGAGAAGCTGGAAGCAGCACGCGCCCGCGTCGGCCAGAGTATGCAGAACCCGCTGAAGGACATCTCCTTCGACACGATCTCCGGTGCCGGTGAACACGCGGCCATCATGCACTATCGCGTGACAACGGAAACGAACCGCAAGCTTGAGGCTGGAGAGCTCTTCCTGATCGATTCCGGCGCCCAGTACATCAACGGCACGACGGATATTACGCGCACGGTCGGTATCGGGTCGGTCACTGAAGAACACAAGCGTTTCTTCACGCTGGTGCTGAAGGGAATGATCCAGATCAGCACGGCGCGCTTTCCGAAGGGCACGCGCGGCTGCGACCTCGATCCGCTGGCCCGCATCGCGCTTTGGCGAGCAGGGGCGGATTTCGCCCATGGCACCGGCCACGGCGTTGGTTCGTATCTATCGGTGCATGAAGGGCCGCAGCGTATCTCCAGGCTCTCGACGCAGGAGCTACTGCCAGGCATGATTCTCTCGAACGAGCCGGGCTATTACAGGCCCGGCGCCTTCGGAATCCGTATCGAGAACCTGATATATGTCCGCGAGGCAGAGGCGATCGACGGCGGTGACATGTCGATGCTCGGTTTCGAGACGCTGACCTTCTGCCCGATCGATCGCAGCCTGGTTATTCCGGAACTTCTGACACATGACGAGCTGCATTGGTTCAATAGCTACCATCAGCGCAGCCGCGAGGCGCTGATGCCACTGATCCACGACCACGACGTCAAGGCATGGCTGGAGAACGCGACCCTGCCGCTGGAATATTGAGAATCGCCGCTGGCGTCACATGCCGATCGTGTGACGCCAGCTCATGACGACGAGCCAGGCGACAATCAGCATCCAGGTGTGCGAGGCCCGCAGACCGACGATGAGCGCCACGAGCAGGGCGAGCTTCGAATCCCAGCCGCCGATGAAGAAGGCCGGCGCAACAAGCGTCGTCAAGACTGCGGCGGGGACTGCGGCCAGCGCGGCCTCCATGCGCGGCGGAATGCGCTTCATCGTGGTGATGAGGATATAGCCGCCGATCCGGGTTGCGTAGGTTGCAACAGCCGCCGCGGCGATCACGAGAGCCATGTGAAGATCGAAGGCCATCGTTATACCTCGTGCAGATCGGATTCGAGTTCCTGCTCGTGCGGCGGAGGCGGGAACAGGGCGGCAAGGATGATGCCCGCCGCGGCACCCAGGCTGACGTGCCAAGGCGAGCCGACGTAGCGGTAGGCGATGACGGAGGCGACTGCGCTAACAGAAGCGACCGGGACGAAATTGTCGCGATGACGGAAGTCGAGGACGATGCCGAGGAAATAGGCGGGCAGCAGGATGTCGAGGCCGATCGACTTCGGGTCGCCGATGTAGCTGCCGAGCAATCCGCCGAGCAGGCTTACCAGGACCCAGGGTATGTAGATGATGATGCCGAAGCCGAGATACCAGACGAAGGTAACCGGCTTGCCTGCTTCGCCCCGTTTGACCGTTTCCGCGAATTGCGGATCGACCAGCAGGAAAAACGTGAAGAATTTCTGTAGCGGCGAGAAGTGCTTGATATATGGGGCGAGTGCCGCCGAATAGAGGACATGGCGAAAGTTGACGGCCAGGATGGAGGCGACGATCAGCCACGCCTGGACGTTGTGACCAAAGAGCTCGATGCCGACCATCTGGCTCGCGCCGGCATAGACCGTGGCACTCATAAAGGTCAGTTCCGAGAGCGACATGCCGTTATCGACCGCGAGCGCTCCAAACAACGCCCCGAAGGGGGCCGAGGCCAGTGCTACGGCCGAGCCACCGCGCAAACCGTCGAAAAAATGAGCGCGAGTCATCAGCGATAATCCTTCTGGAATTTTGTCACTCGTCTAAGGACAGGCAGTATTTGCCGCAAGCAAATTTCCTTGATTGAACGATCGATTTCGCTGAACGATGCACGCGCGACTGATTTCCGTTCGAGGAGCAAAGATGGACCAGATCGAATTTTCGAAAGAGGAAAAGGCTGAACTCATCGCGCGGATCCAGCATTATTTCGACAGAGAACTGTACCAGCCGATCGGCCTCCTGAAAGCGGAGTTCGTTCTCGAATTCTTTGCGAAGGAAGTTGGCGCCACCTACTACAAGAAGGGGCTTGAAGACGCGCAAGTCGCGCTCGCCAGACGTATGGATGACTTTTCCGAGGACGTCTATCAGTTGCAACGGAATGCGACGGAGTGATCAGCCTTCCAGAATTTGGCGGCTGGTGACGATGTCAATGCCGCGTGCGCGCATCTCCTCGATTGCCGCTGCAACGCCTTCCGAGGTAATGCCGCGGCTGGCGTCCTCGATGAGGCGAACCCGCACGCCAGGCATCATTTCGGTCGCATCCAATGCCGAGAACTTTACGCAATAGTCGGTTGCGAGGCCGCAAAGATCGAGTTCCGTGACGTCCTGGCCTTCGAGAAAGTCGGCGAGCCCCGTGAGCGCGTCCTGATCATTGTCGCGGAAGGCCGAGTAGCTGTCGACGCCACGATTCTCGCCCTTCTGCAGGATGAGATCGATCTTGCCCATCTTGAGGTCGGGATGCAGTTCCGCATCCGCCGTGCCCTGAATGCAATGGTCCGGCCACATCATCTGTGGCTTGCCGGACAGTGTGCCCAGTTCGAATGGCTTCTTGCCGGGATTTGAGGAGGCGAAACTGCCATGGCCGGGCGGATGCCAGTCTTGGGAGGCGACGATCAGGTCGTATTTGCCGCTCTCGATCAGCCGGTTTGCGATGGGGACAACCTCGTCGCCGTGGGGAACCGGAAGATTGCCGCCCGGGCAAAAGCCATTCTGAATATCGACTAGAAGCAAGGCTTTCATCGGTGCGACTCCCACGATTTTGCATTGCACCATGCCAAGGGCCGAACGAAGGCGCAAGCGCCGAGACGCTTCGCCGCAGGGGCGGAGCGAGCCTTGAAAAGGTCGGGTCCGTCAGCCCGTAAAAGGCGATGCAAGCATAGCACAGAACCGGCAACCGGGCTGCGAGATGTGCCAATGGTGTCGGCAACCATTTCTATTGCGCCTTGCTTTCGACGGAGATGACGGCTCGATATCGGGCCACTGGTTGATCTCAATGAAATGTGCGTTTTCGCGTCCTTGGCCTCGGCTCGAGGCAAAGGGAAGCGTGACTTTGAATGCGTGCGGCAAAAATGCGCTGTCGCGATCAATTGCGCCGATCATTTTCGGCTCCCCCGGCGGAGCCGTCAACGATCGGTCAGGCTGTCTGAACTTCGTCGTTGCTACCGGTGTCGGCTGCGGCTGACGAACCGTAGGTATTCTGATAGGCGCGCAGAGCCGTCTGCATGTCATCGAGCACTTCAGCGAGTATCGGATCGTCAGAACCGGAAGCGCTGGACGCAATGCTGGAGGTGTCGGCGGAAAGGATCTCGTCGCTTGTCAGCTTGCCGTCGCCGTTGGCGTCCAAAGACGCGAGAATGCCCTTGGAGCCGTCGTCGGTGTTGCTATCGTCATCGCTCGCGCTCGACTCCTGCATTTGCAGCATGATCGACAGGATGTCGCCGGCGATCTTCTGCGTGACACTGGCGCCATCGTCACTGCTTGTGGACGTCGCAGGTTTCGTCGACGAAGTGGATGTCGAGTTGCTGTTGGCGGCAGCGAGCTCATCGGCTGAAATGATGCCGTCGCCATTCTTGTCGAGGCTGGAAAGGGAGCTGTATTGGGACAGGCCACTCCCGATAGAGGAAACACTGGTCACTTGAACCTCCTTTGCAAGTTCATCGTGAAATCCGCCTTTCATGGGCAGACACAAAGGGGCTAGGGCGATTTGCACACCACGTCAAAGCGGGAATATCATGATGAATTTCGCCCGATTGACGGGCTGGGTGAAGCGAGTTAACCTTCGTCAACCTATCACATCCCGTTGATTTGTTTGGCTTTGCCGGCCAGTGATTTGCCTCCGGCGGGGGTGTTCTCACTCTCGTCGGTCGCGTTCTTACTCGGATTTGCCATTTTGAGGTGCTTCAGCGTTGGCGGTCCGCCTGCGGCATTTTGTCGATCTCGCATGGCGAAGGCGACGCTTGTGCCATGCAAGATCGGCTCTCGACTCAATCCGAATGCGTCTCGTGGAAGTCCGCCTGGCCGCTTTTCCGACAGCCAGCAGTCTTGATCCAAGCTTTCGGGTGGTTGCACTCTTCCACCATGATCGCGCGAAAGCGCTTGGTGCGCCATTGACGCGCCCGCAATGCAGCCAATCTATCCGATAGGAGATCTCGCGCTACCAAGGCGCGAGCGGTGACGATGATGGTGAGTAGCGTTCAGAGTATCGGCCGGCAAGCAACGGTGGCGACGGTCATGTTTTGTCTCGTCATGCTGGTAATGATCTTTCTAGCTGCGGGATCCCTATCTTACTGGCAAGGCTGGCTGTTTCTCGTACATTTCTGCGGGTGGTGCGCAGCCCTTACGGCCTACTTCGTCAAGCGCGACCCGGCTCTGGTCCGGAAGCGCATGAGCGTCGGACCGGCGGCGGAACGCGAGCCGTCGCAGAAGCGCATACAGTCCTTTAACAGCATCGCGATCCTTGCGCTCTTCGTGGTTTCGGCGCTGGACCACAGGTTCGGCTGGTCGGTTGTGCCGAGCTCCCTCGTACTTCTCGGCAACGCATTGATCGCAGCTGGCTTTATCGGCTGCTTCTTCGTGCTTCGGCAGAATTCGTTTGCCGCGGCGACAGTCGGCGTGACGGCGGAGCAGCGGGTGATTTCGACCGGCCTCTACGGTGTGGTGCGCCATCCGATGTATGCCTCGGCGCTGGCGATGTTTTTCGGTGTGCCTCTGGCGCTCGGTTCTTATTGGGGAGTGCTCGTCGTGTTCCCCGTCATTGGCGGTCTGGTCGCACGGCTGCTTGATGAGGAGAAGTATCTTGTTAGGAATCTGGCCGGTTATGCCGAGTATCGTAACGAGATCCGATGGCGCTTGTTGCCGGGGATCTGGTGACGCATCAAACCGAGGCGGACTGGTGAGGAGGCGACCCTTGCGGTAAATATCGCGTCAGGTTGAGGGAGGGCGCAGTGGCTATCAGTGTCGTTCAATTGGGCTCGCCGCGGGCAAAGGGCGAGGGCGTACGCATCGGCACCGTCCGGCGACCGCCCCGGGGCGTGCCGAAGGAAGAGTTTTCCAGCCGCAACTATTATGACGTCTGGCTCCCGGTCCTTTCGCCGAGCCAGGCGCTGGTGACCGAAGCGAAGGCAGCGACTACGGACGCTGAATGGGCGGCCTTCGTGCGCAGCTTCACGAAGGAAATGAAAGTGCCGGAGGCGAGCCATGTGCTCGACCTGCTCGCCACGCTTTCGCATGCCAGCCATTTTTCAATCGGCTGCTATTGCGAGAACGAGAAGCACTGCCATCGGAGCGTATTGCGGCGCCTGCTTGAAGAACGCGGCGCGGCTTTTGCTGCGGAGGGCTGCGCCTAATGGCTGCAGAGGATCACCCAGCGCCAAAGCCAATGACCGAGCCCAGTCCAGAGGAGAAGATCGATGCGACCTTTCGCAACGGCTCGCTGACGGCTGCCGGCATCATCCTCGGTTTTTCCCTGAGTTTCGTGAGCAGCTGGGCTTCGAATCCGAATGACTGGAGCCGGATCGATATCCTGCCGATGTTGCTGCTGACGGCAGGGATTGCCTTGCAAGTCAAGGTCTTCGCCGATCTGCTGGCCAGGGATTCGCTCATCGCCGCCAAATATGATCGGGCCAGGCGGCTGTTTTTGATCGGGATCGCCATTGTCGCCGCCGGGATCGGGCTGGCATTACTCAACGACATACTGGGGCTGGGGTCGATGCCGATCCTGGGGTGAAGGGGCGCCACGCCAGCGCGGACTGGCTCGTTTGCGTATCTTCGGTATCAGGTCCGAGAACGATCTCGTTGCAGGCAAAGGCGATGGTCGGACAGTACGGGACGGCAACGATCAAAGATAGCGAATAACGTCGTCTGCGTCCTCCTTCTCTCCCGCGATTGGTGCGCGTGGGGGTTCAGTATGCAAGGAACTCGGGGTCGAGGGGCACTCTATAGCCAGAGGGCGAACTCAGGGATTACGGGAAAGCGTGTCTTCGGTTTGACAAAGAATTTCGAGCACACAGTCCGTTGACAGCAATTTGCAGGAAACTACAATCTTTGATTGACAAAATATGGAGCTGAACAGTGAAAAACCAGGTGCTCAGAGACTATCTTTTCTTTCTCGTGCCCGCGTTTGTCATTCCACTGGGCTTGTACCTCACTGAGGAGACCTCCTCGCTGACCAGTCTCTTCAAGGTTGGTTTGCTGTTTCCGCTCCTTTTGCTTGCGATGAAGGGACTAGCTGGTTTCTTTCCGCCCGAAAACCTGCGGGAACGATCCTTAGCCCGAATAGCTGAATACGCCATTCTGCAGGGTTTGGTTTTTGCCGCATTTATGGTGATGTTCGGCGGCTTCATAGAGCCCGAGTTGCAGTCCAACTTCCTTTCGACGTTGCGCCAGTTTGCGTTCGGTGCTGTTCCGGTGTCTGCGTTCCACTTTGTATCGGCACTGAATGAACAGAAGAAGCTACGTGCCTCTTAAATTCTAGAAAGGCTTTAGCGCTGGATCCGCAGCTGCGCAAACGAGGCCCACTACACGGGGGAGGCGACGGCATACGAAGTCACGAATGGGTGAGGGGCGCCTTGCAGTATCGCTAGGGGCTCATAGGGCCTTGCGAACCGGCGGGCTTCGCTTTAGGAGACCCGTTCCACAAACCCATCGAGCACGCGCTTCTGTCCCGCGCGATCAAACTCGATCGTCAGCTTGTTGCCCTCGATCTCCACGATGTTGCCGTTGCCGAATTTCAGGTGGAAGACGCGGTCGCCGGTCTTGAATTTGGAGGGTTCCGTGGCGGTGGATTTTGCCACCAGTTCGCCGTCGATGGTGCGGCCGCGCGGGCCGCTTTCGCCGTAGCCGATGCGTTCGACGGCATGACCGGAGCGGGTGCCCCAGTTGTCGCGGGTGGCGTCCGTCTTGTTCTGCTGGGCGCGCTTCCAGCCGGGCGTCGTATAGGAGGAGTTGGCGAAGGGATCGGCCTTGTCGAAGCGGGACTGGCCGTAACCGCCGCCCCGGCCATAGCCGCCATAGCTCTGCTCCGTCTCCGCAACTTCGACATGCGTTTCCGGCAGTTCGTCAAGGAACCGCGACGGGATCGTCGATTGCCAGAGGCCGTGGATGCGGCGGTTCGAGACGAACCAGATATGGCAGCGCCGCTTGGCGCGGGTGATGCCGACATAGGCGAGGCGGCGCTCTTCCTCGAGACCGGCGCGGCCGCTTTCGTCGAGCGAACGTTGGTGCGGGAACAGGCCTTCCTCCCAGCCGGGCAGGAAGACAGTATCGAACTCCAGGCCCTTGGCGGAATGCAGCGTCATGATCGAGACGGCGTCGAGATTTTCGTTCTGCTCGGCGTCCATGACCAGCGCGACGTGCTCGAGAAAGCCGCGTATCGACTCGAAGCTCTCCATCGAGCGGATCAGTTCCTTCAGGTTTTCGAGGCGGGTCGGCGCATCCGCCGACTTGTCGTTCTTCCACATGTCGGTGTAGCCCGACTCCTCGAGAATCTGCTCGGCGAGTTCGGTATGCGCCGTGTTTTCCAGCATTTCCTGCCAGCGGCGGAAGGATTGTATAACGTCGAAGAGGGCCTTGCGCGCCTTCGGCTTCAGCTCGTCCGTCTCGATCATGTCGGCCGCAGCCGCCAGCATCGGAATGTCGCGGGCGCGGGCATAGTCGTGAAGCGCGCGCACGGTCGTATCGCCGAGACCGCGTTTCGGGGTGTTGATAATGCGCTCGAAGGCTAGGTCGTCGGCAGGCTGCGCGACGAGGCGGAAATACGCCATGGCGTCGCGGATTTCGAGGCGTTCGTAGAAGCGGGGGCCGCCGATGACGCGATAATTGAGGCCGAGGGTTACGAAGCGGTCTTCGAACTCGCGCATCTGGAATGAGGCGCGGACCAGAATCGCCATGTCGTTCAGCAGATGCCGCTTGCCGCTGTCATCGCCGCGTTGAAGCTGCTCGATTTCCTCGCCGATGGCGCGGGCTTCCTCCTCGGAATCCCATGAGGCATGCACCTGGACCTTGATGTCTTCAGGATCTCTGCGGTCGGTGAAGAGGGTCTTGCCGAGGCGGCCCTCGTTGTGGGCGATCAGATGGCCTGCGGCACCAAGAATATGTGCCGTTGACCGGTAGTTACGCTCCAGCTTGATAACCTTGGCGCCCGGGAAATCCTTCTCGAAGCGGAGGATGTTGTCCACCTCGGCGCCGCGCCATCCATAGATCGATTGATCGTCGTCGCCGACGCAGCAGACGTTTTGCGGCTCGCCCTTGGGGCGCTGCGCAAGCAGCCGCAGCCACATGTATTGGGCGGTGTTGGTGTCCTGGTACTCGTCGACGAGAATGTAGCGGAAGCGGCCGTGATATTCCTTGAGAAGATCCGGGTTCCTGCGGAAAATCGCGATCGGGTGCATAAGGAGATCGCCGAAATCGCAGGCGTTCAGCGTCGAGAGCCGTTGCTGATAGGCGAAGTAGAGTTCGCGGCCCTTGCCGTTGGCGAAGGCGCGGGCGTCGCCTTCCGGAATGTCCCCCGGGGCGAGGCCCTTGTTCTTCCAGGTGTCGATCATGCCGGCAAACTGCTTGGCGGGCCAGCGTTTGTCATCGAGGCCTTCCGCCTGGATGAGCTGCTTGATCAAGCGGACGACGTCGTCGGTGTCGAGGATCGTGAAATCGGAGCGCAGGCCGACGAGTTCGGCATGGCGGCGCAGAAGCTTGACGCCGATCGAGTGAAATGTGCCGAGCCAGGGCATGCCCTCGACAGCGCCGCCGACGAGCACGGCGATACGTTCCTTCATCTCGCGCGCAGCCTTGTTGGTGAAGGTCACGGCGAGGATCTGCGAGGGGAATGCACGGCCGGTGTTCAGGATATGGGCGATGCGGGTGGTCAGGACGCGTGTCTTGCCCGTACCCGCGCCGGCGAGCACGAGAACCGGGCCTTCCAGCGTTTCGACGGCTTCGGTCTGTTCCGGATTCAGGCCAGAAAGATAATCGGGGCGCTTACCGCCATCGCGAGCGGCCATGGCGCGGGCGGCGAGCCCTCCGGTAGCGGGAGCGGCAGGGGCCGGCTGCTTGCGCGGCGGCCCGCCCGGCTCTTCATCGAAGAAAGGGATATCGTCGAAACTATTGCTCATGGCGCGTAATGTAGTGATTCGGGTTGGAAAGACCAGAAAAGATGTTCTGCTTTCATTCCCGTTCGGGTCGCGGTCCTCAGTCTATGTCAGCTATGCAAGAGCGCTGGATTGCGGGAATTGCTTGCGCATGCCGCTGGAGCGAGCGCCATCGTCGCTACGGGTCAGAAAACAAAACCGCTATTTGACCTTGAAGGCGAACTCTACAACACGGATGCAAGCGGCTGGGAGATGCGTCGGTGGTAACTCAGTCTTGAATTACAATTCAGTAATCAAGGGTCAATTCGCTTGCCGGTGATCAGCAAAGGGACAATATTGTCGCAGACGTGCGGCAATTTGTCCTGCGAACGCCTCTTTCGATAGACCCTGGACCAGCCTCGAGTCCCTCTGGAGACGTGAATGCCATTTTGGAAGCAGTTTATAATCTGCCTTGTCGTGATTGCGGCCGGCTCTGCCGGATGGGTCTACTTTGTGCCGGGTGCTGGAGAGACGCTACGCAAGGCCGGTTTCGCTGAGGTTTCCAAGCTGGCGCCCGGGACGGCGGCGCCGCAGCCTGCGGCTAACGCAGAGGGACAATCAAGGCGCCGCAGCGGCGGGGCCCATGCGCCCGTTCTGGTCGCCACACAAGCCGTTGTTCGTGGCATCGTCAATGATCGGCTGAGCGCCATCGGCACGGGTGACGCCATTCACTCCGTCGTGGTGATGCCGCAGGCGAGCGGCACGATCCGCGAGATCCTGATCAAGTCGGGTGACAAGATCACCAAGGGTCAGGTGCTGGCAAAGCTCGATAGCGAAGAGCAGGTCATCGCCCGCGGGCAGGCGGACGTTGCGCTGAAGAGCGCTATCGAAAAGTCCAGCCTCTACCACAACATCAAATCCAGCGTGTCGCGGATGGACGTCTTCGATGCCGAGATCGCGGAGCAGGGTGCGCGGCTGCAACTGCAGGCCGCCGAGCTCAATCTTGAGCGCCGCAGCATCGTTGCGCCGATCGATGGCATCGTCGGTATCATTCCAGTCAATGTTGGCGATAACGTCTCGACGACCACACCGGTCGCGACCCTCGACGACCGGACTGAAATTCTTGTTGACTATTGGGTGCCGGAGCGCTTCGCCAACACGATCACGGTCGGCCAGCCGGTCGAGGCAACATCGGTCGCTCGGCCTGGTCGCGTTTTCTCGGGCGGGGTCGAAGCGATCGACAATCGCATTGACGCCGCCAGCCGCACGATGCGCGTGCGGGCCCGCATCGACAACGCATCGGACGAACTGCGCGCAGGCATGTCGTTCAACGTCGGGATGAAGTTTGGGGGCGACCAGTATCCGGCAGTCGATCCGCTCTCGGTGCAGTGGGATTCTCAAGGGGCCTTTGTCTGGCGGGTTGTCGACGGCAAGTCCGGCAAGGTGCGCGTCAGCATAGTGCAGCGCAACCCCGACTACATTCTCGTCAAGGCCGATCTGAAGGACGGCGACGCGATCGTTACCGAAGGCCTGCAGCGCGTCCGTGAAGGCGGTGCAGTGCGGGTTGCCAACGAAGTCGCGTCGAACTCGGAGCCTGCCACGCAATGAACGTGATCGAGATGCAGGACAAGCCGGCTTCCGGCAAGCAGACCTTTACCGCGCTGTTCGTCCGGCGCCCGATCCTGGCGCTGGTCTTCAATACCCTCATGATCGTCGCCGGCCTTGCGGCCTATGCCGGGATCGAAGTGCGTGAACTGCCTGATGTCGACCGGCCTGTCGTGACGGTTCGCACCATGTTCGACGGTGCCTCTCCACAGACGATCGACCAGGAACTGACGAAGGTGATCGAGGGCGCGGCCGCCCGTGTCAGTGGCCTCAAGTCTATTTCGTCCAGCTCTCAGTTCGGCCAGAGCCGCGTGACACTCGAATTTTCCGACTCGGTCGATCTCGCCGTTGCGGCGAACGATGTGCGCGACGCCATCGGTCGTATCGCCGATCGTCTGCCTGAGGAGGCGGATGCACCGCAGATCGTCAAGGCGGATTCCGATTCTCAACCGATTATGCGTCTTGCCGTCACCTCGTCCAAACTCAACATGGACGATCTGACCCTTCTCGTCGAAAACCAGGTCATCGATCGGCTTGCTTCGGTCGACGGGGTTGCCGATGTCGAAACCTACGGCGACCAGGAGAAGGTCTTCCGTGTCGACGTCAACCAGAGCGAACTGGCCAGTCGCGGGCTGACGGTTGGCGATCTGACGAAGGCGCTTTCCAGCGCTGCACTCGACGTGCCGGCCGGATCGCTGAAGAGCCCGACGCAGACGATCGTTGTGCGTGCGATGGCAAGCCTGCAGACGCCGGAGGATTTCTCCAACGTCATCCTGCAGAACCACGTGCGTCTCGGCGATGTGGCGAATGTTACCCTCGGACCACGCGACGGGCAGACTGCGCTGCGCTCCAACGGCGTTCCCGGCATCGGCCTCGGCATCATCCGCCAGGCACAATCGAATACGCTGAATATCTCGAACGGCATCAAGGACGCCGTCGCTGAGCTTTCAAAAACGCTTCCCGAGGGCACACGGATCGCCATCACCAGCGATGACGCCGTCTTCATCCAGGGCGCGATTCATGAAGTGGTGCTGGCGCTGATTCTGGCCGCCGTCATCGTCACCGGCGTCATCTATCTCTTTCTGAGGGACTGGCGCGCGACGATTATCCCTGCCATCAGTATGCCGGTTGCACTGATCGGAACGCTGGCAGCGGTCTATCTCGTCGGCTTCTCGATCAACATCCTGACGCTACTCGCGATCGTACTGGCGACGGGTCTCGTGGTGGACGACGCGATCGTCGTCCTCGAAAACATCGTGCGCCGCCGCTCGGAAGGCATGGGGCCACGGGCGGCTGCTGTGCTTGGCACGCGCGAGGTGTTCTTTGCTGTCATCGCCACGACCGCGACGCTTGCCGCGGTCTTCATTCCGCTGTCCTTCCTGCCGGGGCAGGTGGGCGGCCTGTTTCGCGAGTTCGGCTTCGTGCTGGCTTTCTCGGTTGGTCTCTCATCGATCGTCGCCTTGACCTTATGTCCGATGCTGGCGTCGCGAATATTGACGAAGGAAATGCTCGAGGATCACGGTATCCTCGGTCGTTTCGGAACCTGGTTCGCGAATGCTTACCGTTGGTCGCTCCATGCCTGCCTGAATGCACCACTCGTGGTCATCGTTGCATCCATGCTTTTCGCGGGAGCAGCTGTTCTCGCGTTCCAGACAGTTCGCAGCGAACTGACGCCTAACGAAGACCGCGCCCTCGTGATGATGCGCCTGACGACGCCGCAAGGCTCCAGTCTCGAATATACCCGCGACAAGATGCAACGGGTCGAAGAGTATCTCCAACCGCTCGTCGACAGCGGCGATATCAGCAACGTCTTTTCGATCTCAGGGCAGGGCGGGCAGGTCAATAGCGGCTTCATGGTACTGACACTGGCGCCATGGGGTGAACGCCAACGCACGCAGGCGGAGATTGTTACCGACATCAACCAGGCGGCGGCAAAGGTCCCGGCGCTGCGCGGCAATGCGATCCAGTCGAACAGCCTGCGCATTCGCGGCGCCGGCAATGGATTGCAGATGGCGCTTGTCGGCAACGACCACGAGGCGCTGACTGTCGCGGCCGCTCGGTTGGTGCAGGTCCTCGACGCGACGGGCCACTATGACACGCCGCGACTGACCAACGAGCCGACACAGGCTCAGGTGTCGGTGACGATCGACCGCGAGCGCGCGTCCGATCTCGGCATCGACATCACGGGTCTTTCAACGGCGATGCAGTCGCTTTTGGAGGGCCGGTCGGTCGTCGATGTTTTTGTCAAGGGGGAAGCCTATCCCGTGCTGCTCACCTCGAATACCCGACCGCTCGACGATCCGACTGATCTCGAGAACGTGTTCCTGAAGACGGGCGACGGCAAGATCGTTCCGATGTCGGTGATCGCATCGCTGACGGAAGGCTCGGTCGCGCCGCAGCTGAACCGCGAACAGCAGCTTGCGTCGGTGGCGATCACAGCCGGTTTGAAGAACGGCCTCTCGCTGGGAGACGCGGTCAAGGAAGTGACCGAGATATCCAAGTCGGTCCTGCCCGCGGGCGCCCGTCTCGTCCCACTAGCCGAGGCGGCAACGCTGGAGGAGAATTCGAGTGGCATGGCGCTGACCTTCGGTTTTGCCATCGTCATCATCTTCCTGGTTCTGGCCGCGCAGTTCGAAAGCGTCCTGTCGTCGGTCATCATCATGTCGACGGTACCACTCGGGCTCGCATGCGCTGTATTCGCGCTTGTTATCACCGGGTCGAGCCTGAATATCTATAGCCAGATCGGTCTTGTTCTGCTTGTCGGCGTGATGGCGAAGAACGGCATTCTTATTGTCGAATTCGCCAACCAGCTACGCGATCGTGGCGAGGAAGTACGCACGGCGATCGAGAAGGCGTGTGCGCTGCGTCTACGCCCTGTGATGATGACGATGATCGCGACCATCCTCGGGGGCGTCCCGCTGGTCTTTGCGCACGGGGCCGGCGCGGAGGCGCGTATCGCACTCGGCTGGGTCATCGTCGGGGGGCTCGGCTTTGCGACACTTGTGACGCTCTACATCACGCCGGTCGCCTACCTGCTGATTGCCCGCTTCGCGAAGCCGCATGCTCACGAGGAAGAACGCCTCCACGAAGAAATGGCGCATGCCTCGCGCGCCCCGGCACCAAAGGCGGGCCGACTGCAAGCGGCGGAGTAAAGCCGCCCGCTGCCCTGGCGGGCAAAGGCTGCGACTTATAGTTTATGAAAACTTGTAGGATTGGATGAATTTACTCTGAACTTTAGATGTTTTTTAAGCATGGGCAGCAATCATTCCAACTGAAGCCGATAGGTCCTCCAGCGTTTTCAGAGGACCGCCTTGGTGCCTCGTTCAGGCGCTCCCGGACAATGATCGTTCGCGGTACGGTTCGCTTGTATCAGTGTATTGTTGTGTTCGGAGTACAGTACCTTGAGCATTTATCGGCGCACTTCGGTGGATGCCGCGCTATATGTTTTGCGTGACATCGGTCGCGATATGACCAAGACCCAGAGGCAGGTCTCTACTGGCCTCAGAGTGGAAAAAGCATCCGACAATGGCGCCTACTGGGCGATAAGTTCGACGTTGAAAACCGATCAGAAAGCCCAGTCGGCCATTGGCGATGCCCTTGGCCTCGCGGCTGCCACCATGGGCACAGCTTACAACGCGGTCGACAGCGCGATCGATCTCGTCAGCGAGATCAAGGCGAAGCTGGTCGCAGCGACCGAGTCCGGCGTCGACAAGGACAAGATCAACACTGACATCACCCAGCTGAAAGATCAGCTGCGATCGGTTGCGCAGTCGGCAGAGTTCAATGGCGACAACTGGGTTGCGATCGACGATTCTGCCGATCCATCAAAGCCGAGGCAGATCCCGTCTTCCTTCATCCGCTATCCCGACGGAACGGTGAAGGTCGACATGCTAAGCTACGAGGCCGATCTAGCGCCGGTGGGTGCGACTACATCTCAGGATGCGCGCTACCTGATCGATGACCGCACGACTGGTTCCGGCGAATATGGCGCTCTGACCTCTCAGTATTTTGCCACCGAGGCCGGCGCCTCGCAAAACTATGTGATGCTGAAGGGGGCCGGCAATACGGCAGGGCAAGTCGAAATTGGGGTTTCGAGCACGACGACCCAGGCGCAGGTGACGGAGATGATCACCGTCGTCGACAGGATGCTGAACCAGATGACGACAGTCGGCTCGGCCTTCGGCGCACTCGAAAAGCGCATTAGTATCCAGAGCGATTTCGCGCAGTCGCTGGACGATTCCTATTCCCGCGGCATCAGCCGCCTGATCGACGCGGACATGGAGGAGCAGTCAAGCCGGCTGCGGGCCCTGCAGACGCAGGAGCAGCTAGGTTTGCAGTCACTGAACATCGCCAATGCCAGCTACGACAAAGTTCGCCAACTCTTCCAGAACTTCTGACAGGTTGTCTTGATAAGCGACGCGTCGCCCGTGTTCCAACGGGCGACATGACTGCTCGGCCCGCCACTGTGGCTTACGATCCGCAGTAGCTGTGCATTTTTCTCAATTTCCGGTATCTGAAGCATCTGTTTCATCTTGTTGCCGCAATCCTTAATACTGGTCGCATCAACACCGAATTGGAGACAAGCCTGTCCATGATCAAGAAATTCATACTTTTGTCTGTTGCTGCAACTTACCTTAGTGCCTGCACCACCACCGACCCCTATACCGGCGAGCAGAAAATGTCGAACACCTCAGGTGGGGCGCTGCTGGGTGCAGGCGTTGGCGCGCTTGCCGGCTTGGCTGTCGGCGGCTCGCCGGTTGGACGTCGCAATGCTGCGCTGATCGGCGCCGGCGTTGGCGCGCTCGCGGGTGGTGCGATCGGCAATTACATGGACCAGCAGGAATCCGAACTGCGCGCTCAGCTCCAGGGAACCGGCATCTCGGTGACCCGCCGCGGCGACAACATCATCCTGAACATGCCGTCCAACATTACGTTCGATGTTGACCAGGATGCCGTGAAGGCTGGTTTCTATCCGACGCTGAATTCTGTCGCGATCGTCCTGCGCAAGTTCAACCGCACCCTTATCGACGTGAACGGTCATACCGACTCCACCGGCAGCCTGCAGCACAACCAGGATCTGTCACAGCGCCGCGCCATGTCGGTTGCCGACTATCTCGGCACGCAGGGCATCGATCCGCGCCGTGTTTCTGCCGTCGGTTTCGGTCCGTCGCAGCCGATTGCTTCCAACGCTACGGAAGCTGGTCGCGCGCAGAACCGCCGCGTTGAAATCCAGATCGCGCCTGTCACCCAGAGCTGATCCACATTTTCAGTCAAGAAAAACGGCCGGGTCAACGCCCGGCCGTTTTCGTTATCGATGCATCGTCGCACCCTTGGTGATCTTGTCGACGATCTTCTTTTCGGCCCTGATGGCTATGCCGACAACCTTGGCATCGTCAGGTGCATATTCGGCAAAGACGGCCCGGTTGGCGGCGTCGTGGCCGGTTGCGAACATCTCTTCGATGAACAGCGATGAGGTTACGCCGCGCTCCAGGGAGCGGCGGTGGATTGCCGACATCGTTTCGTCCTCGGCCGACAGTACGATAATCGGCTGGATGGACAGCGGATTGTAGAGATTGCCAGCGCGATCCTTGTACGATTCACCGATGATCTCGGGGCTCTGCCCGGCAATTCCGCTCATCAGGAAAGCGGTGACGTTCAGCTTCTGCCAGGATGCAAGATTGTTTCGCAGGACGATCGCAATTTTGGTATCAAACATTCCAGTCTCTTTCATGCGGGTTCGAAAGTCGCGTTGGACCAGGATGTAAACAGTCATGCCTTCGAGGGTCTTGAACGTTTGTGCACGCAGCCCGGCACAGACGGGATCGTAATTGCGCCGGGCTTTCCCGGCATCGAGCGGATGGAAGCGCAGTTTTCTGGCAAGGCGTTCGAGCCGCATCGCCACGATACTTATGCTCTCGGCGTCACGATAAAGGGTGTGCAGACTTTCTCCTATCGCGGTGAGCGGCGCTTCAGCATGCCGGGGCAAGTGCTCGTGCTCCATCCGGATGAAGAGCATGATGGTGGAGCTGGCACCGATGACGGGCTCCAATATCGCATGCTTTATCTTGAGCCGGCGCTACTGCTCGAATGCCTGGCTGCTGAGAGGATCGGACTGCCTTTCGTCGACGACCCTGTCATCTGGGATCCCATCCTGGCAGGCACGCTGCTCGCAGCGCTTGGCGAGCTGGATCGCGAGCCCGACGAGTTGTTCGTCGACGACTTCGTTTCGCGCGTTGCAGGCGGACTTGCAAGGCTTGCGAAGACCCCGCAGCGTCCGCTCGGCAATTTGGCGTGGCAGCGCGCAAGATTGGCGCGCGACTATCTCGAAGCGCACGCCACGGAAGCTGTGCGATCCGGCGAGTTGGAGACCGTCACCGGCCTCGACCGCTTTTCCCTCGCGCGGCATTTCCGGGC
This sequence comes from Rhizobium sp. R693, assembly GCF_002211315.1. Classification (NCBI taxonomy): domain Bacteria; kingdom Pseudomonadati; phylum Pseudomonadota; class Alphaproteobacteria; order Hyphomicrobiales; family Rhizobiaceae; genus Rhizobium; species Rhizobium sp. R693. The sequence continues at coordinate 32,742 of NZ_LOKY01000006.1, read as the reverse complement.
CGCATTTGCAACAAGTCCGCATCGCTATCTGCTCATGCGGCGGCTGCAGCAGGCGCGTACCTTGATCGGCGCAGGCGACGGGCTTTCGGATGTGGCGGCTGCCACGGGCTTTGCAGACCAAAGCCATCTGACCCGCCATTTCAAGAAAGCCTATGGCTTGACGCCCGGCCAATGGGCGAGCCTTAAACGGGCTTCTCCGCAAGGCCGGATCGGCGCGCGATAAAGCGAGCCAGCATTGGGCCAGTAAACAGGATCAGCAAGAAGCGGCCGGTTTGCATAGCCATCACGAAGGGCACGTCCACGTCGCTCGACGCAGCGATGATCGCCACGGAATCCGCGCCGCCGGGGCTAGTGGCAAGATAGGCCGTGAGCGGATCGACGCCCGCGAATTTGTGCAGTGCAAGGGCCATGCAGCCACAGATCGACATCAGCAGCAGGATTGAGGCGGTCACGCGGGGCAGGGCACGAGCGGCGTGCATGACGATGCCACGGGTGAAACGCAGCCCGATGTTCCAGCCGATCAGCGCATAGCTGATTGCCAGAAGCCATAGCGGAAGCTCGATAGTGAGCAGACCGAAGCCCTGGAGCAGCGAGCCGACCACCAGCGGCACAGTGATCGTGCCGCCTTGAATGCGAAAGCGCACAGCAATGTAGGCGGACAAGCATGTGAGGGCGACAGTGGCGGCCAGCGCCGGCCAGTCGACCGGGGGGAAGAGAATGAATGCCGGCGGCTCGCCACCATCTGCGGCAACCCAGAGGCGGGAGACGACCGAGGCTGCCACAGCGACGAAGACCACACGGAGATATTGCATGAACGCGACGAGACGGGCGTCGGCGCCATAGGCTTCGGACATGATGACCATTGCGGAGGCTGCCCCTGGCGAGGAACCCCAGACCGCCGTCGTACCCGGCAAGACCTGCCAGCGCGTCAGCAGCCAGCCAAGACCGGCCGCGGCGACGATGACGGAGAAGATCATCGCGAGAAAGAGTGGCGCATCGGTCGCCATCGTCTTCAGGATATCGACGGTGATGGCGCGCGCCATCAGAAAGCCGACGAGCGCTTGCCCGAAGAGGAGCGGCCAGCGCGGGACGCGAAGCGATCCGGGGCCGATGGATAGGGCAAGGATAATTGCCGCCACCATCGGGCCGATAAGAAGCGAGGCTGGTAGCCCGAGCATTTCAAGCCCGACCACAAGCAGGGTCGAGATGCTGAGCAGGAGGATCCATCGCGGCAGGCTGGCGTATCGAAAGAAACGGCTGGCGTCGTACAACGGCATGATTCCCATGCATATCTTGCCAATGCTGGAACCGCGATCAGTCGAAGCAGGGAGCCGCACTGGTGGCAAAAGAGGCCGGCCGGAGACCGGAGGATATGCGTCGATATAGGCGTCAGCCGGGGAAGCGGTCAATTGCGAATTCCTGCCGGTTTCGCAGTGTCAGAGGCTGACGCGCTCCGCCAGGAAGTCGAGCAGCGCCCGCACGCGAGCCGGCAACGGGCCGCCCTGGCCAATGTAGACGGCGTAGAATTCCTCGATGTCGCCGGGGTTGATGTCTTCGAGAACCGGGACCAGCCGCCCGGCCTCGAGATCGGCGCGAACGGTGAAGGTGGCGAGGCGGACAAGCCCCGCACCTGATAGCGCCATATATCGCATCGCTTCGCCGTCACCCACCTGGACGCCCGGCGTAATCGGCAGCGCAATGGTCTCGCCACCATCGAGCAAGGGCCAGCCCTGAACGCTGCGCGTATAGGAAAAGCCGACGCGGCGATGACGCTTCAGGTCGGCGATGGTCTTTGGTTCGCCTTCGCGCTTCAAATAATCCGGCGATGCCACGATCAGCTTGCGGGTGAAGCCAAGCTTGCGCGCAATGAGACTGGAGCTCTTCAGCGGTCCGGCGCGGATCGCGACATCGGCTCGATCCTCGACGAGATCGACGATGGCGTCGGTATGCGAGATGTCGAGCGTGACGGCGGGATTGAGCGCCAGAAATTCGGAAACCAGCGGCGCAAGAATATGGTGGCCGAAGGAGGCGCTGGTGTTGATGCGGATGGGGCCCGTGGCTTGTTCGCCTGATGATGCGTAGCGTTCGGCCTCCGCTATGTCTGCAAGAATGGAAACGCTGCGCTCGTAAAAGGCGGAGCCTTCCGGCGTCAAATGCAGTTTGCGGGTCGAACGGTTGACGAGGCGAGCGCCAAGGCGGGCCTCGAGTCTTGCCACAAGCTTGCTTACAGCGGACGGTGTCATGCGGCAGGCGCGGGCAGCGGCCGTGAAGCCGCCGAGTTCGACAGCGCGCACGAAGACTTCCATTTCGCCGGAGCGATTGCTGTCTTGCCTGCTCATGATGACTTCAATTCATGGATGGTTTTCCTTCCGGCAATCTATATCACCGTAGATTCAGTGTCTATCTCTTCTGAAGTCCACAACAGGAGACCGACCATGGAATATAGAAATCTCGGCGCATCGGGCCTCAGGGTGCCGGTTTTGAGCTTTGGCGCGGGAACATTCGGAGGCTCGGGTCCGCTCTTCGGTGCATGGGGCAATACGGACGCAGCCGAAGCCCGGCGCCTGATCGACATTTCGCTGGAGGCGGGCGTCAACCTCTTCGATACGGCAGATGTCTATTCGGGCGGTGCCTCCGAAGAGGTCCTTGGCCAAGCGATCGCCGGCCGGCGCGATGCAGTACTGGTCTCAACCAAGATCGCGTTGCCGATGGGCGATGGACCTGCTGAGTGGGGAACGTCGCGCTCGCGCCTCATCCGCTCGACAGACGAGGCATTGAAACGGCTTGGGACCGACTATATCGATCTGCTGCAGCTTCATGCATTCGATGCCTCGACACCCATCGAGGAAGTGCTCGCAACACTGGATGGGCTGATCGCTGCGGGAAAAATCCGCTATGTTGGTGTCTCCAATTTCGCGGGATGGCAGCTGATGAAGTCACTCGGGATTTCGGAGCGGCATGGCTATCCGCGCTATGTTGCGCATCAGGTCTACTATTCTCTTGCCGGCCGCGACTACGAATGGGAACTGATGCCACTGGCTGCCGACCAGGGCGTCGGCGCGTTGGTCTGGAGTCCGCTTGCCTGGGGCCGTCTCACCGGGAAGATCCGGCGTGGCCAACCGTTGCCGGAGGGCAGCCGGTTGCACCAGACGGCGGACTACGGCCCGCCGGTCGATGATGAGAAGCTTTATGATATCGTCGACGTGCTGTTCGAGATTTCCGAAGAGACGGGCAAGACCGTCCCGCAGATCGCCCTCAATTGGCTGATCGGTCGTCCAACCGTTTCCAGCGTCATCATCGGCGCGCGCAACGAGGAACAATTGCGCCAGAATCTCGGTGCTGTCGGCTGGTCCTTGTCGAAGGAACAGGTGGAAAGGCTCGATAAGGCGAGTGCCGTGACCGCACCCTATCCGTACTTCCCGTACCGGAGACAGGCGGCCTTCGCGCGGCTCAATCCGCCCTTGGTCTAAGCGGCACTCGGCAGGGAGCCGTTCTTCCCAATCTTGTACTGGACAGGCGCCGTCTCTTGTCTCATACCAACGTGCCTTCCGGCAGCGAAGGCGAAGGAGATCAAAGAGATGGCGCTCAAAGATGCAAAGACCGGAACACGGAACGAGGTTGGCATCGCTGCCGTTCTCGGCGTTCTGAAACAGAGCTTCGGTGAGCGCTTCCAGACCGGTCAAGCCTTTCGCGCGCAGCACGCACATACCACCACCTACATCCCGGCGCAGCTGCCAGACGGCGTGCTTTTTGCCGAGAGTACCGACGACGTGAAGGCTGCGGTGAAGATATGTGCCGAACATAAGGTGCCGGTCATCGGCTTTGGCACCGGTTCGTCGCTGGAGGGGCAAGTCAACGCGCCCAACGGCGGTATATCGATCGATTTCAGCCGAATGAACCGGATTCTTGAAGTCAATGCTGAGGATCTCGACTGTACCGTCGAGCCCGGCGTGACGCGGGAGGAACTGAACACCTATCTCCGCGATACCGGTCTGTTCTTCCCGATCGATCCCGGGGCCAATGCCTCGATCGGCGGCATGACCTCGACACGCGCTTCGGGAACGAATGCCGTGCGTTACGGCACGATGAAGGACAATGTGCTTGCAGTAACCGCGGTCACCGCGAACGGAGAGGAAATCCGCACCGCGCGACGCGCACGCAAGTCGTCCGCCGGTTACGATATGACCCGGCTCTTTGTCGGCGCAGAAGGCACGCTGGGCATTTTGACCTCCGTAACGCTGCGGCTGCAGGGTGTTCCGCAGAAGATCGGCGGCGGCGTCTGCGCGTTTCCAACCGTTCGCGCTGCCTGCGATGCTGTCATCATGACCATCCAGATGGGCATTCCGGTTGCCCGTATCGAACTTCTCGATGCGCTGCAAATTCGCGCGTGCAATGCCTATTCAAAGCTCAGTTACGAGGAAAAACCGACGCTCTTTCTCGAGTTTCACGGTTTGGACGAAACCGTTGCCCTGCAATCGGAGCAGTTTGCCGAGATCGCCTCCGAATGCGGCGGCGGTGAGTTCTCTTGGACAGTCAACGCCGAGGAGCGCCGTAAGCTTTGGAAGGCACGGCACGATGCCTACTGGGCGTCGCGAGCGCTGGCGCCTGAAATGGCCGCGCTCTCAACGGACGTCTGCGTGCCGATTTCGCGTCTTGCCGATTGCATCGGCGAAACGCAGGCCGATATCGAGGAACATGGTTTGCTGGCGATGATCGTCGGGCATGCCGGCGATGGGAACTTCCATGTGCTTCTGTTGTTCGACGACAAGACGGAGGAGGGCATTGCTGTCGCTGAAGCCTTTGTCGGCCGGCTTAACGCTCGCGCTCTGGCAATGGATGGCACCTGCACTGGTGAGCATGGTATCGGTCAGGGTAAGATGGCATTTCTCGAAGAGGAGCTCGGTGGTACGGTCGAACTCATGCGGCAGGTCAAGAAGGCGCTCGATCCGGATGATATCTTCAATCCCGGCAAGATATTCCACCGCGGCTAAAACGGGAATTCCGTTGCATGGTGGGATGGCCAAGATTGACGCAGCGGAAGATTGACTGGCGATGAGGCGAATTCATCTCCAAATCAAGTAAATAGAGCATGATGTTGCCCGAAAGCTGCTTCACAGCTTTCGGTATCATGCTCTAGTGTCCGCATTGGATTCCCAAATGGAGAAATGTTGAGTTGGTAGGCCGGTTCCTCGTCTTTTTGGGCGGAGTGATTGTCGTGGCGCTGTTCGTGGCGCTGCTGGCACCGCTGTTTATCGACTGGACCGACTTCCGAAAGAATTTCGAGGATCAGGCAAGCCGCATTATCGGCAAGAAGGTCGTGGTCCATGGTGCGGTGGATGCGCGCCTGCTGCCGTTTCCGTCGGTGACGCTGCATGACGTGCGCGTCGGGCAGGAATTCGACGGATCGCCGATCGTGCAGATCGAGCAGTTCTCGATGGACGCTGAACTTGCGCCGTTCCTGTCGGGCGAAGCGCTGATCTTCGACATGCGCGTGGTCAACCCGAAGGTGAAGCTGAGGTTGCTGAAGGACGGCACGCTCGACTGGACGCGCGGCAGTCAACCTGAAATTCCGGCCAAGACGGTTGTTCTCGAGAATGTTCACGTCAGTGGTGGCGATCTTCAGTTCATTGACGATCAATCGGGGCGCTCGCGGCACGTTACGGGTCTGAACGCCGAGATGTCGGCCAAATCGCTTGCCGGTCCGTGGCGGATCGAGGGTGATGCAGCTCTGGACGGCGAGCATGGCAACTTCACGATCGCCAGCAATCAGCCGGATGAGAACGGAGTCCTGCGGATGCGCACGCGGCTGCAGCCTGATAAGCACCCCGTGACGGTCGATCTCGATGGTGAACTCAAGCTCGTAGATCGCAGACCGAACTATCAGGGAACGATTTCTGCGTCGATCGAGAGCCGGAATGGCAAGAAGACCGACAAGGTCGATGTTCCTCCACGGTTGAAAGGGAAGTTCGAGCTCACCAACGAAAGCGTTCGGATACCGGAATATCGCTTGGAGGTCGGGCCTACGGACGATCCCTATGTCGTTACCGGAGAGGCGACGCTCGACACCGGAAGCAAGCCGCAATTCCTGCTGATTGCGAATGGCCAGCAGATCGATGTCAATCGTATCGGCAATCAGGGGGCAAACGGCAAGACGAACCGTGACCCCAGTCTTTCGGCCCGGCAGCGACTGAACGCGCTGATCCAGATCGTTTCGCAAGTCCCTGTGCCGCAGGTTCCGGGGAAGGCGAGCATCCGGTTGCCGGCGATCGTCGCCGGAGACACTACGATCCGCGATATTCAGCTTGATGTCGAACCCGCCGGCAAGGGCTGGACGATCGCCAATGTGGTCGGTACACTACCCGGTCGCACGCAAGTGGAGGGCCAAGGCAATCTTAATTTGCAGGGGCAAGCATCCTTCGTGGGGCAGCTCACCGTGGCATCCAGCCAGCCCACTGGCCTTGCGGCGTGGCTTGCCGGCTCTGTCGATCCTGCAATCCGGCAACTGCGACAGGCGGGTTTTTCCGCCGATGTCAATCTCACGCACGACCGGCAGACGTTCGACAATCTGGAAATTGCCGTGGGGCAGGCGACGCTCAAGGGCAGGCTGGACCGGCAGGCGGTGGCCAATCAGGCTCCGACCTTGGACGTGGCGCTTGCAGGCGATACGCTCGATCTGGATGCGCTGCGCGCGCTGACAGGATTGTTCACCGGTCAGGATGCCGGCGACAACGTGCTTGATCACAAAATCAACGCGCGGCTCAAGGCCGACAAATTTACGGCCTTTGGTGTCGAAGCGGCCGACGTCGAAACGAGCTTCGCAATTGCCGACGGCGCTCTGGCCGTCGAGAATCTTTCCGTCAAGAATCTGGCGGGTGCCGAGGTGACCGCGACGGGTCGCGCCGAGGGCTCCTTGCTGGACTACAAGGGGTCCGGGGAAATCACCTTCAAATCGGCCGATCCGGGCTCGTTCTTCACCATGCTCAAGCAGCATCTGCCGCAGCATCCGGTCATGGACAGGCTCGTACGCAACGCTGCCTGGTACACCAATACCGCCCTGCGCGGAGCGTTGACGCTTGGAGGAGACGAGGGCGACGGTCTGACCCTGACGCTGGCCGGGGTGAGCAACGGCAGCCGTGTCAACCTCGACTATCGCATGTCGGATCTTCTGGCGCTGACGGGCAAGGGTACGACAAGCCTGGAGGCGACGCTCGAAAACAGCGTCACGTCGATCCTGTTTGGGCAGGCCGGCCTCGATCCCTTGCCGGTCGATGCGGACGCGAACGGCCGTCTGACACTCAAGGTGCAGGCTGAAGGCACGGATCCCGCGGATGCGCAGCTGACGTTTGCCACCGACCGTACCTCGTTCACCGCTGGCGGCAAGGTGGATGTTCGTCCGCAGGCCTTCATGAACGGGCAGCTTGCAGTATCGCTGGAGAGTGCGGACCTTGATCCGTATCTTGTCATGAACGGCATCGCAGTGCCGCAGATGGGTACGGGCTTGCCGTTCAAACTGACGACGAACGCGACCATTGATGGAAACAGGATTGCCTTTGCGAATATCGCAGGACATGCCGCCGACAACGAGTTCAACGGCGCGCTGACCGTCGATCGCAAAGCGGAGAAGACAGCGGCGACGGGCGAGCTGGCACTTTCCAACGCCGATGCCGCGTGGCTCGGAGAAGCGGTCTACGGGCCAATGACGGATGCGGCGACAGGCGACCTGTCGGGCGCGGCGTTGGGCTTGCCAGTCTTCAAGGACATGGACGTCAACCTCAAGCTTTCGGCCAAGCAATTCTGGCCTGGCTGGTCGGGTCCGATTTCGGATTTCACCTCTAATGTGGCCTACAAAGGCGACGAACTCGAGCTGAACGACATCAAGGGCGGCTGGGATGGCGGTAGCCTGAACGGCAATCTGCTCTTTACCAACGCCGATGGTACGGGCTTCTTCCAGACAAAGCTTACTTTGGCGGACGCGGACCTCGCCGGGGTCGTATGGCCGCGCGATGGAGCTCCCGTCGCAAACGGCAAGTTCGGGCTGGCACTCTCTCTGGAAGCTTCCGGGAAGTCGATGAAGGATATCGCCGGTTCGTTGAATGGCTCCGGTGAGGTGAAGCTCGGTGATATCAGCGTACGTGGGCTCAATCTCGGCATGCTGGCGCCGTTGCTGGCCGCTACTGATCCGATGCAGGATCAGTTGAATGCCGGCAAAGTCCACCCGATCGTCGAGACCTTGCTCAATAACGGCGAAGCGAAGCTGCCGCCGACCGCCATTCCATTCAACGTGACGGACGGGGTTCTGCGCTTTCAGAACGTCAGCGTGACGACCGATCAGGCGAAGGTTGTTGGCAACGGCCAGATCGACCTGCCACAGCAGCGCATCAATGCGTCGCTCAAAATTGCGCTGAATCCGGGCAGCGAGGTGCTTCCCGGCGCGGAGCCTGCGGTACGCCTCGACTTCTCGGGGCTGCTTGCGTCGCCTGGGCGTACCATGGACGTTACCGATATCACCGGTTTCCTGTCGCTGCGCGCCTTCGAGCGCGAGCGCCGGCGCGTCGAGCGTCTGCAGTCGAATGTGCTGGAAAAGCAGCGACTGCGTCGCGAAGTCGCTCTCTACAAGTTCAATGGTGCGGAACGCCAGAAGGCTGTGGCATTCGAAGCAGAGCAGCAAGCTGAAGAACAGCGTCTGAGAGCTTTGGCCGCGCAGGCCGAGCGCGAGAAACAAGCAGCCGAAGCGAAGGCAAAGGCTGAGGCAGAAGCCAAGGCGAAAGCCGATGCTGAAGCACGCGCCAGGGCGGCGCAAGAGAAGGCTGCCGCGGATGCCGCGCGGCGTGCGCAGGAGCAGCTTGCGATACCGCCCGAAAACTCTCTCAATTTCAAAACGATACCTGGGCTGCCGGGTGTGCAGATGCCGCAGTAATCACGTCTGATACATCGTGGGCTTTGCCATCACAGAAATTCTGCCACCCGTCACTGCCGGTGGTTTATCGTCTGCAATGCATCGACCTGCCGGTTGCAAAGCCTAACCGACATTCTCGGATTTCAGCCAGTTAAGGACATAGACGCGCAGCGCTGACGAGAGGTTGCTCTCCGGCTGCCGCTGATCATCGATATCAGAAATCAGGGCTGCGAGCGGAATTGCGCGCGCCTTGGCGATTGTGTTCAGCTCAAGCCAGAATTCGTCTTCCAGGGAGAAGCTGGTGCGGTGTCCGTGCAGGGTCGCTGAGTGCTTGCGGATCATCGCAAGGCTTCAGAATTCGATTCAAGTTGCCGAGAATGTGATTCCAGAAAACCGTCCAACTGATTGATCTCTGAATCTTTTCCGTTTCTCCGGGCGCTCATTTGTCGTCTTCGGGTTTCTCGATCCGGCCTAGTCGATGAGAGCGTTCGGCTTTCTCGTTGAGCGCCTTCGTGAGCTGCTTTTCAGCCTTGGTGCGGCCGAAGGAGATGCGGTTTTGCTCCGCCTGCTTCTCCTTGTCGGCGCGGGCCTGTTTCTTTTTGAACTGACGGAGATTGACGACTTCGGCGGTCACGGCTGGCCTCGATCGGAATTGAAAAAGGGAAGCAGTTGCTTCCCTTTGTTTTACTGCTTCTTTCGGAAGGCGTCGAGCGAGACGACCGAACCAGGCTTCTTTTCCTCGCCGTCCGCTTTGGCGGCGGGCGTTTCCTCCGACTTGTCGGATGCCACCGGATAAGCGGTGATTTCGGCAGCCGGAAGCTCTTCGCTGTCGGCGAGAGGCACATCGAATTCCAGTTCGAAGTTCACGGACGGGTCGTAGAAGCCGCGGATGGCGTTGAACGGAATGAACAGTTTTTCCGGTACATCCGAGAAGGAAAGGCCGATCTCGAAGCTCGTCTCTGTGACCTTCAGCTCCCAGAACTGGTGCTGGATGACGATGGTCATCTGCTCCGGATACTTCGCCTTCAGATGCTGCGAAATGCGAACACCTGGCGCACCAGTGAGAAAGGTGATGAAGAAATGATGCTCACCCGGCAGGCGGCCCGTCGCGGCAACTTCAGACAAAACCTTGCGGATGACGCCGCGCAGTGCGTCCTGTGCCAGAATGTCGTAACGGATGTGATCCTGCCCCATGCTTTCCTGTCTTTCTTTTGGTTCGGACTCGTTTCCCAAGGCTGTATGGCATGCCAAGACGCCGTGGAAAAGGCCTGAGCCGAGTCATGCTTGACCAAACCATACATGATTTGCGCACAAGGGAGAAGGTGAAGGCTTCTGTTGCCAGGTGCCTTCGGACCCCGCCTAGAGGTGCGAACCACTAGGGCTTTATTTGAAGTGTCACACCGCGATTAAGCAGCGAGACGAGCTTCCGCATAGTTGTCGTTTGCAACTACAATTTTAGCCCGATAACGGCGGTACAATGCCGAGCAAAAAGACGATCTTTACACCCTTGTCGATCCTGTTTCGCCCCCATCAAAAGCCGGCCATCGATTTGGCAGCCCGCCGGTTTTTGGTGGAGGCGCCGGGTACCGCCCCCGGGTCCAATAGGTTTATTACACCGCTCATTTATCGCCATAGCCGGCCCGAGGACCGGCATGGCTGATATAGTGTTTTCCGCGATGGATGGGAAGAGGCCTTGTCACAAAACCGTGTCGTGGAGAGAAGCAGTTGGCAACCGTCCTAGGAGGTTGCCTTGTGCTCTTTGAAGGCACCGCGCTTCTTGAGCATGCTCACTACGCCGGTTGCCGCAGCCACGATCGCAATCAAGGAGGCGAGGGCATAGACCTGCACAGGTGGCACACTCGTGGCGCCGACGACACGGTAGATCTCGATCAGGAGAACAGCCAGCAACGCGGCGGAGACCGTGGAATAGTCCTTCGCGATCACGCGTTTCACATTGAACACCATCCCCTGGGTCGAAGCTGCAAAATTGCTGAAACGGAGAAGCCAGCGAGGAACGTCTGCACAATAGGCCCGATAGGCGTCTCCAAATTTGTCCTCAAGGAACGCTTCTTCGGCATAGACGATGCATTGGTAGATGAACAAAAAGAGCGCTATGCCTGAAATTGCGACCACCGGATTTCCATGCAACAGGAATACGCCCGCATAGATCAGCATGTTTCCGACATAGAGCGGATTGCGGCAGACGCCGAACATCCCCTCGGTCACCAGGTCGTTGGCATAGACGCGCTTCTTCAGACCACCCCGCTTGATATAAGCGTAGCCGATCACACTTGCTCGAAGTGCGAGGCCGGAAAATATGACCAGAAGCGCCATCAGGTCTTTGACACGCTCTGCCGCGACGCTTCCAGCAATTTCCGCCGGTGGCGAAGACATCAGGAACAAGGCTACGATTATGAGCGGAAACGCCTGATTGCGGTATTTGAAGAAGAAGTTCCCAATGCCGATCATGGTTGCTTTCATCTGGCGTCCCAACCTTACTTAACGGCGATGATGCCGCAGAAATTATACCAGCGGAAGAAGACCTCGACGCTGCGGAACCCGACTTCTTTCAGAAGCTGCATGTTCTCTTCCAAGCGATAGGGGATGAGCACATTCTCGAGCGCCTCGCGCTTCTGCGATATCTCGATTTCGGAGTATCCGTTGCGCCGCTTGAAGTCGTAATAATGCTGGATGAACAAGCGGTTGAAGGCCGTATCCTCGCTGGTCAGCTTCTCGACAAGCAGCAGGCACCCCTGATTGTTTAATCCTGAGAAGATCATCTTCATCAGGCGCTCGCGAAATAGGGGACGAATAAACTGCAGCGTCAGCAGCATCGTGACGACGCTGGCATTTTCCATGTGAAGGCCCTGGTGGAGATCGACGACTTTGAGATCTACCGATCGCTGCGTGTCTGCCCGCTCGATCTTCTGTCTGGCCTTTTCCAGCATGTCAGGGGCGTTGTCGATGCCGACGAAATTGACCGTTGGATCGATTACACGATCGAGAGTGAGCAATGTCGTCGCCGTCGAGCATCCGATGTCGTAGAGATTGGTCTCCGGTCTGGCGAAGTCTTGCGCCAGCTCGCAGACCATCCGCTGCATTTCCTCGTAATAGGGCACCGATCGGCTGACCATGTCATCGAAGACGTCGGCGACTTTCGCGTTGAAGGTAAAGTCGCCAATAGGCTGGTCCTGCTCGGCGAATACTTCGTCGCGCCGCTCCGTTCGCAGCTGCAACCGTACTAGGCTCTCTGTCATGATTTCCCCCAAACTCGCGTACGGTTCCCAAGGGGGTTACGGCATGAAATGCCGTCGGTTGTCGTGTTGAATCCCCGTGGAGCGCCCCCGCGCCACGCACAGGGAGACATGTGAACCTGACGTTAGCCTGAAAGCGCCTCCGTTCTGCATTGTGAGCCATGTCGTGCTCTGACGTCCTCCGCCGGTCCCCCCTCCGAGATTTGCCGGGATAATCAGCGCGCAATGATTGGTTTCGAAGAGCGAAGGGCTTAAATAGACGGGAAACGGAATCGGCGGCGAACGATGAAGCAGTATCTCGATCTCTTGAAACATGTGATGGAACACGGAACCGATCGTGGCGATCGCACCGGAACGGGCACGCGGTCCGTGTTCGGCTATCAGATGCGATTCGACCTGCATGAGGGGTTTCCGGTTCTGACCACCAAGAAACTGCATCTGCGGTCCATCATCCACGAACTCCTGTGGTTTCTGCGTGGCGAGACCAATATCGGCTATCTCAAGGACAATGGCGTCTCGATCTGGGACGAGTGGGCGGACGAAAACGGCGACCTTGGGCCGGTCTATGGCGCCCAATGGCGCTCCTGGCCGGCTCCCGGCGGCGGTCACATAGATCAGATCGCCAATCTCGTCGCGGGCATCGTCAAGAATCCGAATTCACGTCGGCATATCGTTTCCGCGTGGAACCCGGCCGAGGTTGACGACATGGCGCTGCCGCCGTGCCATTGCCTGTTCCAGTTCTACGTTGCCGACGGCAAGCTTTCCTGCCAACTCTACCAGCGCTCCGCCGACATCTTCCTCGGCGTGCCGTTCAATATTGCTTCCTACGCGCTGTTGACCATGATGGTGGCTCATGTGACCGGCCTGAAGCTCGGGGATTTCGTACATACGCTGGGTGACGCCCACCTTTATCACAATCATTTCGAGCAGGCGAAACTACAGCTTACCCGCGCGCCGAAGCCGTTGCCTTTCATGCGGATCAACCCTGATGTGAAGGACATCTTCGGTTTCAAATTCGATGATTTCGAGCTGATCGGCTACGAGGCCGATGCCAGCATCAAGGCGCCGATCGCCGTCTGATCGGAGAGCTTGATGTCTGAAATTCGCAGGACCATTGTGGTTGCCGTTTCCGACAACGGTATCATCGGGCGGGATGGCGACATGCCATGGCGGCTCTCGACCGATCTCAAGCGGTTCAAGGCTCTAACGCTGGGCAAGCCCGTGATCATGGGCCGGAAAACTTACGAGTCCATCGGCAAGCCGCTGCCGGGACGAGCGAATATCGTTATCTCCAGGCAGGCAGGGGCAATAGATCACCCCGATGTGCACATGGCCGGTTCGTTGACTGAAGCCGTCAATCTTGCCGAGGAAATTGCGCGCCAGAAAGGCGAGGGCGAAATCTGCATTATCGGTGGTGGGCAGATTTATGCGCAGGCTGTCGATCTGGCCGATCGGTTGTGCGTCACCCACGTCGAAACCTCTGTTGACGGCGACACCTCGTTTCCAGCGATTGAGCCGGCACTTTGGAAGGCGACTGAGACCATTGACGTGCCGGCAGGCGACAAGGATAGCTATCCTACGAAATTCGTTGTCTATGACCGGCGCTAACCGCTGAAAAGCAACTATTTTCCAATAAATATCGCCAAGTTCCTCATGCTGCGTTGAAAGCGGATGCGGCGATACCTATAACGGTCACGATCGCCGGTATCCGCCGCCCCCGTGGGTTGGGCGATCGGGAGTTTAACGAATAACGAGGTTTTGATGCCCTGGAGCAATCAGAATGGCGGCGGCGGCCCTTGGGGCGGCGGCGGTAACAATCAGGGACCATGGGGGCAAGGGCCCAACCGCCCGCGCGGCGGCGGTGGTAAGGGCGGCCCTCCCGATCTGGAAGACATTATCCGGCGTGGCCAGGATCAACTGCGCAACATTGTACCCGGCGGGTTCAATGGCGGCGTTCTCGTCATTGTGGCGGCGATTTTGGTGGTGTTCTGGCTCTTCCAGTGCATCTACATAGTCCAGCCGGACGAGCGCGGCGTCGAGTTGCGTTTCGGTAATCCGAAGGAAGAGATTTCCACACCGGGCCTGCATTTCCATTTGTGGCCGATGGAGACCGTCGAAATCGTCAAGGTGACGATGCAGCAGCAGAATATCGGCTCAGCATCGACGTCTTCCTCCTCGCCGAGCGGGCTGATGCTTTCCGGTGACCAGAACATCCTGAACGTCCAGTTCTCCGTCTTCTTCACGGTCAGTGATCCGAAGGCATATCTTTTCAACGTCGAGAACCCGGCTGAGACGCTGCAGCAGGTCGCCGAAAGCGCCATGCGCGAAGTCGTCGGCCGTCGTCCGGCCCAGGACGCATTTCGCGACAATCGTCAACCGATCGAGACGGAGGTCGCCAACATCGTCCAGGGAACGATGGACCGTTACAGGGCTGGTATCTCCATTGGGGCGGTGACGATCCAGGACGTGGCGCCGCCACGCGAAGTTGCTGATGCCTTCGAAGAAGTGCAGCGCGCCGACCAGGACAAGCAGCGACTGGTCGAAGAGGCCAATCAGTACGCCAACCAGAAGCTGGGTCAGGCGCGCGGTGACGCGGCCCAGATCCGCGAAGCGGCAGCAGCCTACAAGGATCGCGTCGTCAAGGAAGCCGAAGGTGAGGCTCAGCGCTTCTCGTTCATCCACGAACAATATGCGAAGGCGCCTGAGGTAACCCGGACGCGTCTCTTCCTTGAAACAATGGAGCAGGTTCTGAAGAATTCCAAGAAGGTCGTGATCGACGAGAAGCAGGGGGTCGTTCCTTACCTGCCGCTCAACGAGATCGGCAAACCGGCACAGCAGGGAGGTTGAGCCATGACATCGAACAGGCTTCCGCTCATTCTCGGCCTCCTCGCCGTCGTCTTGGTTGGGCTCTACTCCTCGATTTTCGTGGTGAACGCTCGGGAGCAGGCAATCGTTGTCCGCTTCGGTCAGATCCAGTCTGTGAAGACCGAGCCGGGCATCTACTTCAAGCTGCCGTTTGCCTTCATGGATGCCGACCGCGTCCAGATCGTTGAAAGGCAGGCGCTTCGCTTCGACCTCGACAACATTCGTGTCCAGGTTCGTGGTGGCGCGACCTTCGATGTCGACGCCTTCGTGGTCTATGACATCAGGGACGTCCGCAAGTTCCGCGAAACGGTCTCGGGCGATCGCGAGGCAGCGGAAGCTCGCCTTCGCACGCAGCTCGATTCTTCGCTTCGCCGTGTCTATGGTCTGCGCGACTTCGACGCTGCGCTGTCGGAAGAGCGTGTGGCAATGATGCTTGAGGTTCGCGACGATCTGCATCGCGACGCCGAAGATCTCGGCCTCAACATTCAGGACGTCCGCATCCGTCGTACGGATCTGACGCGTGAAGTTGCGCCGAAGACCTATGACCGCATGCGCGCTGAGCGTCTTGCCGAAGCCGAACTCCTGCGTGCGCAGGGTACGGAAGAAGGCCAGCGCCGCCGGGCTATCGCAGACAGGCAGGTGGTTGAGATCACCGCCGAGGCGCAACGCGATTCCGAAGTCTTGCGCGGCCAGGGCGACGCAGAACGGAACCGGTTGTTTGCTGATGCCTTCAGCAAGGATCCGGCATTCTTCGAGTTCTACCGCTCCATGGCCGCTTATTCGACGGCTCTGACGTCGCAGGACACGACGCTGGTGATCTCGCCAAACTCGCAGTTCTTCCGTTTCTTCAACGACGCAAGCGGCGCGCCACGAAACGCACCGCCGGCGGCGATGCCGAGCGCGCCGACGAACTGATCGGCGTATCGGGATCTGCAGAAACACAGAGGGCCGGCAGCTTTGCCGGCCCTTTTTACGTTCCAGCATGATGATGGTGAGCGCAGCGGAGAGATTGCACGGGATTTCGCGAAAAGGTGATTTCACCCTCCATCATTCCGCCTTATGCTGGTGCTCAGAGTGCGTATTATTTGAAATGAGGATGCTTGATGGCCCCGACGACCCGCCCGACCTTCAGACGATCGCTCGCTCTCCTGGCCGGCGCCGCACTTCTGGCTAACATTGGTTTCACAGGCGCCGCCCATGCACAGGGCACGCCACCGATGAACGGTCCGGCATCCGTTGCCGATCTTGCTGAAGGGCTCCTCAATGCCGTCGTAAACATTTCGACGTCACAGAATGTCAAGGACGATGAAGGGGTTGGCCCGGCGCCGCGCGCGCCCGACGGCTCGCCTTTCCAGGAGTTCTTCAACGATTTCTTCAACAAGCAGAAGGGTAACAAGGGCGGTAACCACAACGTCAACTCGTTGGGTTCGGGCTTCGTCATCGATCCGCAAGGCTACATCGTTACCAACAACCACGTGATCGAGGGCGCCGACGACATCGAAGTCAATTTCGCCGACGGCACCAAGCTGAAGGCGAAGCTGATCGGAACCGATACGAAGACCGATCTTTCGGTGCTGAAAGTGGAGCCGAAGGCGCCGCTGACGGCTGTGAAATTCGGCGATTCCAGCGTGATGCGCATCGGCGACTGGGTCATGGCGATCGGAAATCCGTTCGGCTTCGGTGGTTCGGTGACCGTCGGCATCATTTCGGGACGCGGACGCAACATCAACGCCGGGCCTTACGACAATTTCATCCAGACAGATGCGGCCATCAACAAGGGTAATTCCGGCGGTCCGCTCTTCAACATGAAGGGCGAGGTTATCGGTATCAATACTGCGATCATTTCGCCGAGTGGCGGATCGATTGGTATCGGTTTCTCGGTGCCGTCCGAGTTGGCGGCCGGCGTCGTCGAGCAGTTGCGCGAGTTTGGCGAAACGCGCCGTGGCTGGCTCGGCGTGCGTATCCAGCCGGTTACCGATGATGTCGCGGATAGCCTGGGGCTTTCAAGCGCCAAGGGTGCGCTGGTCGCAGGTGTCATCAAGGGGGGGCCGGTCGATGACGGCTCGATCAAGGCCGGCGATGTTATCCTGAAATTCGACGGCAAGCCCGTCAACGAGATGCGCGATTTACCGCGGGTGGTGGCTGAGAGCCCGGTGGGCAAGGAAGTCGATGTCGTCGTTCTTCGCGACGGCAAGGAGCAGACCGTGAAGGTGAAGCTCGGCCGCCTCGAAGACAGCGATCAGGCTGCCTCGAACGATGCTGACTCCAACAACAAGGGTGGTGTCATCAACCCGGATCCTGATGAAAACCAGGATATGGATGAGCCCGATGACCAGCAGAGTCAGCCTATGCCGGATGGCAAGGGCAAGACGGATCAGGCGACACCCGATGCAACGAATCCCAAGAATGTCCTCGGCCTCTCGCTGTCGGAACTGAGCGCGGAGACCCGGAAGACCTTCGGTATTGCTGAAAGCGTCGACGGCGTGCTCGTCGCTGAGGTCACACCCGGTTCGCTCGCGGCGGAAAAGGGCCTGAAGCCTGGCGACGTGATCGTTGAGGTGGCGCAGGAGTTCATGCGCTCGCCTGAAGCGGTGGCTGCGAAGGTGCAGTCGCTGAAGCAGGAAGGCCGACGCAATGCGCAGATGATGATCGCGTCGGCGAATGGCGACTTGCGCTTCGTAGCCGTGCCGATGGAATAGCGAGACGAGGTCTCCGTTCATCCCTTGACTAAATCGATTGGCTGCGTCTTTCGAAGTGCCGGCGACGAGGCAATCGGCGTCAGCCGATACAACGCTCCCATTGCTGACGGGTGATCGTATAGAGAACGTGGCGCTTCAGATGCGGATGAGTGTCTGGAATGCTGGGATGGTCGAAATCGCGATCGGGTTCATGATGCAGGCCAAGCCGGTGCATGACAGCGGTGGAGCGATGGTTGTCTGTCACCGCAAAAGAAACAATTTCGCTTGGATCGAACTGGGTGAAGCCGTGGCCTAGTGCTGCTGTTCCGGCTTCTGTCGCATAGCCCTTGCCCCAATGCCGCCTTACAAGACGCCAGCCGACTTCGATGGTGCCGGCGGGAAGAAACGGTTCGAGCTTGGGTTTCCAGAGGCCGCAAAAGCCGATCGGCTCATCGGTTTCCTTCAGAGCCATCGCGTAGAACCCGAGCCCTGTCGTTGCGATACTATCGCGGATGGTGTCCAGCATAGAATCCGCTTCGGCGCGATCGCGACGGAAAGCGAAAAATTCCATCACGTCGGGATCGGAATTGATTTCGTGGAAAAGCGACCGATCCTCTTCGGTCCAATTGCGCAAAATCAGGCGATCGGTCGTTAGGATCACTGTCATGGCGTTACGAAATCGGTTTTGCGGTAGCCCTGAATATAGAGCAGAGCGCTGAGATCGCCGTGATTGATCTGTATTTTGGCTTGCGCGGCAACGGTCGGCTTGGCGTGCAGCGCGACACCGGATCCGGCGAGTTGAAGCATTCCGAGATCGTTTGCGCCGTCGCCAACGGCAAGGGCGTCGTCTGGCGAAATGCCAAGCTTGTCTGAAATGTCGTTCAGCGCGTCAACCTTGGCTTGTTTGCCGAGGATAGGTTCAGATACGGAACCGGAGAGCACACCGTTCTCTGCCAGCAGAACGTTCGCGCGGTTCTCGTTGAAGCCGAGCGTTTTTGCGATGGGGCCGGTGAAGACGGTGAAGCCGCCGGAGACCAGCGCTGTATAATGTCCCTTGGACCTCATGGTGGCGATCAGTTCCGGGCCGCCTGGAGTCAATGTGATGCGCTTGGAAATGACCTCGTCGACGACCGAGATCGGCAGGCCCTTCAAGAGTGCGACACGCTCGCGCAGTGCCGGCTCGAAGGCGATCTCACCGTTCATGGCCCGAGCGGTAATTGCGGCGACTTTTTCCTTAAGGCCCACTTCGGCGGCAAGTTCGTCGATGCATTCCTGACCGATCATGGTGGAGTCCATATCCGCGATCAGAAGTTTTTTGCGGCGCGTCGCGGCATCCTGGACGACGAGGTCGATCGCAGCGCTGCCGATGACGGTGAGAATGTCGGCTCGCGCGACGTCCGCATCTGTCCCGTCCCTCAACGCGATATCGCAGGCGATTCCGTCAGCCAGCCAGTAGAGGCCGGAAGCTTTCACCGTATCGGCTGCCTGCTCGGCAATGACTGGCGTGAGAACAGGATTTGACGGATTGGCAACAAGCGTGGCAACGAGGGCCATGATGGAAAACCTTCTGAGCGCATTGAATGCGATCCTGATAACCGGGCCGACCGCCAGCGGCAAGTCCGCGCTCGCCGTCGAATTGGCAAAAGAGCACGGCGGGGTCGTCGTCAACGCCGACAGCATGCAGGTCTACGACACGCTGCGCGTGTTGACCGCGCGGCCATCTGAAGAGGATATGCAGGGCGTGCCGCATTGCCTCTACGGTCATGTCCCGGCAGGTCAGGCCTATTCGACAGGCGCATGGCTGCGCGATGTTGCGGATCTGCTGGAACGCCTTCATGCTGACCAGCGGAGGCCGATTTTCGTTGGCGGAACCGGCCTTTATTTCAAGGCGTTGACCGGCGGGCTTTCGGATATGCCCGCAATACCGGACGACGTGCGCAACAGCCTCCGCTCGCGCCTGCAGGATGAAGGGCCCGACGAACTTTATCGACAACTGCAAGAGCGCGATCCCGCGGTCGCCAGCAGTCTTCGCCCGCAGGACGGGCAGCGGATCGTAAGGGCGCTGGAGGTTATCGAAGCGACCGGCCGATCGATTGTCGATTTCCAGACACAAGCGGGGCCGGTGATCGTCGACCCCTCGATGGCCCGCAAGATCGTCGTCGAACCGGAGCGAGCCGTCCTTCACCAGCGGATCAACGGGCGATTTGAAAAGATGCTGGAGCAGGGGGCTGCGGACGAGGTGAAGGCGCTGCTCTCGCTTTCGCTGTCCCCTGATATGCCCGTGATGAAGGCGATCGGCGTCGCGCAGATCGCGGCGATGCTGAGGGGCGAGCTCACCCGCGACGAAGTTCTGGAGCGGGGTGCGGCCGCGACGCGGCAATATGCCAAGCGGCAGATGACCTGGTTTCGCAACCAGATGGACGAAAGCTGGGAGCGCCTGCCGTAGGCCGCGCGGCGCTATTCCTTGTTATTGAGGCTACTGAGCGGTTTTTTCAGTATGCTGTCACGCAGGGACATGCCGGGTTCGCGGCGAATGCTCCCTGCGACCGCTGGATTGTCGCCTTGTCCCGGTGCCGGTTCTCGACGGACTTCGCGCCTCAAAGCTTCCAGGCGACTGTCGATGGATGTTTCCGGTGCCGCGGCAGCTAGAGGTTCGCGCGGAGAGGCCGCTCCCGGCAGCATGTCCCGGCGATAGGGTTCGATCGGGGCAAGTGGCGGTGTTGTCGGTATGCGGGCAGCCATTGGCGTCGACGGGTAGGAAGGTGGTGCGACCGGCCCGTCGAAGTCGTCATAGTCGTCCTCGTCCTCATAGGGGCCACTGGGCGGCATCGCGGCGGAATAGCTTTGCTGGAACGCCGAAATATCGGGGCCGCTGACCGCGCGCATGCGCGTCACGATCTTGCGCAAGTCTACGTTGTCAGGATCCTCGTCGCTAACCTTCACGTTGGCGCCGTTTGCCTTCGGCAAGTAACGTTCCTCGACGCGCGAGAAGCGCATTCGCATCGGAACGCTGATCGCCTCACCGAAGGCGATCGCCTCGCCGTTGCCGATCGAAGAAATGAAACTCGTC
This sequence comes from Rhizobium sp. R693, assembly GCF_002211315.1. Taxonomy (NCBI): domain Bacteria; kingdom Pseudomonadati; phylum Pseudomonadota; class Alphaproteobacteria; order Hyphomicrobiales; family Rhizobiaceae; genus Rhizobium; species Rhizobium sp. R693. The sequence continues at coordinate 11,979 of NZ_LOKY01000006.1, read as the reverse complement.
GTCGAGATCGACGAATTTGGAATAGCCGAACGAATGATTTCCTGGTCGCGATCATTGGCAAGGCGCATGGCAAACAGCGTCGAGCACTGCGACAGGATCGTCTGATCGAGTTCGCCGGGACGCTGGGTGATGATCCCCAGCGAGACGCCGTATTTGCGGCCTTCCTTGGCGATGCGGGCGATTGCCTGCCTCGTCGGGAAGAAGCCGAGATTGGGGTCCGAAGGGATATAGCGATGCGCTTCCTCGCAGACCACAAGCATGTGGATGGCGCCCTCGCTCCACAACGCGATTTCAAACGCCATGCGGCAGAGAACCGAGGCCACGGAGTTCACGACCTCGGACGGGATGCCGGATAGTTGGAAGGTGCAGATCGGCCGACTGTCGCCAGGAATACGGAAGATTTCCGCCACCGTCTCCATGATCGTGTCGCTGATCGTGTTATTGGAGAACATGAAGTGGTAGCGTGGATCGTTGATGGCAGCGAGAACGCGCATCTTCAGCGATCTCAGCAACGGTTTCTCGCTGCGGCCTTCAAGCCTGCCGATGCGTTCGTCGATAAGAGCGAGCAGATCGGCCATGCGGTAGGGCACAGGTGTGTCCGCCGTGATCGAACTCTTCTCCGTCGTGCGCCTGACAAGAGAACTATCGCTACCGCGGAAGGCGCGCTTTGCCTCCGGCAACAAGTCTCGCAGAATATCGACCTCTTCGGGAATGGGCGCCCGACCTCTGAAGACGACCTCCGCGAACTCCTCTAGCCTCATCAACCAGAACGGCAGATCGAGCGTGTCCGTGTCGACGACGACGGAGTGCTTCGGGAAGGCAGCGGCAAACTCGTTATGCGGGTCGAGAATCAGGACGCGCAGCTTCGGGTCGGCCTCGATCGCTTTATGCAGGAGGAGTGAGACGGCGGTCGACTTGCCGACGCCGGTTGAGCCGACGATCGCGAAATGCTTCGACAGCATTGAGGGGATGTGGATCGCGGCGTCGATGCTCTCGTCCTGGGTGAGCTTACCGATGACGGCCGTCGTTCCAGTGCCAGCGTCATAGATCCGCATGAGGTCGCTTGCGCGAATGCGGTGGGCGATGGCGCCGAGATAGGGGTAGCGCGAGATGCCGGTCGAGAACTGCTCGCGACCATCCTCGTCGACGCGGACTTCGCCAAGCAGTTCGGTTTCGATCTGGAAGTAGTTGTCCTCGCCTTCACCCCAGCTGTGGCTGCCGGTGTTCATGGAGTAGACAAGGGCGACCACACGGTTTCGACCGACGCTGATCGAAATCAGCCTGCCGACCGACCACAGTTCTGCCAACTCGGTGCCGCCGGCTTCTGCGACGGCGGCGATAGTGGCGCGAGAACCGCTGCACGCAACAACGCGACCGAGAAACCGGTTGCCTGGGGTCTGGTCATTGCGGCGGTCATGCTCGCCTGCCTTGCCTGACGTGTGCAAGTCCTTATTCAGCAAAGGGCTACTCCCTGCGGTAGCAAGGGAGGATATCAGCGAACGTTTAAGAAAGTCTTTTTGCGACAGGCGCGCCATTCTCGCACATGCTCAGCCGGTAAGATGCCGCTCGATTTTTTATTGCGGCATGCGTTGACGATGCGAAATTTTCTGTCTATCACTTCGCCCCATGAAAATCGCAGCAGCTCTTATCGTGGTGGGAAGGCGCATGGGCAGGATGGTGTAACCATCCGGCGATAGCCACCCATGCGCTAGATGACAGGCTCCCCAGGGGCCTTTTTTTATGCCCGAAATTCGGGCTTCCGGACCACAAAACTCAAATCCCAGCAGTCAAAACGGAAAAGAAACATGACGGGCACGGACAATCAGGCAGCAGGCAATCGGATGACGGGAGCGGAGATCGTCCTCCAGGCGCTGAAGGACAACGGCGTCGAGCATATCTTCGGCTATCCGGGTGGCGCAGTGCTGCCGATCTACGACGAGATCTTCCAGCAGGACGATATCAAGCACATTCTCGTCCGCCACGAGCAGGGCGCCGGCCATGCGGCCGAAGGCTACGCCCGCTCCACCGGCAAGGTCGGTGTCATGCTCGTTACCTCCGGTCCAGGTGCGACGAATGCCGTCACGCCGCTGCAGGACGCATTGATGGACTCGATCCCGCTCGTCTGCCTGACCGGCCAGGTTCCGACTTCGCTGATCGGCTCGGATGCCTTCCAGGAGTGCGATACGGTGGGCATCACGCGCCCCTGCACCAAGCACAACTGGCTTGTCAAGGATGTCAATGATCTGGCCGCGATCATCCACGAGGCCTTCCGTATCGCGCAGTCCGGCCGTCCGGGTCCTGTTGTCGTCGATATTCCGAAGGACGTGCAGTTTGCGACCGGCACCTATACGCCGCCGTCGGCCCATGCGATCCAGAAGAGCTACCAGCCGAAGGTTCAGGGCGATCTTCACCAGATCCAGGCGGCCGTTGAACTGATGGCGAGCGCAAAGCGCCCGGTCATTTATAGCGGCGGCGGCGTTGTCAATTCCGGCCCCGAGGCCACCAAGCTGCTGCGCGAGCTGGTCGAGCTGACGGATTTCCCGATCACCTCGACGCTCATGGGCCTCGGCGCCTATCCGGCGTCAGGCAAGAACTGGTTGAAGATGCTCGGCATGCACGGCTCCTACGAGGCGAACATGGCGATGCATGACTGCGACGTCATGGTCTGCATAGGCGCCCGCTTCGACGACCGCATCACCGGCCGCATCAATGCCTTCTCGCCGAACTCGAAGAAGATCCATATCGACATCGACCCGTCCTCGATCAACAAGAACGTTCGCGTCGATCTCGGCATCCGCGGCGATGTTGGAAGCGTTCTTGAAGACATGGTCCGCTTGTGGCGGGCTCTGCCGAAGAAGCCGGAGAAGAGCCAGACCGCCGATTGGTGGGCCGATATCGCCCGCTGGCGTGCGCGCAACTCCTTCGCCTATACCAAGAGCAACGACGTCATCATGCCGCAGTACGCGCTGGAACGCCTCTATGCGCTGACGAAGGATCGCGACACCTACATCACGACCGAAGTCGGCCAGCACCAGATGTGGGCAGCGCAATTCTACGGCTTCGAGAAGCCGAACCGTTGGATGACCTCGGGCGGCCTCGGCACCATGGGCTACGGCCTGCCGGCAGCGCTCGGCGTGCAGATCGCGCATCCCGAAAGCCTCGTCATCGACATCGCCGGCGATGCCTCGATCCAGATGTGCATTCAGGAAATGTCGACGGCGATCCAGTACGAAGCGCCGATCAAGATCTTCATCATGAACAACCAGTACATGGGCATGGTTCGCCAGTGGCAGCAGCTGCTGCATGGCAACCGTCTGTCCAACTCCTATACGGAGGCGATGCCTGACTTCGTCAAGCTCGCCGAAGCCTATGGTGCCGTTGGTCTGCGTTGCGACAAGCCTGATGATCTGGACGGCGCAATCCAGGAAATGATCGACGTGAGGAAGCCGGTCATTTTCGATTGCCGCGTCGCCAATCTCGCCAACTGCTTCCCGATGATCCCCTCGGGCAAGGCTCACAACGAGATGCTGCTGCCGGATGAAGCCACGGACGAGGCGGTCGCCAATGCGATCGACGCCAAGGGCCGGCAGCTCGTTTGATATCAAGGTAGAGGAAACCCACGATCATGAACGCACATCTTCAGCCGACGGGCTCTGCCTACTTCATCTCGCCCGAGACGGCGGCGGCCGAGAGCCATACGCTTTCGGTCCTCGTTGACAACGAGCCGGGCGTCCTTGCCCGCGTCATCGGCCTGTTCTCCGGCCGCGGCTACAACATCGAGAGCCTGACCGTCTCCGAGACAGAGCATCAGGCGCATCTGTCGCGAATTACCATCGTGACGCGTGGTACGCCGCATGTCCTCGAACAGATCAAGGCGCAGCTTGAGCGCATCGTTCCGGTTCATCGGGTGGTTGATCTGACGGTACGCGCCCGCGAACTCGGTCAGGAACGTCCGATCGAGCGCGAAGTGGCGCTTGTCAAGGTCGTCGGCACTGGCGAGACCCGCGCCGAGACGCTTCGGCTCGCGGATGCCTTCCATGCGAAGGTCGTCGACGCGACGGTCGATCACTTTATCCTGGAGATCACGGGCAAGTCCTCGAAGATCGACCAGTTCGTTTCGATCATGAAGCCGCTTGGCCTGATCGAGGTCTGCCGTACCGGTATCGCCGCGATGAACCGCGGCCAGCAGGGCATGTAAGTCGCCAGTCAGTGACACTTTAGGCCGCTGGGGATCAGACCATCTCCAGTGGCTTCTTTCTTGCCGGTGGTGGGAAGGCGGCGTCCAGCACGGCCCAATCTCCATCGGTAATGTCGAGCGAGACGGCGTCCCGGTTTTCGGCGGCGCGAGTTGCGCTCGACGTCTTCGGGATGACGATCACACCGTCGCGTTCCAGCAGGAAAGCAAGCGCCACTTGCGCTGGCGTCGCCTGATAGGCCTTGGCGATGCGGATCAGCTCCGGATGATGCAGGATGCGTCCCTGCTCAATCGGCGAATAGGCCATGATCGGGATCCGACGTTCCTGACACCAGGGTAGCAGATCGTATTCAACGCCACGCCGCGACAGGTTGTAGAGAACCTGGTTGGCGGCGACATTGCGTCCGCCGGGGACCGTCAGCAGTTCCTCCATGTCAACAGTATCGAAGTTGGAAACGCCCCAGGCGCCGATCTTGCCGGATGCCTTCAGTGCTTCGAAGGCTTCGACGGTGTCAGCGAGCGGGTGGTCGCCGCGCCAATGCAGCAGGTAGAGGTCGAGGTGGTCGGTGCCGAGGCGCGATAGGCTGCGTTCGCAGGCTTCAATCGTTCCGTTCCGGCTGGCGTTCCAGGGGTAGACCTTGCTGACGAGAAAGACCTCATCCCGTTGCCCTCGGATCGCTTCGCCGACAATCTTCTCCGCTCCACCTTCTGCATACATTTCCGCAGTATCGATCAACGTCATGCCGAGATCGAGGCCCGCGCGCAGGCTTTCTATTTCCCGCTTCGCCTCGGTGGAATTCTCGCCCATGTTCCAGGTGCCCTGGCCGAGGGCGGGGACCTCTGCACCATTCGGAAAGCTGATGGTTGGGATCGCGTCATCTCGCATGGTCATCATTCCGGGTTTCGAAAGAGATTGGATGGCCCGGCAATCTTTCACCAATCCTGTCACCATGACAATGATTGCGTGGAATGGCGGATTTAGGTCAGTTATATTGACCTAAATCAATTGAGCTCGCCCAGCAATCGCGGGCCTCTGGGAGGTCTCATGCCGCTGGATACATTCCTGGCACTCGTCCTGTTTGCCTTTACCACATCGATAACACCCGGCCCTAACAACATGATGCTCTTCGCATCGGGCGTGAATTTCGGCTTCCGCCGCACCGTTCCGCATATGTTGGGCATCGGGGCGGGATTCTTCTTGCTGCTAATCGGCGTCGGGTTCGGACTGGGCGCGCTGCTTCATGCGGTGCCAGTTGTTTACACGGCGCTGAAGTTTGCTGGTGGGGCCTACCTTGCCTGGATCGCCTGGAAGATCGCGACATCGCGTACTCTCGGTGAAGGCAAAAGCGGCGCGAAGCCGATGTCGTTCCTGTCGGCGGCGGCCTTCCAGTGGGTTAATCCGAAGGCATGGGTCATGGCGGTGACCGCAATGGCCACCTACACCATCCCCGACATCTACCTGGCGAGTGTCCTGATCGTCGGAGGCGCCTTCGCGCTGGTCAATGTGCCGAGTGTGTCGACCTGGGCCGGGTTTGGCTCAGCACTACGCGATTGGTTGTCGGATCCTGCACGGCTCAAATGGTTCAACATCACCATGGCTGTGTTGTTGGTCCTCAGCCTCTGGCCGATGCTAAAATAGCGCGATCGTCGGTTTGTTGACCATCAGCCACAGGATGCCGATAACTGCGAAAAATGCGGGAAATCCAAAAGCAAACCAGATGCGATAGAGCCGGAAATAGTCGGTGGGCAATTCCGTGCGTGACATGGCGGTCGCGCGGGCGAGGTTTCGCATACGAATCTGGATACCGACGACCGGCAACCAGAAAAGACCGGTAAAAACGTAGAGCAGCAGCGAGAGGGCGATCCAGCCCTCTGTCAGTTCCCAGCCGATCTGTCTCGCTAGCATATAGCCTGTTACCGGCTGGAAAATTGCAGCCGTCGCCGTAAACAACGTATCAGCGATGACGACGGTCCCTGCGACATGAGCGATCAGCTTCGGATCCCGTGTCCTGTGGGCGAGCACCATGAAGAAAGCGATCCCGGCGCCCGTGCCGAACAGAACTGTCGCGCCGATCACGTGTGCCAGCAGCAGCAATTGTTCGAGCATCATCTCTCATCCAGGATCGCGAGGGCGGTCAATGTCAGCACCAGCGACGGCAGCACTTTCACCAAGGGGCCAAGCGGATCGAGCCACAGAGAGGGTTCGATGATTGTGGCACCGGCAAGATAACTCAGCGAGACCAATATCATGCCCTGCATAGCTCTCCGGGCGAATGGCCGGACGAGCACGGCCGCACCGAGCATCACATCGATCAGGCAGGTGAAGACGGTAAGCGACGTGGCCGGGCCTTCCCGCAGCAGGGGGTGGAAATGCGTGACGACACGTTGAATTTCGAGGAGCGGCAGAACGCCCGACAGCAGCCAGAAGCTCGACAGTGCCGCAATCATCAGCGGCTTCAGGAGATAGAGCCTGGCAAACCAAAGATCCTGCACCCCGGCCGGGTTCGTGTGCAGCGTGTCCTGCGCCGACGCGGCCGCGATGCCTAGGTTGCTGCCGGCGTTTGGCTGAACGCCTTCCGCCATGACGGCCATGGCCGTGGAACGCAAGGGTGATCGCCATCCAAGGTGACCGGCGGCATCCGCAAGCCAGGTGACAGGTCGGGCAACGATGTCAGGCAGGGAAACCACGTCTGCATGCGGCAAACCCAGCCATTGCCGGTGGAGGGTAACGAGTTTGACGAGCGTCAATTGCTCTGTCGATGCAAGATCCGCGTCAGTACACGATCCGAGCTGTCCCATGACAGCGTTGCTTACGGCCGCCGCAACGTCGTCAAGCGCGACTGTTGCAACCGGACTTGTTGCATGGACCAAGGGGATGCCGAAGGGCAGGGCCGCGAGCGCACGCAGCAGGGCCGAACCGCCATGGCTATTGCGGCCGAGGACGAGGGCAGGGCGCAGGATTGCGTAAGGCAGGCCACTTGCCGCGAGCGCTTCGTCAGCGTGACGTTTCGTCGCCAGGAATGGCAGGTCGGCAGCGGCGCCATTCGTTCGTGCTGATATCTGCACTATGAGAGGGCGCGTTTCTTGTGCAGCCGCGTACAGCGCTTGCATCGCCTTGGATTGGGTCGCCGCCAGGTCGTCGGAGAGACCGTCCTGCAGGGCGCCGGCGCAATTGACGACCGCGCCATAGCCTCCAATGACCGCACTCCAGTCTTCGGCGTGCAGCATTTTTGACAGATCGGCTGCGATCCATTTGATATCAGGGAATTTTAGATGAGCGCGCGACGGGTTGCGGCCGAGGCCAGTCACACTATGCCCGTCAGCCAGCAGGCGAGATGCTACCGCCGAGCCGATAAAGCCTGTCGCGCCGAGAATCAGGATGTTCATGGCACCGAACTTAACCGAAAAGTTGCATCTGGAAGAGGTCTTGGCGTGACACGCGCGAGAGCCTAAAGATACCCGCAGATTGGCGGAGATTATTTCGTGCACCACGACGATCACCAGCATGACCATGACCATGATCACGATAACCACTACACCGACATGCAGGCGCGAGTGAGGGCGCTGGAGACGGTCCTGACGGAGAAGGGGCTGATCGATCCGGCGGCGATCGACGCGATCGTGGAGACCTACGAGACCAAGGTCGGTCCGCGCAATGGCGCGCGCGTCGTCGCCAGAGCCTGGAGCGATCCCACTTTTGCGGACTGGCTGCGGCGCGATGCGACGGCTGCGATCGCGAGCCTCGGCTATACGGGCCGTCAGGGGGAACACATGCGCGCTGTGTTCAACACTGAGGATACGCACAATCTCGTCGTCTGCACTCTTTGCTCCTGTTACCCCTGGTCGGTGCTCCGCCTGCCGCCGGTCTGGTACAAGGCACCGGCCTATCGCTCGCTGGCGGTTATCGACCCGCGCGGCGTGCTGGCCGAGTTCGGCGTGACACTGCCTGACGGCAAGAAGATCCGCGTCTGGGATTCGACGGCAGAACTGCGATATCTCGTCATTCCTGAGCGGCCGGAAGGCACAGATGGGTGGAGCGAGGACCAGCTTGCCGATCTCGTCAGCCGTGACGCGATGATCGGAACGGGTGTTGCGACTGTGCCGGGAGATGCGTCATGAACGGTCCGCACGATCTTGGCGGTCTGATGGGGTTTGGCCCCGTCGCGCCCGAAAAGGACGAGCCGTATTTCCATGCGGAGTGGGAGAAGCGTGCGCTCGGTCTTACGCTTTCCAGCGGTGCGCTTGGCGCCTGGAATATCGATGAGAGCCGGCATGCGCGCGAGAACATTCCGCCGGCGAATTATCTTGGCGCGAGCTATTATGAGATCTGGACGCGGGCGCTGGAGGTCCTCCTGCAGCGCCACGGCTTCGTGACAGCTGACGAGATCAATGCCGGCCACAAGCAAACGGACGGAGCTGCGCCCAAGCGTGTCCTGAAGGCCGACATGGTGGCGGGTGTGCTCGCCAAGGGCGGTCCTTGCGACCGACCTGTCGCGACGCCACCCCGCTTTGCAGCCGGGGACAGGGTTCGAACCATAAATTTCAATCCGACGACACACACGCGGCTGCCCCGCTACGCTCGTTCAAAAGCCGGCGTCGTCGAGGCCGTTCAGGGCTCCTTCGTCTTTCCTGACGACAATGCGCATGGAAAGGGCGAAAATCCGCAATGGGTGTATTTGGTTGTATTTGAGGCGACCGAGTTATGGGGCGAAGATGGGGATCCAACCTCGACTGTCTCGATAGACGCTTGGGAATCCTACATAATTCCGGCTGACGGCTGAGTCAATCGCTGATCGCATTGCGTGCATTAGTTGTAGGTGAAATTAACAAACAAATTAGCAAAATGGGCAGGAAGTGGTCTTCGTCAGATTGCCGAATTTAGGCAGCATCGCCGGTCACTCGTCAGCGGATGCCATGAGAGTACGCGCGATCTCGACACTGACCCATTGCTTTCTCCATGAAATGAGCTTGTGGACAAACCTGTGGCAGCCAGCACATAGCAGGACCATATCAGCGACGCGGGTGGATGTTTGTCCGACCGCCGCAGATAGCGGAATTTTATGGTGCGCTTCGAAGAAGCTCTCACGCAAGGTCCTCGTCAGAGAAGGTGGTGAGAAGTTACATATTTCACAAATAAGCCCCTCGTCAGTGCGTTTGTCGAGAAGCCTTCGTCGAAGGCGAGCATCGCGCCGTCGATGCGATGCCGTAATGACGTGACCTTCAACAAACACCTCATCCTCGGGGACTTCTAAAGGTTGTGGATCGTTTGACAACTCTCGCAGGATAGCCGCCGCGATTTCGGCTAGTTCGTGCTTTCTCGAAATAGGGAACTCTGCAACCGCTTCGCGGTCTCTTTTCGAAGACGACAAGCCGCGTGTGGGATCGATGGCAGATTGTAGGTTCTGCAGCTTCAGGGAAACACCATCAGGGTTTCGGAAATTGTCCTTCCGTTTATCCTTCGGATGGATTTCCGCTGCCCTGAGCGAACTAGATAGGTCGCTTACATCCCCGTGGTTGCGGTCGATCGGCGCTCCATGGCGGTAGAGCAGGTCCAACGCCAAGAGAGTTTCGTCCCATGTCCAATCGGGATTTCCTGCCCTGCCGAAAGCAGCATAGATGCAATAAAATTCTGTCTCATAGTCCCCAACCCACGCGGATGCGGTGGTGCATCCAAGATGACAGGGTGCAACGGCTAGATTTATCGCTGCAAGAGGACCTGATCATTGCCCACAACAAAAAGTAGAGAATCTCATCGTTTCTGGAAATTGCACGACAACAAGAAACGTTTCTTTTGATCACCCAATGGCGCTGACGTGCGCCTTACGCCGCAACGATGAGCTCTACTGACGTGTCAAAGTCGTCGTTGGCATCGAACACCTCGAAGACAACATTGCCGTTTAGTCGATCGCGGCGTGCTTAGGTGGGGTGTGGTCCGGACGGACCCAAGAGGTTGAACCATGGGGAATTTAGCGAGATCAGTGCTCAGCCCCCATTGCCCATCGTGCCAACTACGTGCAACTTGCACGAGACCTTGCGGCATTCTTCGAGACGTGGAGCGCAGTATATGATTTCTGAGGATCGATATATCGAGATACTTGCTGCGGCTATCCAGCGCAGCACGATACCCGAAGCGGATGTGCAGTGGAACGTTAAGATCGGGAACCGTCAGTTTGACGTCCTGGCAAAACTGAAAGTTGGGCTTCACTCCGTTCTGATCGGCTATGAAGTGAAGAATAAAAGCAGGCCCATCTCGGTTGAGGCTATGGACGCTTTTGTCACGAAAGCAAGGGATGCGGGTATAAACAAACCTATCTTCGTCAGCAGATCTGGCTTTCAAAGTGGCGCGATTTCAGTTGGTAAAAATCATGGCATTGACCTGTTTCGTCTCGATCTTTCGGCGGACGATCTTCCGAGCGTCGACGCCGGATCAGCGCACGTAATAATCACACAGGGTAAGGCACCTCCCTTCAAGGATTTAGAAGTGCGCGTCGTGGATACCGACCGGAGGATGAACGTCGTAGAAACAGTCAAGCTCGCTTACTCCGATGGAAGCAGTTCCGCCCTTCCGGATGAACCGAGCCAGTTGAACTACTACCTAGAAAGAAGTCTTTTTTCGTCCGGACAATCAATCGGAGATTTGATTGATAAGACGGTTTCTTCGGAACTCGTTCCCCTCGATCAAATCGCGACGAGATCAGTCTCAGTGGGAGACGAATTGCATCCACCGGACGATTACTTTTTGAAAAAAGGAACTGTAAAGGAAATTATTATAACCGTAAAAGGCATTTCTGGGAAGCTTATTGAGTCAAACTCTTTAATTGAACCCTCTGTTACGAAAGAAACGGTAAAATACACAAATGTTATTGATGGATCTTCGATAGAAGTTCCGGCGAAATCTTTACCAGTTGGCGATTCTTACTTCAAGGCGGGTGTATTTTACTTTGCCTATAGCCCTTTGCGTTATTTTTATTGTGATCAGGTAAGCGGCGACGACGCCGTCATGTACCTTGTCGAGAGCTTTCAGTCAGCAACATTGTTTCAAGCCGAGTTCATTCAACGCAATCAATACAGTCGCTTTTACATCGAAGTGACAGACAAACGGATTATCTCCCGATTGCAAGATCGCTTAAAGAAGATGAAATCGCCGCAGGAAAATTTATCTAAACCAAAGCAGCTTCCCGTGTTTCCTACACGAGAGTATCTCAGGCCCCGGTCGCGTTAGGGCTAGTGCTCGGTAGCGGCTGACGCGCCCACGCATTTGATTCACTTTAACGGCGTTCGTTTCTGGGGCCCTATGAGCCGCGTCGGTGATCATTTTCAGATACCGGACCCTTGGGCCTCCTGGATAATCTCGGCGAACTCATCAAAGTTATCATTGGCATCGAAGACCTCGAAGGCGATGGCGTCATTGACGATAATCTGCGCACCCTTCAGGTAGACACGATCAAGGATGAGATCGGCAACGAATCTGCCGATGCGTTCGCGCGGGACGAGGGTCGTTTCGATAGTGTCCTCGTAATCTCCAGTCGCGACGACACGCACGCCGCCACTCGTACGCTCGACCTTTAGATGTACTTTCATCTAAGCCTTCCTTCGTTTTCGCTTCGGAACATATTCAAATAACGATCCTCTTTTTCTTGGTAAAACATCGTACCCGACTAGGCCGTCGACTCATAAACTCTGACACCAGATCCTTGCGGCGACGAGTTTGACAGCAGCAAGATAGTTTTCCGGGCGCTTGTCGTAGCGCGTAGCGATACCTCGAAACTGTTTGATCTTGTTGA